>NZ_CP061725.1:1865434-2176340 GCF_014764405.1 Micromonospora craniellae | reverse complement strand
CCACGATCTGGGTCTGCTGGCCGACATCGGCCGCCGGCTGATTCTGGACCCGGCCGACCTGCCGGTCCTGCGGTGGCTCAACGCCCGGGGCGTGTCGTTGGAGTTGCTGGACGCGCTGCCGGCGCACCTGATGTCGCGGTCGTTCGACTGGGCCTGGGAGCAGTACCATCGGGGTGACGATCCGACGTCCGTGGTGGCGGAACTCGGTCTTCCCAAGGCCGACAAGCCGGAGCGGATGGCCGACGAGCTGAATCGACTGGTTGACGAGCTCCGGTCAGCGGCGAAGTTCTCCGAGGCCGAGCCACCGCCGTACAGTGCCGAGCCGCCGCAGTCTCCGGCGCCCGCAGTGCCCACGGACCCCGACGAACCTCCGAAAGCACAGTGGACGGATACCGCAGCGGACAGTTGGTCCGCGCTGTTGATGATCGGTGACGTGGTGCGGGAGGGCGTGCGGCGTGCGACCGCGTCCGCGCGGGGCGGTCCGCATCGCTCGCTCGGGGAGGCGGTCCTCGACGTCGCCCGGGAACGCGGGTTCCGTACGCCGAAGCAGCTCGTCCGGTACGCATCACTGAGCGGCCGGCTCGGCTTCCCGGCCACCGCGCTGCTCGCGGATCTGTCGTCCCGGCACCTGCGGCTACAGCTCTATCGGATGCTCGGCGACCGGCCGCTGGACGACATCGCAGGTTTCCTCCACGCGCTGACGCCGTACGACGTCGCAGGCTCCTTCGGCGCGTTGACGCCGTCCGGCCTGTATCGGCAGGTGCCTCCGGTCACCGAGGCGCAGGCGACCAGGTGGGCGGCCCGGTTCGGGGTGTCCGCCGACGAGGTGCGGGCACTGGCCGCCAACGCCTGGGTCGACCTGCCCCGCCTGGTCGGTCTGGCCGAGCGGATGGAACTGGACGACGGCGAGGCGCACTGGCTGTTCGACCTGACCCGAAAGACCGGTCAGATGCCGACCTACCTGCCGAGGCTGACATATCGGGCGAACGTGCGGGCACCGGTCCTGCTCGAGTGGGGTTGGCGGATGGACGCCGCTCCGACGGACCTCATGCCCTTCCGATCGGCGGCGCGCCTGCTGTCGGCATCTCCACCGTCGGTGCCGGAACCGGACCGGCTCTCCGTCGCGGAGCTGGTGACGCACCTTCGGAACAGCTTCGACGACGTGACGACCGCGCCGTGGTGGGCGTTGTGGGTCGGCACGCACACCCCGTTGACCTCGGGCACCGACGGCCTGACGCCGGGCGAGCTGTTCGACCTGATGGGTGTCGACACGCAGGATGTCCTCGCGCATCCGGGAGCGCTGAGCGCCGCTGAGCTTCTCGACCGCGTCAGGGACCCGGACCGACCGCCCAGAGACGCCGCGTTGATCAGCCCGCTGCCCGTCGAGCGCGCCGCTGACCAGTGGTTCGCCACGTGGTTCAGCGAGCGGTTCGATACCGATGAGTCGGACATCGCGCACGACATCATGAGGCGACCGTGGGTGGACCACCTCGCGGTGCTCGACGAGGCACGCAGGATGAAGGCGCCGCCGGAGGACGTCCTCGACTACGCGCGATTGTCGGGCGGCCAGGATCTGGCGGCGACGCGGAATTATCAGGTGCCGTCCGGGCCGTCGCAGGTCGGGCTGATCGAGTTGGCCATTCAGTGGGAGGTGCACCTGCACCAGTTCGCTCCGATCGCCGACCTGCTGCCGCGGGAGACCGACTTCTGGACACAGGATCTGAACGAGATCGCCGCCAGTCTGACGGCCCTGATCTGGGGCGATCCGAACCAGGTGCCCGCCGATGTCTATCAGGCGGCCACGCTCCCGCTGACGCTCCTGACCGATCTGGGACTGGGCGCGAACGCCTGGCAGCCGACGACCGACCGGAGTCGACTGATCGGCCGGTGGCTCACCTGGCAGTGGGGACTGGACTCCAGCGCGCAGACGCGGGTCGTCGGGCTCCTCACCGACGACCACTTCCCGGATCAGGTCGGCTACCTCGAACTGCTGCACGCCCTGGCCAAGCGGATGGACCTGTCGACGCCGGCGCAGACGGCCTTGGCCAGCCAGCTGGGTGTCAGCCCCGCCTGGGTGACCGCGTTCAGTCTCCGGATCGGGAAGATTCCCGACCGGGTCGTCGATCAGGCCCGCCGCCTCGGGGTGCAGGATCCGGCGCGGTTGTTCGCGCTCGCATCCGTCCTCGGTGTCGACCCGGCGGTGCTCGGACCCGACGACGACCTCGAACGGCTTAACCAGACGCCCGACGGCGACCGCTTCAGCGTCGCGTACGACGTCGGCCAGTCGATCCGGGCCCGGCCCGACTGGGCGGGGCGATCATCGGGCGACACGATCACCGATCGACTGTTCCGGCTCGTACAGCGCTCGGGGACCGTCCCGTCGAATCTTCCGACGCTGCTCGACGACGGCAGTTGGCTCGGTATCGACAGGTTGTTGGAGATCGCGGAGCTACTGCACCTTGCACCGGAGTCGGTGGCGCTGTACGCGAACACCCGACGGCCACCGACCGTGTCGGGCGGTGTGCGGCCCACGATCGCGCAGGTGGTCACGGACTACCAGGCATGGGCCGAGTCCATGTTCCAGAGGTACGCCCTCGGCCCCAAGCAGCTCTGGCGGGTGTGGAACCGTGAGGGCTCGGCCGCGCTCAGCCGTTACAGCGATCGCGCCGTCCAGGCCGCCGCGTTGGCCTCCGCAGAGTCCGGCGAGGCCGCCGAGCTGTTTCACCGGTTCATCGGTGGCTCTGATCCGCTCGCAGTGGTCGAGGCACTGGCACGAGCACGTGAGCCCGGCGCGTGGCTGGTGCCGATCCTGCCGGAGGCCCCCGCGCCGACCGGTGTGACGATCCAACTCTCTCTGACCGGGCTTGGTGAGCTGGCAGAACAGGTCGGGGAACTGCCTGGTGCCCACCTGCTGGGCAGCGACCTGATCTACGAGTTCGGGACCGACCGTAGTGGCTGGGACGGATTCGCCCGACTGACGGACAGTGTGCCGCACAATGCCGCCGCCACGTACGTGGCGATCTCCGTCCGGACCGAGTTCGGCACGGACGCAGCCGCCTACCTCCGGCTGGCTCACCTCTACTACGCGCTGGCCGACGTATTGACGGCCGCCGGACTGACTCCCTTCGCCGACGGAGACCAGTACCGGTCCGCAGACCTGATGCAGGAGTTCGACTCTTTCGAGGAATTCCTGCAGCATCACCGCACCGGCCCCCTCGTCGTTCGCGCGAACTGGCGCTCGGGCGACCACGTCTCGTTTACCATGGCTCCCGGTCAGGTCTGGCCCGGTGTCCTGCAGGCCCGCGTGCGGATCGCGGCGGAACTCGTCCGGGTCGCCCGGCGACCCCTGTCGCAGGAGCAGTGGAACTGGCGTTTCACCAGCCCAGGCTTCCGCGACCCGTCACAGGTGGGTGGCCCACACCAGCTGGGAGATCGGGCACACCGACTGACCGGGCTGCTCACCGATCCGGCGCTTCGCGCCCAGGCGGCCGGACTCGTGCTCGGTGGGCGGCAGGTCCATCACCAGACCGAGCCACCGGCGTCAGGACTGGGCGGGGTACTCGACGATCCCACCGTCGCCCACACGTCGTTCGAGGCGCCGCAGATCCCGAGCGCTGCCCGCGTTCGTGCGATCCTCGCCGTCGACACGTCGACGTCCGGTCTCGACGCCGAAGCCCTCACCGATCGGCTGAGCACCTCCACCGACCTGCGGGGCGAGCGCGTGAGCTGGCAGGAGACGGTGCTGCGGGCGGCGGTGCACGGGAGCCCGGACTCCTTCGGTCGGCTGGCCGAGCAGCCCTGGCCGGCCCTGGCACGTCAATTCGTCACCGGAGGGATGGCCCTACCCGACGAGGTGATCCGGGCGGCGTACCACTTCGTCATCGGGACCTCGGATGCGGACTGGACGAACCTGCTCTCCGCTCCGATGCCACGGCCACCGATGAACCTGGCGATACCGAACTGGGTGGACGACGGCGCTGCGGACGGGTTGGACGACTGGCCCGACCTCGGTGCCCCCGGCGCGCGGCCGCCGGCGCAGGAACTTGTGGATTGGCTGCGCGACCGCGTCTCGGTCGGCGTGAGCCCCTTGCCGTATCTCGTCGAGAACGCGCTGGGCGGCCTGGCCGGGCCCGACAGCGGCACCACCTTCGGACTGCACCTCACCCTCGGGCCGAAGGGAGATTCCGAGGACGCGGAGTTCACCCGGACGTTCCAGCAGATCAGCCACGACATGACGCCGGTGTGGCAGGGGCTCCGGAATGCCGTGCCGAGCATGGACGGCGAGCACCAGGTGGTGCACCCGGCGGGGTACGAGTCCGCAGTACGTGGTCTGGTGGACAGTCCTGCGGTCTGGCGCGCTCTCGGTCTGTTGGTCGACGAGTTGCGGCAGTGGGACGGCCGGGCAGAGGTGGCGCTCTCCATCGAGGTGAGGACACCCGGCACGGGAGTGGACTCCTTCTCGCTCGATTCGCTGAACGAGGCTGCCGTCACGTACTCGGACCTCCTGACGCGGATGTCGTCCGGCCCGGAACGCGCCGCCGTGAGCGCCCGGGCCGATTCGGACGGCACGTTCGAGAGCACCGGTGACGGTGTACGCACCTGGTCGATGCCGTTGCATCTCGAGTTCGGTCTGGCGGGACTACAGGCCCGGCTGCGCATCGTCCTCGCGCTGGTCCGGGCGGCGGAACGAGGCGGTGTCGGCACGGCCGACGCCGGCCCGTCGCGGGGCGACGGTTCCGGCCAGGGCGATTCCGACATGGTCTGGCTCGACGACCGGCTGCTCGACCTGTCCGGCTGGACGGAACTCCATCCCCTGCTCGACGTGCTGGACCTGGACCCGCCGGGAGCCGCGCAGGTCGCGACACTGTTCCAGCTGACGTCGTGGTATCCGCCCGGCGAGGAGAGGGCAAGTCTGCCACGAGGTGTCCGGTGGAAGCCGGACGTGCCGATGCTCGCTCCCGACGAGGAACACCCGGTCGCGTTCCTGGCCGAGGTCGTCACGAGTAACCCGGAGGCCCTCGTCCGAGACGCCGTACGGCAGCGGGCTTCGCGTCACCTCTCGCTGCGGTACTGGCACGGGCTCTACGCCCGGTTCCACGCCTTCGCCAGTGCACTACCACCCGGCACGGACCTCGCCTCCGCACGCGGCGACCGGCGCCGAGCCGCTGGGAACGTGTGGCACCAACTGGACGGCAGCGACGAGTCGGTGCGTGTCTGGTACGAGCGCTTCCAGGCCCAGATCCCCCTGCCCGAGTGGACCTCACCCACCTCCGTCCCGAGCGTCGCCGACCCGTACGAGACGGCCCGGTCGGTCTGGTTGGCCACCCCTGCCCGGCCGGAGAGCGCCACCGAAGAGGACGTCGCGATCCTGGGGACCGCAGTCGACTGGCTGGCGGGCGTGCGAACCGAACCCGCCACGAGCCTGCTGCGCCAGATCGGCACGTGGCTGGCGCAACGGGACCCGGATCGGTTCTCCGTGTCGATGCCGGAGTTGCACTCGCGATCGGGGCGGTGGGCGCAACACGGTCTGCTGGGCGCCGTCATCGATGCCGCCGGGTGGCAGGGTGTGCGTCTGCCGTCCGGTGTCAGCGCCCCGGCAGGACTGCGCCGCCACGTGTTGGCGCAGATCGGGCAGCACCACGATCTCGTTCGCGACCTTGTCGGTGCGGAACCGGCACAGCGTGTCGAAGAGTTGCCGCCCGGTGCACTGCTCGAACTGGGGTCGAGGCTCCCGGCGCTGGCCGCAGCGCCCGTACCGAACGAGCACCGACGGGCCATCATTGAGGACAACGTCCGGCGCGAGCATCCAGGGGCCAGCGATCAGGAGCTCTCGCGTCTGGTCCAGGCAGCGCTCGACGACTGGACACGGGAGAGCCAGCGTCGTCTTGTCCGCGCAGAGTTGGCACGTACGCTCCCACCGCAGGAGTTCCCCGCCGCAACCGACCGGCCGGTCGTGCCGGTCGCCCCACGACGTCGGGTGCTCGCCGCCGCGCTCGGCAGCGCCCTGGCGGGCCGGCCGGACGCTCTGGCGGAGCACCTGGGGCCGCAGGAAACCCGCGACCCGACGGCGAGCCGTGACCTGGCCGTGGTGCTGGCTCGGGCACTCGACGTCGACATCGTGATCCGCAAGGGTGTGCTCGCGGAGCACACCAATCCGGGCGAGCGGCCGGTCCTGTATCTCGACCGATCCACCGACAGGGCGTACCGACCGCTGTCGCCGGTCGCGACCACCGACTCCGGGGGCCCGGTCCTGCCGCCTCTCGACGCTCTCGATCGCGCGCTGACCGCGATGGTGCGTACCTGGGCCCGTGACCACTACGCGACGCTCACCGCAGGCGGCGACGCACGGGATCAAGCGTGGACGGAGCTGACGAACCTGCTGACCGACTGGGTCGGCCTGCCGCAACTCCGCGTCGAGGTGGTACCGGGAGAGCCCACTGCCCTGAGCTACGCAGCGTGGTCGTTGAGCATCAGCACGGATTCGGTCGACCGCAGCCTGGGCACGCTGTCCGCCGAGATTCTGCGCGCCGAGCAGCGGATGCTCGCGGAACAGGCGCGGTATGACCGGGGGACTCTCGGCGAGTCGGTCGACAGTCCCTTCACCGCTCCCCACGCCCGACGTCACCTCCAGCGGATGTTCGTTCCGGGCGATCGTCGGTTCGCCCCGGCCGCGAGGTTGCGGGAGTCGGAGGTCGAGGCCCGGCGGGTGCTGTTGCAGGACGCCCTGCTGGCTGCCGACAGGTGGCTGGGCACCGAAACGGATGTGCGCTCCGCCGAGGACGGTGAGCTTTCGGCGCGACTGGACCGACGCCTCACGCGTGACGAGAGCAGGGTCGCACGGTTCCGCGCCGACATGCTTGCCCTGCTGCACAGCCAGGTGGTCGAGAGGTATGCGCGGAGCATTCAGGATCGTCTGCTCGCCGGCGGATCGGTCCGCGACTGGCGTGCGGAGATCGACGTCCGGGTCGAACCGGACTCGGGCGTCGAGGTGGCATGGTCGGGGCCGGCTGGTGTCCAGCTCCGCGCGACGAACGGTGCGGCCGTCCCACCGCCGAGGCATCTCGTGCACCCCGAGCGCCCGATCGTGGTGGTGCACGCGGCCTCTGCGGAGGAGGCCGGGCAGGTCCTCCGCCGGGTGGCTGCGGACCTACCGGCGAACGCCCTCGTCGATCTGGTCGTTCCCCGGGTCGCCGGGACACGGGTGACGGCGCTGGCCGGTCTGTTGCAGGACGGTCAGAACCTGGCTCTGCGGGCGGATCTGATCACTCGAGGTGAACGGGTCGACCATCTCGTCGGGTACTCACGTGCGCACACTCGGGCGGTCGGACCGTTCGTCTCCTACTACACGGTCCATGCCGAGCCGCAGGACGAGCCGTTACCGGTGTCGCACGTGACGCAGTTGGCCGACCTGGGTGGCGGTCGCTTCGCACTCGGGCCGGGCTGGACGGTGCAGGCCGAGCCGCACCGGATCTGGATCCGCCCCGAAGATGCCCTCGACATCGTGCCCTCCTTCGGGGACGAGTCGGTCGCCATCAGTGCGCCGGGGGTAGCGACACCGTGGTCGGTCGTCCGGCTCGGGATCTTGCTCACCGATGGGTTGGCGTCGCAGGCCGGCATGCCCCTGGGCGAGGGTTTGTGGAAGGTGTACGGAGACGTCGGTCCGCCACCAGCGCGCCGCGAGTTCCGCGACGTGGTCGCCGTCGATCCGCTGGACGGGTTGTTGTGGAGCCACGCCTTCGGTGACAGCGATCTCGCCACCACTGACACACAGATGGGTGGCTTCGACGGTTACCTGCCGATCATGCTGCTCGACCAACTGGTCGGCCTCGCGGGTGGGGACGCGGAGGCCGATCCGGACCGGGTCGTCGATCTGTTGACCGAGTTGGCGCGTCGGGTCGGCCTGCACACCGGCGGTCAGGGAGACGTCGTCGACGAGAGCGCCCGAGTGGCCCTGCTGCATGTCGCGGTGGATGTGCACGAACGACACGGCCTGCTGGGCGTGACGGAGGACCGCCTCCGGGCCGCAGTCGAAGAGGACCGCTTGCCGGACGCCGAGACGGACTCGGATCTCGGCTCGTGGGACGCCAGTCCTCCTGATCCGGCGGAGGCTCCGGTGTCGGTCGCCGATGCCGCAGGTGCGGCGACCTCCGAGGGCGACCCGGACGGCGGGCGCACCTCGACGCGGGACATGCTGTCGCCGGAGGACGCGCGGCACTTCCACGCACTCGCCAGGGACCTCGGCTGGACGGCCGCCCAGGGCCCCGTCGAGCGGGCGCGGCATCGGGTGGAGCGGACGCTGGGCTCGCGTACGCCGGAGGACAAGGCGCGGGACTTCGTCACGTACGTCGTCCGCAACGGCGAGCCCGTCGCCGGGAGCGTGGACCTCGATGCGGCCGGTCACCAGCTCTACCGGCATCGGATGGGTGGGCACACCGTGCTGGTCCGGGCCATGGTGGTCGACGGCGAGGTGTTCTCGGCGCGTCGACCGCTGCCACTGGACCGGCTGCTGGACCGCTTCGCCGCGTACGACACCGTGACGGCGCTGCGCGAGGCCGGATGGACCCTGCGCCCCGGTCACGCCAGCGCCCTCGACCCGGCCGAGCGGCGCGTCGACCTGAACGCCTCCGACGACACCGCCTGGCCGGTCCTCCAGGAGGCCGCAGCGCTGCTCCGGCCGGTGGCGCTGGCCCCGGACGGCTCGTACGTGCGGCTGCGGGAGCCGCTGGCGGGCACCGTGGAGGAGGGGGGCTGGATCATCCTCGACGTCTTCGGCCCTCGGGGAGATGCTCGCGGCAGTCACACCGTCAACACCATGCGGGCGGACGCCGACCACGTGACGACGATGGGGCTGTACAACAACTCCGACGTGCCCGGCCTCGTGCACCTGGCCGCATACCTGGTCACCGAGAACAGCGGCAAGGAGTACTACCAGTCGAGGTTCGTCACGAACGACCGGATCCGGCGGGTACTCGTCGACGAGTACGGCATGCAGCCCACGCCGGGCGACGGGTTCTTCGCCGGGTTGTCGGTGGCCTCGCCTGGCTTCGACGCTGAGGACTACCGCGTGTCCCGGCTGACCGCCAACCGGGTGGCCCGCGAGCGGCTGGACCAGGTGGGATGGACGCTGCCGCCGTCGGGCGGTGCCCCGTCGGCCCGCGTGCTCCGCACGTCGTGGGTGGGTGAGGCGGGCGGATGGGAGCCGACCGGTCCGGACGGCACCCCGCTCGACGTGGTCACGGAGACACTGGCGGACGGCGGGACCCGGCCGGTGTCGGGCCGCAGGATCGATCCGGAGACCTTCCAGATCGTCAGTCCGGAGACGGGACGCGACATCTACCGCCTCCGTGCGGTGGCCGACGCGGACGGCGGCCGGCGGTGGCGGGCCCCCCTCATGTCCCCGTCCGACGAGAGGTACTTCGCCCGGTACGCCGAGGCCGCCGGGGTGGACTCGGCGATCGACCACGTCCGGCACGTCGTCGGCGCCGGTACGCGGATCCGTGATCATCTGACGCTGCCCGGGGTCGGGCTGTACCGGCTCGTCACCGGACGACGCAGTGCCCTCGTCTACGCGCGGGTGGACGAGGCCGGCACGGTGACGAATGCGCACCGTCCCACTCCGCTCGACGAGATCCTGGAGCGCTATCACGACCAGCAGATCCTGACCGAGTTGGTCGGCGACGGGTGGACGGTGCGGCCGGGCCACACCAACACCGTCGATCCGGCAGCGCGCCGGATCCAGGTGGACGCCTTCCAGGAGCAGGAGGCCTGGCGTACGTTGCGGCAGGCCCGACCGCTGCCCGTCACGGTCGTCGGGCCGTCCGATCCGCTGCTGGACCACCGGCTGCTGGCGACCTCGGACCCGGCACTGCACGATGCCGTGCGTGCGCACGTACGTGATCATCGCGCCCTTCTCGCCAATGAGGACAGGGAGGCGTGGCGGAGCCTGGCGAATGTGATCGCGGCCCACATCGGTGGCCCGCTGCTCCTGCCGCAGAACCTCACCGTCGGTGGCAACCAGATGGCCGGGGCCGCCGGTCTCTTCTCCCGCCAGACGTGGCGGGTCAACGTCGACCCGAGCTCCTTCGACAGCATGGTCTCCACCCTCGTGCACGAGATGGTGCACTACGAGCAGGCGGTGGTGGCCGGCCAGGCGGTGGCCGGCCTGGTCGGTGCCTTCGCCATCACGCCGCTGACCAACGACGCCCGGGTCCGCAACGAACTGGCCGCCGGTCAGGTGGCCGGCGACCTGCGCACCGGCTCGGGTGAGCGGTTGTGGGCGGAGATCACGGTCGACAGCGAGCAGAGCCGCCGGGTCATCGATGCGGTCGCCGCCGCCGGGGCGCCCTACCGTGAGGCGACCCGCCTGCTCGACGTGGTGGATCGCATCGACGGATTCAGCCCCCGGCTCCGCCGTTGGTTGGGTCGGAGACAGGCCGTGGCGATGCGGCAGATGGCCGACGCGGCCATCCTCTACATGGCTCTGCCCCTCGAGACGCAGGCGCACCTCATCCAGGTCGACTTCGAGGCCACCGGCTCGGTGCAGGACTGGCGGACGGAGCCGAACGCCGAGGTCGTGCCACCGGAGGGATACACCGCGCTGGCCATCCCCGCCGGCAGCTTCGTGTCTCCGTCGTCGTCAGTGGAAGCGGTGCCACCGGACCGCCTGGCGAGCGCGGACCGGCCGCTGGTGCTGGTACGTATCGATGATCTCGATAATGCCGGGTTGGTGCTGGCGGCACTGGCCGACGGTCTGCGGATACCGTCGCTGGTGGAGCTGGTGGCCACGCCCACCCGACGGCTGACCGTGCCGGAGGCGGTGGGTCTGGCCGAGATCCTCGGCGGCTGGCACCTGCTGACGCTCGCCCCGGAACTGCTGGACGTGTCCGGACCTCACACCGACCATCTCGTACCGCACGCCCGGAACCATGCCCTCACGCTGCCGCCCTTCGCCGGCTACTACACGGTCCACCGCTACCCACAGCGGCAGACGCTGACCCTCGCCAAGCCCTACCTCCTGCGCAACCTCGGGAACGGTTCCTTCGAGCTCTATCCGGGCTGGCAGGTGACGACCGTGGACGACCGGGTGTGGATCGGCCCGGTCGACGCATCGCCGGACCTGACCGGTGCCGGTACCGCCCGCGTGGTCATCGGCACCCCGGAGCGGGAGACACCCTGGACGGTCGCGGGCGCCGGGATCTGGGTGGCCCGCGTCCTGGCCAGTCACATCGGCGTCGGCTTCGACGACGGCTTCGTCCACGTGCACCGGCCGTCCCGCACACCGCCGGTGGTCGACGGGGACGGCTACACCACGACCGACGACGTCGCGGCGGCCGACTGGGACCTGGTACGCCGCGCGCTCGGGACCGGCTACTCGTCGGGCGGCTTCCGGGTCAGGTTGAGTGCGTACGCCAACCCGAGCCAGGGCGCCGACTCCCTTCGTCTCCTGCTCCATGCCCTGCTGGAGCGAGCCGAGGAGGCCGGGCTGACCGAGCCCACCGGTGTGCCGGCCGACCCGGCGGTCGCGGTGCGCGCCCTGACCGCGCTGGCGGGACGACTGGGCATGCCGACGTCCGACGAGGACGCGCTCCACTCCCGCCGGGACCTGGTGCACCTGGCCGAGTTGGCGGCGATCGCGTACGGCGTGCACGGTCTCACCCTGCCGAGGCTGAGTGCGGCGCACCGGCTGTGGCACGCCGGACCCGATCGGGGTGAATCCGCGGTGGACTTCGCGGAGAGCCTGCTCAGCCGCTTCGGGTCGTTCTACGAGGATGCCGACGCACAGGATCCCGACTTCCCGCTACGCCTGCGGCGCGTGCTGGAGCCGTTGCTGTCCCCGGAGGTGGACACAGCGGCGGCAGCAGACCGCTACCTGACCGCCAACGACTGGCTCGACCAGGTGTTCGCTACCACCAGGACCGTCGACTGGCAGGAACAGATCTTCGGCTGGGACGGGGTACGGCCGGAGCATCTGCTGCCCTTCGCCGGAGGCGGGATCGTGGTCGGGTACCTGTCCGGTCCGGACGGCCTGCCGATGGTCGACGGCCGGTCGGCGGCCGAGCAGGGGGTGACCGGCGGCGCTGCGCTGCTGGCACAGCTCGGCGACCGAGTCCGTGCGGGGGTCGCGCCGCAGGTGGCCCGGCACGAACTGTCGGTCTGGTTGATCCCGTTGGTCGGCGAGCAGGCCCCCGGCCCGAACCTGGCCTCGCTGCGAGCCGAGCTCCACGCGATGCACGAGTGGTTGGCCTGGGGGGTGCGGCTCGGCGACGCGGTGACGGTCGACGAGCCGGAGCCGACCCCTACGACAGGCGACCGTGAGCACCTCGACGACACCACGGAACTGGACGCCAGTCCGCCTGATCCGGCCGAGGAACCGGTGTCGGTCGACCCCCCCGGTGACGACCTCGGGTGGAAGCGTGCCGTCGACGGCACGTACACGCATCCCGAGGAGGGCGCCGACGATCTCCCCGAAGCGCTGCGCGAGACCCGGTCACGGCGGCTCAGTAGCGTGGAGTTCTTCACGTCTCTGTTGCGCCTCGTGATCGCCCGGACCGCACCGGAGCGGGTCCCGACGCAGGACGAGTGGGTCGACTACCTGCTGCGGTGGACATCCCGGAACACCGAGGGGCCATCCGTCTCCTTGATGGACGGCGTGAGCGAGGCATCGCGGAACCTGATGGACCGCGAGCCGGGTTTCCGGATGCAGGCATTCCTGCGACTGCCGGAGAGCCATCTCGTCCATGTCCTGCCGGTGGCAGGCGACGGTGACGAGCTGATCAACACTTTCGTCGACGTGCAGGCCGAGTCGGGCATCCACCGCCATTTCCTGGGCCAGGACGCTGCACGACTGGCCGGAGACACCGGGCCTCCCGAACCGGTGCCCGGACTCGTGCGCCGGATCCGGCAGGCGCGACTCGGTATTCCCGACACGGTGACGCCGGGTGGTCGGTACGCGTCAGACTCCGCCACCGGCGTCGACGCGACCCCGGTCGTCGCGACGGCCTCGCAGTGGCGTCGGAGCGTGCTCTGGCTGCGGTCACTCGCCGTGGACGGGACACCCCTGGTCGAACGGGAGATCATCGACCAGATCGACGAACTGCACGGCGAATCGCGGACCGTCATGGAAGCCGGCTGGTCCGTACTTCGGCGGCGCATCGGTCAGGCGTGGCAGTGGGCTACCCGCCCGGGTGCCGAGCTACATGACCCCGGCTCGGGCCAGCGGGAGCGCGCCGGCCGGTTGGCCGGCGGCCTGCACGCGGACCTCGCCACCTTCCGGGCCGAGCTGGCGGAGGCGGTCGAGGCGGCCGCGCAGGAGGTCTCGCAGAGCCACCCGGGTGATCGTCGTGCGTCGGTGATCAGCGTGGTGGCGCAGCCGCCCTCGATCGACGAGACGTCGGCCCTGGTGACACCGGTTCGCGGCACCGGCGGCTGGCACGTTCGCCCCGACGGCGCATACCCGGAGGGGGAGGCTGCCGGGCTGCCCACGGGGTTGTGGTTCGACGACTCCGGCGTCGCCGAGCAGGAGGACGACGACGTCCTTCGGGTCGTGCAGGACCTGCTGGCTGCCGGGGCCCGACCGGCACGGCTGCCCACGTTGCGCCAGTTGCGGGACATGCCCCCGGTGGCCTCGGCGACGCCCACCGAACCGGAGCGGTGGGACGAGCAGTTGTACACCTGGCTCCGGGCGGCGGCGGCCGATGCGGGCGGCGTCCCGTTCCGGCTGCAGGGCTTCGAACGGCTGGATTCGGGCGGCATCCGGGCGTACCCGGTGCAGGGCGACTCGGGCGAGGTGGTGCGCGCGTACCTGGCGGGGCAGACGCTGCACCGGCTGCGCGGATGGCCGGTGACGTCGACCGGCGGCTATCAGGAGACGACCGCCGCCGAACTCCCCCCGGGCCTGTCGACATTCGATACCCGGGTGAACGGTCGGGCCGACCAGATCGTGCTCACGGTGGAGATGCTGCTGACGGAGGTGATGGGCGCACGGCGGTTGCCACCGCGCTCGGCACTACAGGAGAAGTCGACGTTCTATGCGGACCTCGCCTGGCCCCGGCGGATCTTCCGGCTTCTGCACTGGGCGCTGAAGCGATCTGCGGGCGCGGCACAGTCCGTGGAACCGGCCCCGTTCCGGTTGCAGGCGTTCGAGGAGGTCGGCCAGGGCAGGTACCGGGCGTACCCGATCGAGGGCGACTCCGGGCCGCTGATCTTCGTCTACGAGTCGGCGTACAACGGCATCGCCCCGCTGCACAGGCGGGAGTGGGCGAGATCCGGGAGTGGCGGATTCGCTCCGGTGCCCGGCGTGCGGGCCGTTCGCCTGCCCGACGGGCTGAACGTCAGCCCCGCCGACCGCGCCGACGCGATCGGACTGGCCGACGCGGTGGCCCGGCTGATGACCGTGCACGGACACCCGGCGACCGCCGAGGGACTGTGGCAGCACCTGAGCGAGGCGGAGGTCCTGCCCGCCGGGACGGTGCCGGAGCAACCCGCCGACGCGGCTCTGCTCTCCGTGATGGGGCAGGAACTCGGCTTCCGCGCGCAGGTCTTCGTGACCGACGGCGAGACCGTCGTCGGTGAGCCGGTCCGGGGCGACCTCGGTCCGCTGTTCCACCTGGTCCACGACTCCCGCGACGGCAGCTACGCCCCGGCCTGGACCGGACCGGCCGAGGACCTGCTGCCGGCGACGGCACGGCCACCGTCGGAGGACGGCTGGGAGGTGACCGCCGATGGCGAGTACCAGCGGGAGGGGACCGCACCCAGGCTGCCGGAGGCGCTGTCACCGGGCCTGGGCGGGTCGTCGGTGCCGGCCGTGTTGCGGGCGGTGCGGGAGCTGGTGGTGGCCACCGGCGTACGGCGGGTGCCGACGTCCGCGCAACTGCTGCGGTTCGCCGAAGCGGTACCGGCCGGACTTGACTGGGACCGGGAGATCTTCGAGTGGCTGCACGGCGCCGTCCGTGGCCTCGGCGGCGCCGGGGCGTTCCGGTTCCAGGCCTTCGACGAGGTCGAGCCCGGACGCATCCAGTCCTACCCGGCGTGGGGCGAGTCCGGTCCGATGCTGTACCTGCTCCGCACCGACGACAACCGGTACCACGCGCTCTGGAGCGACCGACCGGGGCAACTCACCGCATCGCTCGACGCTCTCATACTCCGGAACCGCCCGGTGGCGACGGACGAGGTACGCGCCCGGCTGGCCCGCCTGGGTGGCGTGGACAGTGGCCGGTTCGGTCGCCGATGGTCGCAGCTCAGCGACCGGATCGAGCGGGCACAGCGGAGCCTGGGCGCACGCCAGGAGTTGGCCTTCGGCGGCCAGGACGAATGGGCGCCCCTCACCGGACAGGCGATGGCCCTGCTCCGCGCGGACCTGGGCCGGTTCGACGTCGACCTGGACCGGGCGGTGGCCGACGCGGAGTTGACCTCATGGTTCGGGTTCGGGACGGAACTGTCCGACTGGCACCGGCAGATGTGGGAGCTGCTCAGTCGGTTGGTCGGTGTCGACGGCAGCCTCGGGTCCTGGCTGCGGGAGACCGCGCAGGCGGTCGGGTTGCACCACCAACCGGGCACCGCGCAGTGGGGCCAGGAGATGTCCCGGTTGAACCCCTGGGCCCGACGCCCGGACATCCCGATCTGGGCCCGTCGCCGGCTGTTCCACATCGTCGGTCTCACCGAGGCGTTGTACCCGGGAGAACTCGTCGAGAGCGACGAGGCGCGGCGGGCCACGCTGTTGCGGCGGGTACGGCGTCTGGTGGATGCGGTCCGACGTGACCCGTTGTGGCGGCGTACCCCGGGTGTGCAGGATCGGATGCGTCCGGAGCTGCTGACCGACCTGCTGCGGGGATGGCGGGGCGCGTCCGCCGACCGGCCGATCACCAACGACGACCTCCGCGCGCTCGTGGATCTGGTCGACGAGATCAAACAGCCGGGGCACAAGGTTCGGCTGAACCAGGTGCTGAGCGCCTGGCAGGAGCGGTACCGGTCCGCTCCGGCCCGAGCGGTGCCGCCCTCCGCCGACGAGGCGCTCACCCTGCCCGTCGACCGGGCGGTGGACCGCTGGGAGCTGCCGAGGCACCTGGTCGAGGACCAGCTTCTCGGCCCGGCCGACGCGACCCTGCTCCCGGCCGAGGCCGCCCAGGTGTTGGTGCTGGTCCAGGAAGCGGTCGGGCGCGGCGTTCCCGACCACGACCCCGGCATGGTGCGCCTGCGGTACGACCTCGAACACCGGTACCGCGGCTTCCTCGTCAACGGCAACCGGTACTTCATGCGTCGCGACGGCATCCCGATCGAGCTGCACGTCGGCTCGAAACTGGTCAACGCCCTGGTCGAGGAGAAGGTCCCGGGAATACCGAGTTCCCGGCGGCTGGACAGCGCCACCCTGTCCGCGCGCAAGCAGAAGTACCTCAAGAAGTTCCTCCGTCCGCGTACCGTCCACCTCCCGTTCTCGGCGCTGTTCGGCGCGTTGACGGCTGGTTTCGTCGCCGTGCACGTCGCGATCACGCGTAACGAGCCGGCGAGCACCATGAGCAGGTCCGCAGGGGTCCTGCACACCCGGATGCTGCGCAGCGGCACCACCGCCACCGCCTTCCGCGCGGACAGCAGATGGACGGTGACCAGCATCGCCCCCGGTGCCGAACCGGGACAGGCGGTACGCGGTGAACCGCACAGCCGGCTGCTGCCGAAATCGGTGCTGCTCGACATACCGGTCTACATGACGCGTCCGTCGGCGAACGCGAAGGGCAAGGCCCGAGCCACTACCTTCTCGGCGTCCGATTCGGTCAGGTCGTCGCACGACGCCGAATCGGTGATCACCGACTCCGTCATCTCCGAGTCGAGCCACCCGTCGCCACAGTTCCGGCAGGACACCTGGGGTAGCGAACCAAGCCCTGACAGGTCACCACCGACAATTTCCCGCCGCGGCTCCATCGACTCCACCGCGTCGTCGGTCATCCGCCAGCCCAGCAGCTCGAGCAGGATCGAGTCGGGGTCGAAGAGCCTGATCAAGTGGGTGAAGTTCCGGAAGAAGAGCCACGAGCAGTCCGGCTTCGACCTGAAGCAGCTGCGGCGTACGCCCTCGGGCCGGCTGGTCCCGCAGCCGAGCGAGCGTCCGATCGCCCGGGAACCGGTGACCGCCGGCGACCTTCCGTTGACGATCGACTTCCACGGCGAACTGCCACGGGCGTACGTCGTCGACGATGTCGGCGACACGACGGCGTTGGTCGACGCGATGGCCACGGCGGCGGGCCGGCCCCTCGTGGTGGGTGGATCGGCCCGAGCCACCCTGTACGAGTTCTCCGACCGGGACGAGGTCGGCAACACGATCCACGAGATGGTGGACACCTACCTCTACGCCCCGGTCCTGGCCGACGACCGGAACGCCAAGCCCATCGCGGCGGAGCGGGTACGCGCGGAGTTCGGTGCCGCCCAGTTGCTCTCCGTCACCGAGATGGACGACGACGTGGCGATGCGGCACATCTTCGCCAGGACGATCGAGGTGGCCGCCGAGACCGGCGTCATCGACGCCCTCAGCGGCACGGTGGGCGCCGGACCCGGATCGCGTTTCCGAGGGTTCGGAATCACCGTGTCCGGCGGTCTGCGGTGGCTGTTCGGCAAGTCGTTCCGACGAACTCGTGGCGGTGCCGCCGGCAGCGGTGCGGTGAGCCAGAAGTTCGCCGAGACCGTCGGGCAGACCGCGCTGTACGCGGCCGAGGTCACCTTCGACGTCGAACCGATGGGCGACCAGCCGGGCCAGCACGCCGTGGTGACCCTGCTCGTGCGGATGCAGGTGGAAGAGGTCCGGCGGCTGGTCGACGCCGACCGGATGGTCAACCCACAGCGGGTGACCGATCTGACGTTCCGCTACCCGGGCAGGTCCAGCGCACGAAGGGGAGTGGGCCGTACGCCCACCAACGGCGACCGGATCCAGCCGCCGAGGTACCTGTCGAGGGAGCATCCGACCACGATCGGCAGTTCGGTGGTGGCCGACCTCACCGGCCTGCGTGACCTGCACGACCAATTGCTCGGTGAACTCGAATCGAGCAAACAGGAACTGTTCCCCGGTTGGCGGACGGTGGAGCCGTCCGACCGACGCCTGCGGGACGTCTACGACATCGTGCAGAACTACCGCACGCTGGCGGCCGGCCTGGCGCGGACCTCGTCGATCAGTGGCGGCCTGTCCCCACTGATCGGCAGCGGTACGCGGATGAACTTCCGACAGTTCGGCGTGCTGCACTCCGACTACTACGAACTCGTGGTGAAGGGGACGTTGAGCAACCGGCGGCACGCCGGAACCACCGGCCTGATCAAGCCGGTGGACGTCGCGGTCCTGACCGACCTGGTGAGCTCCACCCACGCCCGTGAGCAGGCGTACTCCACCGGGCCCGAATTCGCGGTGGCGGTGAAGTCGTTGGCCACCGAGATCGGTGGCCGGTTCGGTGTGATCGGCAAGGTGAGCTGGCCACGGGTCAGATCCGGCGGTTTCGGCGCACCGGTGCTGGCGTACCGCTGGGCCAACCGGGCGACCGGGGTGGAGGTGTTCGACTTCGACCTCGACTTCGACGCGCTCTGGCTGCACCACCGACGGCCCGCACGATGGCGGCGTTCGGCGCTCGTGGCGTGGGCCAACAGCGGCTGGCGGATGCAGGTGAGTCCGCCGGAACGGCTGCTGACCGGGGGCGCGCCGCCGCAGGGGACGGTGAGTCTGTGGACACCGTCGGACCTGTCCTGGCGTGTCGAGTCCGGCGTCACGCCGGTCACGGTCGCGGCGGCGACACACACGCCACCGGTCGAGATCGCCCCCGGGGAGACCCGACTGGTGTTGGACAGCGCCCGCCCGCTACTGCTGACCCGCGCCACCCACATCGACGCGATGGACGTGCAGCCGGGGGTGTTGACGACCCTCGCCGAACTGGCGATACGCGACGTCAGCAACGGTTCGCCGATCATGACCACCTCGGGAACCCCGGTCAACGAAGCGCTGAACGACGCGCTTGAGGAGTCGGTGCAGAAGGGGCACTTCAGCACACTCACCGCGCCGGGCGGTTTCCAACTGGGCGGTCTGCTCGGGGACGGCAGCTACGCCGACTGGCACGCCGGGGTGGCGACGCGGGTCGTGCCGGTCAACTGGCGGCTGGAGCAGTACATCGACGCGCTGTCCATCGAGGACTACTACCGCGGCACCAGCGGCGCGTTCGTCTTGCGAGGCGGGGGAACCAGGTGGACCGGCGGCGTGGTGACCGGACCCGGCTGGACTCCCGACCATCCCGCGGGGCGCTTCGCCGGTCGTCTCTTCGGGAGCTACTACTACGACCGGGAACGGATGCGGGCCATCCGCCAGGAGGTCACCGGCGCCCAGGAACGCAACCGGTCGCACACCGGTCGCTACCTGGTGCTGAAGGCGGATCTGCAGTACCTGGCCCTGGCCACCGCACGGTGGGGCAATCTGCTCACCGAACTGCCCGGCACCCGGGACCTGCTGGCGTTGCTGCCCGGCCGGCGAGGTCCGCTGCTACGGTCGTCGGCCTGGCAGGCGACGGTCCCCGACTCGCTGTTCGTCTACGTCGCCGAGTCGGACCTCCAGGATCTGGCTCTGCTGATCGATCCCCAGGATCCGACGACAGCGCGGCTGCTGGCGGGGCTGATGCCGCCGCCGCTGGGGCGGGAGCGTGCCTGGCGGGCGCCCGAGCCGATGCGGGTGGGGCAGGGTCTGACGATCAACGTTCTCGAGGACAAGATCGACCTGGACGAGCTGAGGGCGTTGCTCCACGACCGGCTCGCCGAGCAGATCACCGGAGCGCTGCCCGACGATCTCGCCGACGACGTACTCGGTGGTCTGCGGCACCTGCTGGCCGGGGTCCGCGCCGACGGGGTCAACGCCTTCCTCGACGACCTGCTCGACGACGGGATCCCGTTGGTGCTGCGCCGACGGACCTATCTCGGACGGCGAGTCGTCGAGGTGTCCGTGCGGCTGCGACAGAAGGGCGAACCCGTCTTCCGGGACCTGCGACACGACGTGAGCATCGAGCACCATCACATCGCCCACATCCGGCAGGAGGAGAACGACACGGTCTCCCGCCGCCACCTGGGCACGCTGCAGGGACTGGCCGGCGACGGCACCTCGCACGGCCCGGTCTTCGCGCTGATGCCGGGGGCGGCAGGGGGTGGCGCTCGGGGCCGGTCCACGTACCAACACCAGGCGCTCCTCCTGCGCGTGCACACCACGGTGACCTCCACCGGGCCGACGGTGCGATTCGCGGTGAACCTCCTACCGGAGGCCGTCGTCGAGTACGGGGATGGCACCGTCGAGATCATCTCCGGTGTGCCGACACGGCCGCTGGTCCGGGTACCCGAGACGATGAGCACTCCCGAGCATCCGGGCGGCAGCGAGGTGCCGGACGTCTCGCCGGGGCCGGCGACGATCCGCTTGTTGGCGCCCTGGGAGGTGGAGCCGGCCCGGCTGGTGCGGTGGAAGAACGACCCGCTCGCGGTCCGCCTGCCCGCGTTCTTCGGACCCGGCCAGGTCCGGGGAACCGTGTCGCTGCGGCTCGCGGCGCAGCGCCTGCTCACCATGATGGTCAACGGCGGCACCGGTCTGCCGGGCAGCGACCTCACGGCGATGGACCGGATCGGCTCGTCCTATCAGGTGGCCGGATCGGACGCGAGCGCCACCCTGAAATCCCTGTTTACCCGAACCGTCCTGAGCAGCACCTTCTTCCAGATCAACGACGCGAGCGACCGGGACTCTGCCGGCCGTCTGCCGGATGTGGACGGCGAACAGGCCGGGTTGGCCCTGCCGACGGTGTCGGTGCTCTCGGTCCGGAGCGTGACGGAGGGCACGTGGCGGGACGTGGACGCGCGGCTTCTCGCCAACCTGCGCAACGTGCGCCTGCACTCGGTGTCCGGGCCCACCGGTGAGGTCGTCCGGATCGAGCGGCGCAAGGTGACGCTCACCCCATCGGGCGTCGATCACCAGCACGCGGACAGCGGAATCCAGGACCTGCTCTTCCAGACCTCGTTCGACCATTGGAACCAGCGCGACGGCGAGATCAACGAAACCGACCTGTTCGCGCTCACCGGGGTGAACGAGACGTCCAACACCGAGGACGACGCCGTCGGTGACGAGGGTGAACCGGGCGGCTACCGCAGCATCCGCGACATCGGGCGCACCTACGAGTACCGGGCCGACGTCGTATACCGGTTCGTCGCGACGCTCGACGGGCGAGCCGAAGGCATCGAGGTGGTCGTCCCCGACGGCTTCTGGTTCCGGCTGCGCGAGCGGGAGGCGTTCACCACCCATCTGTTGACGGTGCCCGTGGCTGCGGCGCTGACGCCGCCCATCGAGATGGTCGACGCGGCCGCCGCCACCTATCGCAGGGCCGCGCAGGAGGCAGAAGACGCCTGGCACCGGATGATCGTGGCCGGGCAGGATCTTGCGCAGCGGATCGAGGCCGAGCAGCAGGCGTGGCAACGTCTTCTCGATGCGGTCGCCGCAGCCCGCGCGAACGACGACTCCCCACTGCCCAGCGGCGTCGAGAGCCTGCTTCGGCAATGGACCGCTCATCGCGACGACGAGTACCAGCCGCAGGTCCAGACGGTCCAGAAGGCCCGCGAGGAATACGTCGACGCCCTCCGAGTGGCCTCCGCGGCCAACCGGAGATTCCGCGAGGAGCAGGCGGCCCCCGTGTTCGACCTTTCCGAAGCCGAGCCGGGTGTCGCCGCCGAACTGCCGGCCGGGCGGGCGGCGGCGGAGGCAGCTGACGACGGTGTGGAGTTCCAGCAGGAGGAACTCAGCAATGCCTTGAAGGCGCTGTCCGGGCCGGTCAGCCTAGCGCGGCTGACGGACGACCATGCCGAGCTGGGGCCGCTCGCGACGGCCTGGCATGAGGCGATCGATCGGGTACACGCGGCGGCCGGCACGGCGGCAGGCGAGGTGGCAGGCGAGGCAGATGACCGTCTCGATGGTTACCCGAAGTTGCGTGCGAAGGCCGACGAGGCCGCGAAGCAACTGCGGAACCTGCGGCTCTCGCTCAAGCACCAGGTCGAGCGCCTGGTGCCGGGCAACGTCTGGCCGGCCGAGTCGGGACCCCGATCGGTCGACGACAGCGGTCTGCCGTCCACGCCGACCGTCGTCGATCTGGACGTACCGGGCGGCGGAGAGTTCGCGGACGCGGGTGTCCGTTTTCCCGGTGGTCGGTACTGGCCGCCGGAGGCGGGTGGGTCCGAGTCGGCGGTGCCGACGTCGTTGCCGGTCATCGCGGGTGTGTTCGTGGCCGCGCTGCACGGCGACCGCCGGGGTGTCCGGATCAACGGTCGGCACGTCTCGATGGCCGGTTTCGCCGAGTTGGTGCGCCGGACGCCGGGATGGTCGGGGCAGCCGTTGGTGTTGGCGATCTGCGACTGCGCCACCGACACCTGGTCCACCCGGTTCGCCGACAGGTTGCGGCGGATTCTGCGGGTGGACGTGTACGCCAGCGACGGCTGGGTGGAGACCGACGACGAGCGGCTGCGGGCGTTCCGCGTGGGCTTCGCGCCGACCGACAGGCCGGATTCCGGTGCAGCGGCCCCGGTCGTCGACGACGAGATCGTGGTGCGGCGTGACCTGGCGGTGTTCTGGCGGTATCCGGCCGACGGTGGTGATCCGGTGCGGGTCGGGTCGGACCTGGTCGCCGTAGGAGCGGGCGAGTCCTCCCCAGCGCTGTCGTGGTCGCTCGATCCGGACCCGGTGGGTGTGCTCGCCGTGGAGAGCCCGGAAGCGCAGCGGGCCTCGCACGAGCTGGCCCGGACCCACTACGAGGCGCTGACCCGCGCCTGGCAGAGCACGGCCGTCGCGGGGGCGGCCGATGCACCTGCCGGGCCGGTGTCGACCTCCGACCGGTCCGACCTGGGCGGCACCGACGCGGCCAGGTCCGCCGCCGAGGAGGCGCTCCAGGAACTCGCCGACCACCTCGCCGCTGCCGAGCAGATGCCGCCGCCCTCGGTCGAGCTGTCGCCGCACACCGGCACGGCCGGCGGCCTCGACCCGGTCACCTGGACGGCGCGGGTGGCGGTGGACGAGCCGGACCGCATGCTGACGGAGTTGCGGCGGGCCGTCCTGGCGGCAGCACAACACTTCCTGGCGCACCGGCTGACGGCGAGCATCGGTGACGAGGAGACCGGCCGGGACGCGGTCGGTCGGCTGGCTCTGAACGCGGCCCGGCGACACCCGTTGTCCGCCGAGGACACCCGGTGGAACCTGGCCGTCGCGCTCCGGCGGGATCTGTACCACCCCGAGTACGGCGACGCCGTCCGTCGGCCGGTCCGGGAGCGACTGCACCGGGCCGCCCGCGACGCCGACCGGCGGCTCGGCCGTGCCCAGCGCATTCCCGGGTTCAGTCCGCAGGTACGCGATCGGCTGGCACAGGCACGAGACGAGGCGTGGCAGCGGTACGCGTCTGCCGTGGAGTCGTACCGCAACTCCCTGACGCAGACCCGGGCCGACGCGCTCGAACTCGCCGCGTCGCAGCTCGGCTCGGCCCGGGACTGGCGCACGGACCTGCTCGGCGCCGACCTCGACGCACCGCCCGGACAATGGCTGCTGCCCCGGCCCGGCGGCCTGTACGTCGGTCCCGACATGCAGACGCTGGGTGAGCTGCCGGACCGCCCGGCGCATCCGTCGCGGCTGCGCCTGGTGGTGGACGCCCGGGACGCCGGGTCGCTTCGCAGGGCGCGGCGGCAGGTCCGGGCGGTGGTGCAGGCACTGCCCGGTCACCTCGCGGACCGGGTGATGGTGGAACTGCTACCGCCCGCACCGCTGGACACCACCGGGGCGATCAAGCTGGCGAAGCGGCTCGGCGGATCCGGCCGGTCTCTGCTGCTCGGCCGGGACGCGGTGACCGGCGTACCGGCCCGGTCGGAGCGGGTCCGGCCGCTGCGGGCCGGAGGCTGGGACAGCCTCGTGGCGACGGCCACCGAGTTCGAGTTCCGCCCGAGGGACGCCGCACCGCCATCGACGCTGCGCCTCAGCCCCTCCCTGCACCTGCCCCGTGGGTCGGACGGGACCTACCGGCTCGCCGATGAGCGCGACCGCTGGCTGATCCTGGGCGAGGAACTGTCGCTGGACGGCGCCGTGCCCGGCCCGGTCCCGTGGGCGGCGCTGACACAGGCACGCCGCGTGGCGTGGGCACTGGCCGGGGGCGACGACCTTCACCCGATGCCGCTGCGTACGCCGGACGAGGTGGCCGCGCCGCCGCCGATGCCTTCGTCGTCCGCGTCGGACGCCGTCGGGCCGGACCTGCTCGGCCCGGTCGACCCGGCGCGCTACGTCTGGTCCGGCGGTGCCGGCGATCTCGGGTTCGCGCTGCCGGATCTGGTGTACGCGCTCGGTGACCTGGCCGGTGTCGCGCCGGATGCGCCGCCGGACACGGCCCGCGAGGCGTGGGGGCGGCTGGCCGAATCCGTCGGCGTCGGCTCCGGCGACCCGCTGGCGCTGCTGGACGTCGGGTTCGTGGCCGCACTCGCGTACGGCTTCGGGGGCCTGACCTCGGCCCGGTTGACCGCTGCCCGGCAGCTCGTCGCCCTCGACAGCGGAATCTCCGCCGGCCCCGCAGCCGCCTGGTATCGCAGCCCGGCCCAGCTCACCGCCCTGCTGCACGAGCTGTGGGGCCTGTCCGACCCGGACCCGGACACACCGCTGGCCCGGGACTGGTTGATGGTCGCCGTCGAACTGGCGCCGGGCGCCGCCGACCTCGCCGAGCTGGCGCACCGTCGACGGCAGCTCTACGCCACGGTCGACGCCTGGATCGACTCGGCCCGTCCCCTGTTCGGCGGCCGGGTGTGGTCGGTCGGCGATGCCGGTCCCGAGGACCCGTGGCCGGACGCGGCGGTGATCGCCTACCCGGCCCACGACGACGGCCGGCCGCGGCCCCTGGACCCGGCGATCGGTGTGCCCGGTGGGGCAGGCTGGCTGACGGTCCTGCTCGACCGGGCACGCGCCGCCGATCCCGACCTCTTCGGCGGCCCGGTCGTGGTCCGGCCGGTCGGCATCGACGCCCGGTGGCTTCCGGAACTGCGTCGGCAGGCCATCGCACTCGACCACCGGCTGTCGCAGAGCTTCCAGGTGCAGCCACCTCGCGCGCACACCGAGCCGATCCTGCGACTGCGGGGCGGACGGGGAGCCCGGGAGCTGGAGTTGCCGGTTCTCCTCAGACGCACCGACCCGGGCCGAGGGCGAGGCCGCCGGGACATCGCCCGTTCACCGCACGGACTCCGGCTGGACGCCGACGGTGGCACCGGCGGCCGCCTGGAGGTGGTCGAGCCGCCGATGCTCGTCCTGGACGACGAGGTCATCGGCGCCGACCCGACCGTGGTCGCCCGCGCGACGGCCGAGGCGTCCCGGCGGGTCAACTGGCCGGGCCGGCTCGGTTCCGTCTTCGACGACTACGCGGTCGACCCCGACATGCGGGAAACACCGCTCACCCCGCTGACCGAGCTGCCCTACGTGCAACACAATTACGGCTTCCCGGTCGAGGACCTGCACGAGTTCCTCGGGGACCTGGTCGACTACCGCGACCAGGCCAGGAACGAGGCGTTCGGGAAGGCCGCCGCGTTGACCACGCAGGGCCTCGTCTTCGCTGAGTCCGTCGTCACCGCGTTCAACGGCGGCGTGAAGCCGGACCTGACCCGGCCGTCGCCCGCCACTACCCTGGCCGGTTACCTGGCGCACGAGTACACCCGGGTGGGCGCGGTCGCGTCGGCTTACCACACCGAGGAACACCGGCCGAAGAACCTGCTGCTCTGGGCCACCCGGGAGACCTGGCGGGCCGCGCTCGCCGCGCTCCCGGCCGAGCTGCGGCGCTACCTGCACACCCACGCCGAGTGGGTGCAGGACCAGTTCGTCAGGCACTACCGGATCCACCACGCCGACCAGTTGACGAAGGCTGGACGCGGCGCGGACCTGCTGGACGTCGAGGTGCCGGGGAAGTCGTTCACCCTGCGCCAGGTGCTCGACAACGTGGTCCGCACCAACCCCGACCGCGTGATCACGCCGGCCGAGGCGCTGAACATCCGGACCTACACCGACGAGATCGACTCCAACGAGGGCCACCTGCGCCATGTCGGGTTGCGGGTCGGCGAGGGACGTAACTTCGGGCTGGCGCACTCGATGTTCTCCTCGGTCCTCGAACGCGACGGCCAATGGCTGTGGCGGCGGGTTCGTCGGGGCTATCAGAAGGTCGCCTTCGCGCGTACGGCGTCGGCCGCCCCGCCCACCGTCGAGCTGGCCGACCTGGTGGCGGACCTGCGACGCCAGGTGGCGTCCGGTGAACCGGCCCCGGGCGGCCCGGCCGGGCCCGGACCGGTCTGGCAGGGCGCGCTCCGGCTGCTGACCGGGCTGCTGGAGCACCCGGACCGGCTCGATCTCTCGGCGATCGGCGACGTGCTGGACCGGGTGCCGCCGCAGCGGCGCGTCGACCTGGCGACGGCAGTGCTGGAGAGCGTGCACCTGCGACTGGACCCCGCGTTGCGCCGCCGGATCCGGATCGTCGACCTGCGCGCGGTGGACCTGCCCGAGCGGTCGTGGCCCAAGATTCACCAGTGGTTCCCGAAGGCGGAACTGCGCGTCGTCGACGAGCCGGTCCAGTTGCCACCCACCTGGACGGAGGTCAGCGACCGGTTCGCTGGTGCCAACAGCGCGCCGGTCCGGGTGCCGGTGCGCGACGTGGCCCGGCGCCTGGATGAGCTGGCCGGGGACCGACACCGGGTGGCCGGGTTCGCGCACGGTCTGGGGCTGACCGACGACCCGGCCACCGGCGCCGACGCCCGGGAGGCGCTGCACGACCTGGCGTACCTGACCGCAGCCGTCTCCGGGACGGCGTTCGGCCGGGCCGACCTGGAGCGCCTCGCCAGCCTGCTGACGGCGCTGCCTTCGGAGCACCGCGTGGTGACCTGGAGCGACCTCGAAGCGGCGGTCGGCCGGCTCTCCGCCGACCAGCCGTGGACCGTGACGCTGTCTGTGCCGGACGTCCGCTGGCTGCTGGAGGTGCTGTCCGACGGCGACCGGCGGGCGGCGGACGCACTTCTGCGTGCGGCGGCGGCGCTGGCCCGCTGGGTGTACGGCCCCGAGCCGCGCGAAGGCAGTCTGGCCCGGTTGGGGCGGACCATCGAGGTCTTCACCGGGCGGACCTTCGTCGGGGAGACCGACCTGCGGCAGGCCGTCGCCGCTGTCACCGACGGCGACCCGGCGCAGCTTCGCGGGACCGACGTCGCCCTGACGGCCACACTCATCACCGACCTGGACAAGCGCGAACCGGCAACGGTCGACCTGCTGCGCGAGGTGCGGGCACTTACCGCGCGGCTTTTCGACAACGAGGCCAAGGCGGCGGACCTCGTCGGTACGGCCCGGCTGGTCTCCGTGCTGCCGGACCGGCCGAGACTCGACGATCCGGCCGCCCTGATCACACCGTTGCGACGGCTGGTCTTCGAGCATCTGCGGATCTCCGAGGTGGAGCCGCGACACCTGCGCTGGCTGGCCCGGACCCTCCGTCACTTCCGTGACGAAGCGGTGGAGATGCTCCACATGCTGGCCCGGGACACCAACGTCCTGTTCGGCCCGACGGCCACCGCCGACGACATGGTCGGGCTGGGACGCCTGATCGGCCTCCTGGCCGGCCCCCGCCGATGGAACCTCAGGCTGGACGACGTCGTCGATCTGGTGCGTCACCTGGAGGCGCCGGCCGGCCGCGGGCCGCTCCGACTGGCCTACGTCGACGTTCAGGCGTTGACCCAGGTGGTCCGGCAGGCTGCCGACGGCGACGTCGTCGCCACCGTGCGCGACACCCTCCGGTCCGTCTGGTCCGTGTTCGGCTCGTCGGACGATCCGCAACCGATGGCGGGGGACCTGGCGGGCCTGGTGCACCTGGTCCGAGCGCTGGGGATCGGCCGACCGTCGGTGGACCGGGATGAACTTGCCGCCGCCGTACGGCGGGAGATCTTCGCCGACGACCCGCTCTGGACGGGCAGCGTCGCCGAGATCAGAGCGGTGGCGAACGCTCTCCTCGGATACAGCGCAACCGACGGGGCCGCACGGCAGCTCCGGCGTCAGGTCTGGGCGTTCGAGCCGCCCGGCCATCCGGCCAGCCGCGAACTGGTGCAGAACTGGCGGCAGACGCTGAGTGACTGGCTGACGGATCTCGCTCCGTTGGACGCCGAACCGGGCCCGTTGGCGCAGCAGACCGGTCTGCGACACGGGACCAGCCTGCGGAAGCGGTTCGGCCGGCTGCTCCACGCGGGCCTGCCGGTGGACGGCGACGAGCAGGAGTCGTTGCTCACCCTGGGCGTGTGGGCGCGGGCGCTGTTCGGCGCGCGGACCACCGTCACGCAGGTCGCCTCGGTGCGCCGGCTGTCGGCCGCGCTGGCGGCGGAGGACCGGCGCCCGGTCCAGTGGGGCAACCGCTTCGACCTGGCGGTGTGGGCGCTGCGCGGTGGCGACTCCGCAACGGTCACCGACAGCGAACTGAGGCGGCTGCTGGCGGCCGTGGAGCATGCCAAGAACACCCGAGGCGACCGGCCGGTCCGGGTGGCGGATCTGCCGGCGGCCTGGGCGGCGGTGGGCAGCGCACCGGAGACGGCCGGGGACTCCACTGCGACATCGCGCGGCAGCCGCAAGGTCCGGGTCGGCGGCCAGGTGTCCGGCGACGTGTGGGCGGTCGACGACGCGTCGCGCGCCTCGGACGACGGCGGCCTGCCGGCCCCGTCCACGCCCGCCCTGCACGGCGGCGTCGGCGGAGAGTTCGCCGACGCGGGCCTCGGCTTCCCGGGTGGGCGGTACTGGTCTCCCGAGGCGAGCGGTCCGGAAACCGCCGTGCCGCAGTCGTTGTCGACGATCCCCGGCGCCTTCGTGCTCGCCCTGCACGGCGACGCCCGAGGCGTACGCGTCAACGGCCGGCACGTCTCGGTGGCCCGCTTCGCCGAGATCATCCGGGTGACGCCGGGGTGGCGGGGTCAGCCGCTGGCGCTGGCGATCTGCGACTGCGCGACGGACTCCTGGTCGACCCGCCTCGCCGACACGCTCCGCCGCATCCTGGGCGTCGACGTGTACGCCAGCGACGGCTGGGTGCAGAGCGAGCCGGGGCGGCTGCGGGCGCTGCACGTCGGCTTCGACCCGATCGGCGAGTACGCGCTGCGGCGCGACCTGGCGGCATTCTGGCGCTATCCGGCGGACGGCGGCGATCCGGCGCGGATCGGACCCGAGCTGACCGGAGTGCCGGTCGTCGGGCAGCCGTCGGCACCGCCCACGTCGGTCGACCCGCACCCGGCCAGCGGGTTCGCCATGGCCGCCTCCGAGGTGCAGCGGGCCTCCCACGACCTGGCCCGGACCCACTTCGACACGCTGCGGCGAGCCTGGCAGAGCACGGCCGTCACGGGGGCGGACGATGCCGCTGTCACCGCCGCCGAGGACGCGCTGCGGGAACTGGCCGCTCACCTCGCCAGCGTCGAACAGATGCCGCCACCCTCGGTCGACCTGCTGCCGCCGGACACCGACGGCCTCCTCGGTGCGGTCTTCGACCGCCCCACCTGGACCGTGCGGGTGGTCCTGGACGAGCCGGACCGGATGCTCGTCGGGCTGCGGCGGGAGGTGCTGGTCGCCGCGCAGCACTTCCTCGTTCACCGTTCGGTCGCGGCGACCGACGACGAGTGGTCCTGGCAGCAGGTCACGCAGGGGGTGACCGACCAGACCGCGCTGGACGCGGCCCGCACGAACCCGCTGCCCGTCGACGACGATCGGCACGGCCTTGCCACGGCGCTGCGACAGGACCTGTACGACCCCGAGCACGGCGACTCGCTCCGTCGACCGGCCCGGGAGCGGTTGCACCAGGACGGCCGCGACGCTGACCGGCGATTGGCCGAGGCGACGGAGACCCCCGGCTTCAGCCCCCGGACGCTGGCCTGGCTCGGTGTCGCCCGTGAGCAGACCTGGGCGCGTGCGACGACCGCCTCCGCCCTGCACCTCGCGTCGCTGGCCCAGACGCTGGCGGACGAGCTGGAACTGACCTCGTCGGCCCTCGGTTCGGCCCGGGACTGGCGGGTGGACCTGGCCGACGTGGACCGCATCGCACCGCCCGGACAGCACCTGCTGGCCCGCCCCGACGGCCTGTACGTGGGCCCCGACCGCCAGGCCCTCAGTGACCTGCCGGAACGCCCAGCACACCCGAGCCGCCTCCGGGTGGTCGTGGACGTCCGTGCGGCTGCCGCCGCATCGGCGGTGCAGGCGGCGCTGGACGTGCTGCCCGATCACCTCAGGGCACACGCGATGGTGGAGGTACTGCCAGCGGCACCGCTGACGACCGGTCAGGCCGTGGAGCTGGCCGACCAGCTCGGCGGGAGCCGGACGCTGCTGCTGGGCCGCGATGCGCTGGCCGAGGTGCCGGTGCGATCGGGGTGGATCCGTCCGCTGCGCGCCGGCGGGTGGGACAGCCTCGGTGCGACGGCCACCGAGTTCGAGTTCCGGCCGTTCCGCGCCCCGGCGTACTCGGAGTTGCGGCCCGGTCCGGGCCTGACGCTGCCGTCGACCCGTGTTGACGGCTACGCGCTCACCGACCACGACGACTGGTGGCTGAGCCTCGACGACGAGCTGACCCTGCACACGGGACCGACGGACGAGCCCGCACCCTGGGCTGCGGTGGTGCTGGCCCGTCGGGTCAGCCGTGCCCTGACCGGGGGCGAGAGTGTCCACCCGCACCCGCTGCGGGTCCCGGACGTGGTGGCTGGTCGACCCACGTTCCCCGACCGACTCGTTTCGACAGCGGGCACGTCCGACCTGATCGATGCCCTGTTCGGGCAGGTCGACCCGGGCCGTTATCGGTGGCCCGGCGACGACGGTGGCATCGCCTTCGGCCTGCCGGACCTGGTGCGCGCCATCGGTGACCAGGCGAGCACCACGTCGAGTGATCCACCTGGTGTCCGCCTGTCCTGGTCACACCTGGCCGAGGCGGTCGGTGTCGACCCGCGCACTCCGTCGGCCCTGCTCGACGCCGGTTTCGTCGCCGCGCTCGCCTACGGGATCGGTGGGTTGAGCTGGCCCCGGTTGACCGCAGCCGGGCGGCTGCTCGCCCTGGACGGGTCGATCGGCGGCGCGGATCCGGCCCGGCTCACCGCGCTCGTGCACCGGCTGTGGGGCCTGCCCGCACCGGCACCGGGCGAGCCGTTGGCGCTCGATTGGCTGGTGACGGCGCTGGAGCTGGCCACCGGGGCGGTCGACGCCGACGACCTGGCACGGCGGGTGACGCAGACGCACGCGACGATCGACGAATGGATCGACTCGGCGCGGTCGGCGTCCGAGGGACGGGTGTGGTCGCTCGGCGGTGTCCGTGCCGAGGAGCCGTCCCCGGACGGGGTGGTGGTCGGCTACCCGGCGCGCGAGGACGGCAGGCCCCGGCAGCAGGACCCGGCGGTGGGCGTACCCGGTGGTGCGGCCTGGCTGACGGTGCTGCTCGACCGGCTGCGAGCCGCCGACCCGGACGCGTTCGACGGGCCGGTGGTGTTCCGGCCGGTCGGCCTTGGCGCCCGTTGGTTCCCGAAGCTGTGGTTCCGAGCCGGCGAACTCGACCATCGGTTCGGCCTGGACTTCCAGGTGCAGCCGCCGCGATCGCTGACGGCCGGTAGCGGCGAGCAGGCCGACGCGGCCACACCGCCGACCGGTACGGCACCGACGGCCGCCCTCGCGCGCCATCGTGCCCTGGCCGGGCTGACCGGGGTCGCGTCGGGAACGAACGCGCTGGCCGACGTCGCCCGGCGGGAGGCCGTCCGGCTCCGGCGGAGCATGGCGGCGCACGCGGAGACCTCGACCGTCATTCACGTCGCCGAGGAGGGCCGGGGCGGCACGACCTTCCGGGCGGTGCGGGTGCTCGTCGGCGAGAGCGGTCTGCACGGCCTCGACCCGGAGACCGGGCTGCCGGACCGGGACTACCGGTGGGCGGGCAACGGCCGGTGGGAGACGGTTGGCCGGCTGCGCGGCGGGCGGGGCGGCAAGGAACTGGAGGTGTCCAACCTCAGGTGGCCCGGTGACGCGTCGCCTCGCCACGCCAGACGGATCGCGACGTCCAGGGACGGATTCCGTCTCGACGCGGATGGACGGTGGGGCGACGTTCTGGAGATCGTCGAACCGGCGACACTCGTGCTGGACGACGAAGAGGTGGGCGCAGACCCGCACTCCGTGACCCGGACGACCGCCGTCGCGATGAGGCGAGCATCGCGGCGCTCCACCATCGGCGAGGCGTTCTCGGACTGGACGGTCGCTCCCTATTTCCGGCAGATGTTGATCGTTCCCGACAGGGGCTACGCCATAGAGGCGCAGCACAATTACGGTCTGCCAGTCGAGGGCATGTACCAATTCCTGGAAGACCTCGTCGACCATCAACGCCGGCACCACCCGGAAACGCGCGTCGACCAGCTGGCCCTGCTCGACGAAGGTCTGGACTTCGGCCGGCTGATCGCCACGGAGTTCAATGGTGGCCTGCGCCCCGATCTGACCATGCCCTCCCTGGCCACGACCCTCGCTGGTCACCTGGCCCACGAGTACACGCGGGTCGGTGCGGTCGCATCGAGGTTCTACCAGGTCAGAACTATGTCGAAGAACCTGTTGCTGTGGGCCACCCGGGAGACGTTCCATGCCGCGCTGATGGCACTTCCGCAGGAGTTGCGGAACTACCTGGCGACGAACGCCGCACGGATCCAGCGCCTGTTCGCCGACCACTATCGTCGGCGCTACGGTGTCAGCCTGGACCTGAACGTTCGCCCGGGTGAATTGCGGAACCTGCTGGACGACCGGCCGCGGAGCGCGAGGTTCACGGTGCGGGAGTTGCTGGACAATGTCCTTCGCCCGAATCCCGGCCGAATCATCGGAGTGGCCGAGGCACTCGGCATCACCACGGAATTCGCTGCGGTCGACACCAACGAAGGGCATCTGACCCACGTCGCGTTGCGGGTCGGGGAGGGGCGGGGCTTCGGCAATTTCGAACCGTGGTTCCGCGCCGAGGTCGAACAGGACGAGGAGTGGCTGCGAAGGAGGGTGCGTAAGGGCTACCGGCGGGTCGTCCTCGAACGCTCGGTGCAGAAGTTGGTCAGCGCGGTCGATCTCGTCGAGGTGGAATCCGATCTTCTTCGCCAACTGGCGTCGCTCGACGGTTCGGCCGAGGGGGTGGGCCGAGAGGCGACCGACCTGCGCCGCATCTGGCAGGCCACGCTGCGATTGGTGGTCGGCCTCCAGGACATTCCCAGCCGGCTCGCCCTGTCGACCGTCGGTCCGTTGTTGGCGCAGGTCCCCGAGGGACACCGGCCGGTTCTGGCGACGGGCCTGCTGGAGAGTGTGAACCTGCGACTGGACCCGGCGCTACGCCGGCAGATCACCATGGTGGACGTGCGCGGAGCAGGTCTGGACGGACCGACCTCGCACCGGGTCCAGCGGTGGTTCCCGAAGGCCTGGCTTCGGGTGGCGGACGACCAGATGTGGCCACCACTGCGGTGGGCGCAGCTCAGTGACCGGTTCCGTGGGGCGAACACCGCACCGGTGCGGGTGTCGGTCCGGCAGGTAGCCGAACGGCTGGCGGACCTGGCCGGGGGCGCGCACCGGGTCACGGAGTTGGCCCGGAACCTGGGGGTGGAGGCCGATCTGCCCGGCGATGCGGATGCGGAACAGGTGCTGTACGACATCGCCTACTTCACCGCTCCCGTGTTCGGGCCTGCATTCGGCGCCAACGACCTGGTGCGGATGAGCCGGCTTCTGCTGGTGCTGGGCCGCGATCATCGTCCGCACACATGGGAACAGATCGAGGTCTCGGTCGGTCGGCTGCTCGGTGCGCCGACGCCTTCGGTCACCTTGTCGTCGCGGGACGTGGCGGCACTGGAGGCATTGATCAGCCCCACCGACTCGCCGGAACGGAATCGGGCAGCGCTCCGCAACCACGTGACCAGAGCCGAGATGATCTTCGGTGGCAAGCTCACGGCGGGAGACATCTCGCGACTCAGCCGTGCCGTGCCGGTTCTGTTGTCGCAGGGGCTTCTGGCCGGTGACCTGAACGCGGCCCAGGCCAGCCGAGCGAGGGTCGCCATCGACGTCGTCGCGACGTTCCGCACAGCCATCATGCCCGCTGAGGTGAGGAGTCGATTCCTGCACGTGCAGCGGCTGAGTGAGGCCGTCTTCGGGGCGTATCTCCGAGAGCCGGACATGGTCGGTCTGGCGCGGTTGTTGACCGCGTTGCCGCAGGGGCTGCCGCTGGACCAGCCCTCCTCGTTGCAGGCGGTCACCGCCCTCCTGCGGCGACGTCTGCCGATGCTCGGCGAGATCCGGCCGATGCACCTCCGCTCGCTGAGCCGCCTCCTCATCCAGCCATGGGGCGATGTCGCGGAGGAGATCGACAACCTCGTCGACGACACCGTCATCGTCTCCGGGCAGAATGCGAATGCGGCGGACCTGATCGGGGTGAGCCGCCTCGCCCAGGTTCTCCGCTCCGTTGCCACCCAGCGCCAGCCCATGCTGGCTGAGGTGACCGCAATGTGGGCACGGGCGAACGGTCTCGTCCTGAAGCCGGATCGCTTCGATCTGCGGGCACTCGTACACACGGTGCGCGATGCCGACAGGCGCGACGTGGACCCCTATCCCGAACTGGTCGACCTCATCACCCTGGCCCGACAGGTGCTGGGGCAGCCGGCGCGAGGCGGGGACCTCGCGGCGCTCGCCGTCCTCCGGGCAGGCATTCCAGTCCCGCCACCCCCGCCCCCGCGCCCGACTGATCGAGCCGCCGCGGCGGGAACGCTCATCGTCGTCCCTGGGCCCGGTGCGGCCGGGCGGGACGGTGCCGCCGACGCCCGCGCCAATCTGCTGATCCGCTCCATCGGTGGCGGTGATATCGCGACGATCAGAATGCTCTCCGACCGGGCTGACAGTGCGAGCACCACTGCTGTCGAAGACGCAGCCGTAGCGTTACTGGATCGGGTACTCGCCATCCTCGACGGTCGGCCGGGCACCCACGTCATGCCGGTCGACCTCGTCGTCGACCTCGAACCGCACAAGCTGGACGCGAGCCGATCACTCCGTGCGTTGGGAGTTCGCCAGCCGGCGCACAACGAGCAGTTGGCCGCGCTCAGCCGATCGCTCTTCGTCTGCCCGCCGGGGACGTCCCGGCGGCCATAACGGGGACTGTCGCGCGTCCCGTCCGGGATGCCACGGTCACGGGGAGACGATGAGGAGCCGTGGCGTGGTCACCCACCTTCCCTTGATCACCCGTCCGATGGCGGAGCTGTGCGCCGACGGACGTACGGTGTTCCTGCCCGGCGGGGCGATGGCCGTCGGGACCGACGCGATGCCCACGGCCGACGACCCGTTCGTCCGGCGGGCCGACGCCGCCGCCAGGTTCTCCGGCCCGGTGGCCACGCCACTGTTCCCGCAGGCGGACTCGGATCTGTTGCGTCGCATGCTGGACCGGCAGTCGGCCGAGCAACTCGACCTGATGCCGGTGCACTGGCCGGACTCGGCCGGACCGGCGTCCCTGCCGGGGCTGACACAGTGGGCGGACGACCTGCGGTTGTCGACGCAGGTGCTGCGTACCCAACTCGACGGCGCGACGGGCGGCGCGGTGCCGTTCGGGCCGCACCGCGTCGTCGACCTGGATGCCGAGGGCCGGATCACCGCAGCCGGCACGGGCGTCACGGTACGGGTGGTGCCGTCGGACCACCGGGCGTCGAAGCCGTGGGCGGAGGCACCCGCCGAAGTGCTGGATATCCTGTCCGGGAAGCCGTACCTCTCCGGGCGGATCGTCTTCTCCGCCGACGGGGTCGAGGTCGGCCTGCCGGCGGAGCTGACCAATCACCGGTACCGCGCGGCGCTGCGTACCCACGGTCTGCGGTTCGGCGGGTCCGGTGACGACGCGCTCGCGGCGACCGGCGCCGAGCGGGTGGACGAGCCGACCGGGTACGTCGACCTGGCGTACCGGATGGACCAGGCCGGTGCCGGCGCACACGCCGTGGTCGTCGTGGACGGCCCGGACGGTGAGTCGATCCACCTCGCCGTCAACGACGAGGCCCGCAACCTCTCGCTGCTCGGCCCGGACGGATCGGCACTGCTGCCTGCCGCCGAATCCGGCCGGATCCGACTCGCCCTGTACCCCGGGGAGCCGGTGAGCGTCGAGGAGCGACTGATCCAGATCGCTGCGGCTTCGACTGGTAGCTCGGCCGCGGTGTCCACCGGACCTTCCTGGGCGGACACCACTCGCAACGAGGTCGCGCTCCACACCTGGCAGGCGGCCGACGGCACGGGCCGGGTCATGGAGATCATCGGCCCGGCGGCGGCGGTGTCCACGCACGACCTGGGCGTGTTGGCGGAGGCGGCCGAGTATCTCGACCAGCCGATCATCGTGCTCGCCACCGATCGGCCCGGTCGGCGGCCCACCCCGGAGCAGGTGTCGCTGCTGAACCGGCGCCTCTTCGTGCACCTGGGTGAGTCGGTGCTGGCCGGCGGTCACGACCCGGTGCCGGTCGTCTACACCCGCGCGTCCGCGTCGCCGGAACTCACCCGGGTGCTCGACGAGTACGGCGCGCCACTGGTGTACGAGGCACCCGGGCTCTCCGCGCCGGGTGCGGACGGAATGCCACTGCTCAACCTGGGCAGCGCGTGGACGGCGCGGCGACCGGGCGGCTCCCCGGGCGGGGGTGGCCAGGCGGCACCGCCCGTCGTGGACGCGCTCAGTGTGGACCTGATCGAGGCGGCCACCGGTCTGCGCCGGGCGCCCGCGTTCACACCGCCGACCGTCCCGATCGTGTCGTTCCTGTCCGCCCCGCTGACCGATCCGCAGGCCATCCTGTCCGGGCTGGACCGCGCCGGACCGGCCCTGCCCGACCAGCACTCCCAGTTGCGGGAGGCGGTGGACCGGGTACCGTCCCTCGCCGGTCACCACGCGGTGCTCAGCCTGGCCAAGCCCCTGCTCCTCGGCGGCCTGGCCGGCGGTCCCGGCGGCGCGGCCGGCACCGGCGGCCCGGCAGCCCAGGTCGGCGCGATGGCACCGATGCTCGCCGACCTGGCCGGGGTGTCGTTCGACGACCGGGCCAGCCACGCGATCCTGGCCGCGATCGGCGACCTGGTCGAGGGCACCCGGTCGGCCGACGAGGTGACCACCGCCATCTGGGAGTTCAAGGACGACCTGCCGCGCGGTGGTGCGGTCCGGCCGAACTGGATCCGCAAGATCAACGCGCTCGTGCCGTTGGTGTCCGAGGGCCACCGGGATCCCCTCGATCGGATCAAAGAGGCGATCATGACCTGCCCCGACCCGGGCACATGACCCCGTCCCGACGACTGAACGGGAGGTCACCCCGGCCCGTCGTGGAGGGCATGAACGAGCGGAGCATCGCCGGATGAGCCGGGTGGCCTTCCACCGTCCGGCCCGCCACATCCTTCCGGCGCTGCCCACGGACCGGATCGTGCTGCCCGTACCGCCCGAGGTGCCGGACGCGTCGACCGGCAGTCACGCCTGGAACCTGGTCCTTCCGCTGATCAGCAGCGTGGGCATGGCCGCGTACATGGTCAGCTTCGGGCAGCCGGCCACCATCATCCTCGGCTCGGTCTTCTTCATCTCCTCGATCGCCGCGGTCATCTTCATGTTCATGGGGCAGCGGCGTACCCGTGGCGTGTCGGCCCGCAAGCAGCGCCGCCGGTACAGCGGCCACCTGAGGTTGGTGCGGGACCAGGCGCGACAGAGCGCGAACGCGCAACGCGCCGTCTCCGCGCTCGCCCACCCCGAGCCGGCCCGGCTCTGGTCGATCGGCGTCGGCGGCCACCGCGTCTGGGAGCGCCGCCGCGACGACGCCGACTTCCTCCAGGTCCGGCTCGGCCGGGGTACGGTCCGACTGACCACCCCGATCGAGCTCGACGCGAAGATCGACCCGCTCACCGACTACGACTGGGAGTCGCAGGAGGCCGCCGAACGGCTGGTGGAACGACTCGGCGTGGTGCCCGAGCAGCCGATGGTGGTCGACATCGGTCGGGCCGGGGTGATCAGCCTGCTCGGCCCGCCGCCGGCCACCACGCAGGTCGCCCGCGCGATGCTCTGCCAGGTCGGCGTCTTCCATGCGCCGGACGACGTGCTCGTCGCGGTGGAGGCCGGCGGGGACGACCAGTGGCAGTGGGCGAAGTGGCTGCCGCACACCACCGACCCGGAGCTGCGCGGTGAGGCGGGGGAGCTGTCGCTGGTCGCGGAGAGCCCCGCCGCGCTCACCGACTACCTGGAGGCCGAACTCCGACGCCGCCTCGACCAGCAGGGCAACCGGCGCCCGACCACCGGCGGACCGACCCTGCCCCGGCTGATCCTGGTGTTCACCAGCTTCGACCCGTTCTCCGAGTGGGGGCGTGGCGAGCTGATGGCGGCGCTGCTGGCCGGCGCCGGGCTGCACCTCGGCATCACGCTCGTCTTCCTGGTCGAGCGCGAGTCCGACGAACCGAGCCGGGTCAACCTGCGGCTACGGTGCGGGCCGGACGGCCAGCTCACCACGGAGGGCAGGGCGGAACTGGTCGTCACACCCGCCACGGACTGCCACGTCGACCGGGTGAGCCTGGGAATGGCCGAGCTGGTCGCCCGGACCCTGGCACCGCTCCGACTCAGCGACGAACGCGAGCAGGTCCTCGCCCGGACCGTGTCGTTGACCGAGATGGTGCTCGGTGGCGACCCGATGAACTCCGAGATCACCAGCCGCTGGATCGGCGCCGGTGACCCGCGGCTGCTGCGCGCGCCGATCGGCACCGACGGGGACGGCCACCCGTTGGTGCTGGACATCAAGGAGTCGGCGCAGGGCGGCTCCGGCCCGCACGGCCTGATCGTCGGCGCCACCGGCTCCGGCAAGAGCGAGTTGCTGCGTACGCTCGTCACCGGCCTGGCCCTGACCCATCCGCCGGAACTGCTCAGCTTCGTGCTGATCGACTTCAAGGGCGGTGCGGCGTTCGCCCCGTTGACCGGGCTGCCGCACGTGGCCGGTCTGATCACCAACCTGGCCGACGACGCCGCGATGATCGACCGGGTGCTCGCCGCGCTCATGGGCGAGCAGCAACGTCGGCAACGCATGCTGCGCGACGCGGGCAACATCGACTCGGTACGCGAGTACCAGAGCCGCCGCGCGGAGGGCGCCGTCGGCACCGACGGTCGTCCGCTCGACCCGCTGCCGTACCTGCTGATCGTGGTGGACGAGTTCGGCGAACTGCTCTCCGGTCGGCCGGACTTCGCCGAGCTGTTCGTGCAGATCGGCCGGGTCGGCCGAAGCCTCGGCATGCACCTGCTGATGGCCACCCAGCGGCTGGAGGAGGGGCGACTGCGGGGACTGGACTCCCACCTGTCGTACCGCATCTGCCTGCGCACGTTCAGCGCCAGCGAGAGTCGTACGGTGATCGGCACCACCGACGCGTACAACCTGCCGCCGATCCCCGGGTCCGCGTACATCAAGGTGGACGAGTCCGTCTATCAGCGGTTCCGGGTCGCGCACGTGTCGGCCGGGTACGTCTCTCCAGAGGAGCGCGCGCGGGCCAGCGGCGCGAAGCCCCGCAACACGATCGCGCAGTTCCCGCTGCGGGGGATCACCCGGATCACCGAGGAGGAGATGGACGAGTCACCACCCGGGCCAGCGCGTGGTGGCCGGACCGAGCTGGGCATCGTGGTGGACCGGCTCACCTCGGTCATCAGCCCGGTGCACCAGGTCTGGCTGCCGCCGTTGCCGAAGGCACTCGCCCTGGACCACCTGCTCGGCCCGGTCGCCCACCAGCCCGGCCGGGGCTACGGCGCGAAGCACTGGCCGATGACGGGCTCGCTGGCCGTACCCATCGGCCTGCTCGACCTGCCGCTCAAGCAGGAGCAGGAGACGCTGATGATGGACTTCGGCGGGGCGCACGGCAACCTCGCGGTCGTCGGTGCACCCCAGACCGGGCGGAGCACGCTGCTGCGGACCCTGATGCTCGCCGGGATGCTCACCCACAGCCCCGACGAGATGCAGTTCTACTGCGTGGACTTCGGTGGCGGGACGCTGCACACGATGGCCGAGGCGCCGCACGTCGGCTCGGTGGCCGGTCGCAGCGAGCGTGACCTGGTCAGCCGGATGATCGTCGAGGTCCGGTCACTGATCAGCGAACGGGAACACCTGCTCCGGGCCCTCGGCCTGGACTCCATCGCCGACCTGCGGGAACGTCGGCGTTCCGGCCAACTGCCCGAGGGCGTACGCGCCGCCGACGTGTTCCTCTTCATCGACAACTGGGGCGCGTTGCGGACCGAGTTCGACTGGGCCGACCCGGTGATCAACGAGATCGCCGCCCGGGGACTCGGCGTGGGCGTACACCTGATCATCACCACCGGTCGATGGAACGACATCCGCCCCGCCCTGCGGGACAGCATCGGGACCCGCATCGAGCTGCGCCTCAACGACCCCTCCGAGTCCGAGGTGAACCGCCGGCTCGCCGCCCGGGTGCCGGCGAAGGTGCCCGGCCGGGGTCTGAGCCTGCCGGGCGTATACTTCCAACTCGTCCTGCCCCGGATGGACGGACAGGACAGCATCGACGGTCTGCGCGCGGCCCAGCAGGACGTACTCGGCAAGATCGCCGCCGGGTGGTCGGGCCCCCCGGCCCCGCCGGTACGCCTGCTCCCGGCGCGGATCGACGCCGCCGAGGTGCCGGCGCCACCGGACGCCGCCCCGACCGCCGTGCCCATCGGGATCGGCGAGGCCGACCTGAAGCCGGTGACCGTCGACCTGATCCGCGACGACCCGCACTTCCTCGTCTTCGGTGACGCCGGCTCCGGCAAGTCGACGGCCCTGCGTACCTGGTTGGCGGCCCTCTGCTCCCGACAGTCCGCCTGGGACGCGCGGGTGGTGCTGCTCGACGCCCGACTATCCCTGCTCGACGCGGTGCCACCGGACCACCTGGCCGCCTATGCCGGCGACCCGGACACCGCCAGCGCCTACGTCCAGCAGGTGGTCGCCAAGCTCACCGAACGCCTGCCACCGGCCGGGATCAGCCCGCAGCGGCTGCGCCAGCGGGACTGGTGGGAAGGGCCGGACATCTACCTGGTGGCCGACGACTACGACCTGCTGCCCACCGGTTCTGCGGCCCCGCTCGCCCCGCTGTCCCGCTTCCTGCCGCAGGCTCGGGACATCGGCCTGCACCTGGTGCTCGCCCGCCGGGTCAGCGGCATGGCCCGCGCCATGGCCGACCCGCTGCTCAACCGGGTCAAGGAGATGGGCTGTAGCGGCCTGATCCTCTCCGGCGACAGCCGCGAGGGAGTCGTGCTGGGCAACGAGCGCGCCGCCACCCGCCCACCCGGCCGCGGAACGCTCGTCGAGCGGGCCCAACCGGGCCGCCTGATCCAGGTCGCGCTCCCGCCGCCCGTCCCCGAGCAGGACGAACCCGACACCACCCCGACCGGCACGTGACCGCCTCGGCGTCGACCGGTCAGTGATACCGCACTCTCCGTAGCCAGCCGAGAAGGCGGCCGTGCCGCCGGTCGCCGTGGCCACGACGCCACCGACACCCATGTCAAGGTCGGTCATGGTGGTGGGGTGGCCGGCGGCAGGAACACCGGGGGGGGGCGCTGCCGCCGGCCGGAAGACCAGCCGTCTCCTGTTTCTCGGGTCCAGGGTTCGGCGGCTGGTCAGGTCGTCACCCGGTGGCGGGTGGTGTGACGGTGTCGGTGGTGTGGCCTCGGGCCAGGATGAGGACGTAGGAGAACAGACCCGGCTTGATGCTGCCGTTGATGCGTTCGTGTGCGGCGAGTAGTTCCCCTGTGGTCGGGTCGATGATCAGCACGGTGGTGGACCCGTCGGCGGTGACGTGGAATGCCAGGCCGGTGCGTCCGGCGATGTCGGTGGTCGTGCCCCGGTAGGTGATGCCGGTGATCCGCGCGAGCACACGTAGTGCGGTGGCCCGCTGGGGGCGGTTGAGGTGTTGGCTGGTGGCCAGGCCGATGACGCCGCCTGCGAGCAGCCTCGGGTATGCGGGCTCGCTGGCCAGCTCGGCCGGTGCCAGAAGCTTGGCGAGCTGTGTCGGGTCGGCCGGGACCGGCTCGGGGAGGTACGGGTGCAGGCTTCCGGGCGGGTGGCGGTGTGTGGTGGGAGTGGCGTGGTCGAACAGGGGCCGTTCGTCGGGTCGGGGTTGGTGGTCCACGCCTGCCAGGTCGGGTGCCCGGCGGGTGACTTCGCGGCCGGAGCCGTCTGCGTGTCGCCAGCGTCGGATGTCGGTGCGGATGATCGTGTTCGTCGCGCGTGTCCAGGTTTGCAGGTGCAGGTAGGTGTAGGGCAGGTCGATGGTGGTGTCGGCTGGCGTGCTGCTCAGGGTTTCGGCGAGCAGCGTCGGCCGCTGCTCTGCGGTGAGGCCGGCGTCGGTCGCGGTCCTGGTGGGTGGGCTGGCCCATGGTGGTGCGTCGGCGGGTGTGCCGGTCGTGTCGGGTCCAGGGGTTGTGGCGGTGTCAGTCTGGCAGGCGGGCAGGAGAAGGACGGCGCTGCCGAGGAACAGGCGCAGGAGAGCACGGCGGGCGGGGTGGGGCTGTGTCGTCATGGGTTTCTCCGCGTGGTGTGCGGGAACGGGGTCCGGTCGCCGTTGGTGGTGGGGGTGCCGCGCCACATGCGCCAGATGGTGGGTCCGTGGGTGGGCAGGGTGATGGTGGGTCCGGCGGTGTAGCCGTGGCGCAGGTAGAGCCGCCGGTTGTGCAGATTGCTGGCCTCCAGGTAGGCCGGCAGGCCGAGGTGGTCGAGGTGGCGGTGGTGGTCGGTGAGGAGTGCGGCGCCGATGCCCTGGTTGTGGCGGGTGGGGTCGACGGCGAGGTAGGCCAGGTAGTGGTGTGGTGTGTCGGGGTGGACGGCGTCGAACATCTCCTCCATCAGCACGAACTTCGGCGCGTAGACGCCGGCGATGCGCTCCAGCGCTTCGACCCGTTGGTGGTGGTCGGTGGGGGTGGGCTCGGGGCGGGGGTACCAGATCGCGACGGCGGTCTGGTCGGAGGTGGTGTGGACCTGCCCGTGTTGCAGTCCGTGGTGGAGGGCGTCGCGGAAGTAGCGGTAGTAGACGGTGCGTCGCTCGTCGGGGTCGGGGATGAGCCAGTCGGCGAGGGGTCCGTGGTGGAACGCTTCGGCGAGGACGGCGATCAGCGGCCCGGCGTCGGCCTTCGCGGCGGCGCGGACGAGTGGTCTGTTGTTGGTGCGGGTCACGGCTTCTCTCTTGGTCAGGCGGGTTGGTGGACGGTGTCGGGGGTGCGGTGGGGTCCGGTGGCGCTGTGCGCGCCGAGGCCGACCGCCGCGTACACGTCCGGACGGGTGGTGCGCAGGGTGAGCGCCCAGGTGATGCCGAGTAGTGCGGCGGCGGCGTAGGCGGTGGGGAACGCCCACCGCAGTGGCGAGTCCGGTGCCACGCCGAGGAGGGTGGCGAATTCCCGCAGGGTGACGGTGAGGATCCCGGCGAGCGCGATTGTCGCGGCCCCGGGTGCGATCGCCGTTCGCCAGGGTCCTTCAATGTGGGTGATGCGGGCGAAGAAGCCGATGACGGCGGCGGAGGTGACGGTCATCAGGATCAGCACCCCGAGCCCGCCGGTGACGGTGATCCAGAAGAAGAGGTGCACGATCGGGTCCGCCCCCGCGACCGCATAACCGACCAGCACGACGAACGCGATCCCGCTCTGCACGAGGGAGCCGACCTTCGGCGCCCCGGTGCGGCGGCTGGTGCGACCGAACACCGCCGGCAGCACCCGCTCCCGGCCGAGCGCGAACAGGTACCGGGCCACGGTGTGGTGGAAGGAGAGCAGGGCGGCGAACAGCGAGGTGATGAACAGGACCCGGGCGACGGTGATGACGCTGTCGGCCAGGTACGGCGACACCAGGTTGAAGATCAGATCCGTGCCGTCGGTGCGTGCGGGCCGCCTCGACGATGCGGTCGGGGCCGGTGGCCACCGACATCGCCCACGCGGACAGCCCATACAGCAGGCCGGTCACCGCGACGGCGATGTAGGTGGCACGGGCGATCGTCCGCCGGGGATCCTTCGTCTCCTCCGAGAACACGACGGTGCCCTCAAAACCGACGAACCCGGTGATGGCGGTGACCAAAGCGGCGCCGATCCCGGCGGCGAACACGTGCGAGGGGGCGAGGGTGGCGAAGCTGACCGTCCCGTCGGCGGGGTGGGTGACCATGATCGCGTCGAACGTCAGCGCGACGACGCACTCCGCGACCAGGACGACGGCGAGGACCCGACCGTTGAGGTCGATCCGCGCGACACCGAGCCCCGCGACGACCGCCCAGACGGCGAGGGCGCAGATCCACCAGGTGAGGTGCCAGCCGTAGCGGTCGTTGAGGAACTGCGCGGTGACCGCGCCCGCCCCGCCGTACAGGCCGATCTGCATCGCGTTGTAGGCGACCAGCGCGACCATGGCGGCGCCGACACCGGCGGGGCGGCCGAGTCCTCGGGTGACGTAGGTGTAGAAGGCGCCCGCGTTGACGATCCGGCGGGACATGGCCACGTAGCCGACCGCGAACAACGCCAACACCGCCGCCACCAGCAGATACGACACCGGGATACCGGTGACGCCGGTGACCGCGTACCCCGTGGTCGCGCCACCGGCGACGACGGTCAGGGGTGCGGCGGCGGCGATCACGAAGAACACCACCGACGGGATACCGAGCCGCCCCCTGGCCAGGACAGCGGACACGGTGTCAGGTCTCGTGTGAGACATCAGTTCTCTCTCCAAACAGTTCAGTGGGTCAGCAACAGCCCGGCGCGGCAACGCCGAGCCAGTAGTGGTGGTGGTGTGGTGCGGGTGGGTGTGGTGGCGTTCAGGTGGTGCGGTGGCTCAGCACGGCACCACCGACGACGGCACCGAGATCAGCAAGAAGCTCCCGTAGCGGCAGGGACGCCTGGTCGACCTGCCGGCGCAGGAGTACGCGGGCGAGCGGGGGCGCGTCGTCGAGCAGGATCGGATCGAGCTGGGTGGACATCGCCAGCCCGCCGAGGGTCACGTCGAACGCGTTCAACCGTTCGTGGTTTCGTAACCGGTAGGACAGGCGGGCCCACGACCAGGCGGCGGTGTTCATGTCCGACGGCACGTAGACGGTGCGCTGCCGCCACCACCGACCCACCTGCCGCTGACGCAGCAGCCCGAGCTGCCACATCCGGGTCGCCACCTGCTCATAGGCGGTGGTGCCCAAGAACGCCAACCACGTTCGCGTCGCCGTGTGCTGCGGCTCCGCCACCAACCGATCGAGGACAACGTGTTGCAGCCAGTCCGCCGGCGGCGACGGGTCGATCACCCGCACATGCCGGCCCACGAACGTGATCCGCCCCTCCCAACCCAGCTCCGCCTACAACGCCGCAGCCAGGCCGTAAGCTGTCGCGGACTCGAACAGACGCGACCGACCCGTCTGATCGTCGTGCGCCAGATAGAAGAACTCATCCGCAAGACGCATCGGTGGAGCGGCGGCACTACCGACCGCACGCACCGGCCGAGACGGCCCCACCGACTCGGAATACCCACGCAGATACTCCGGGTAGCTGTCCGGAGCGACGAAAGGTGTGGCGTTCACCGCGGCTGACCTTCCTCAATCGAATCATCACAGGAAAGGGGAAACCCGAGCTGCCGAAGGAGCTTCCGCCCGCCGGCATGACGACCAAGCTCCTCGACCGCCCAGGCGTACTGCCCACACCGGCCCTGCCGGCAGCGGAAACAGCTACCGCCGTCGCGATGATGCAGCGCAGTGTTCCGCGCCGACTCGAAGTGATCGACGGGCCGATCGCTGTCGTCGGTGCTGGTCATGACGCGGCGACTTGGCGGTGCAGCGCGGCGATCTTGGCCCGCACCTCCATGCACGGCGAATGCCGGTCCACGTTCGGGTACTCGCACTCCGGCCGGTGACCGAGCACCCAGATCCACTCGTCGCTGCGGTACAGGAGGTCGCGGATCCCTGTGACAGCGATGGCTACGGAAGTACCGGGGGTCAGGTCACGCCCGTAGGACCAGTCATTTGCTTCGAGTAGGAGCAAGGTGCCCGGCGTGATGTCGGGGAGAGGCTGCGGGCTGCGGTTCACGGCTGTGCCCCTCGGCGGACCGGCTGCGGACCACAGTCGCGCGCCAAAGCCGGTCGGCTGGGGCTCGGCCGGTGCATGTGATCGTGTCCGGCGACATCGGCGGGCACGGAAGTGCCGTCGGGGTGCGTGGCCCCACTTTCGGGGCCGAAGAGCATGGCGGGGCCAGCGCTGTCGATGCCGAAGGGCTTGAACGAATGATCATCGTCAGTGGAGACGAACCACTTGACGCGCACTGCCATCACCTCTTCCTGTGTGAGATACGCGGTCGGGCACTCCCCGACATCGACCGCACAAGCCGATCAGCGGACGCAGGCGGCATCCTGTTCGGAAGCGCGACGGACCCTGCATCTGGGCTCACGGACGGGACCGTTTCCCGCACGTACTCCTGCGTTCCGCAGCTCGGCGTCGATATAGGCGGCGGATCTGGGCTGTGAGCTGGGCAAACAGCGGTGGGCCCGGTGACGGGGCGTGTCACTAGGCGGCTGTGTTGTCGCAGGTCAGGCGGTTGCGGGTGTGGCGTCGAAGATCCGGGGCGGCTCGGCGATCTTCAGCTTGGTGAGCAGGGCCTTCTGGGGTTGGGACAGCTCGGTGCGCTGGGCGAACGTGCCGGCGGGGCCGGTGAACACGCCCAGGTGCAGCCGGTCGATCTCGGTGCGGATCGCGGTCCAGGTGCGGCCGGTCTCGGTCTCGGCGACCCGGATCAGCAGCAGGGCCAGCCAGCAGAGCAGGATGTGAGCGCGGATGCGGTCCTCGCGGCGGTGGAACACCGGGCGCAGGTCGAGGGTGGTCTTCATGTCGCGCCAGCCGCGTTCGACTTCGAGGAGCTGCTTGTAGCCCAGGGCGATGTCCTCGGCCGACAGTGTCGGGTCGGAGCAGCGCAGCAGGTACTTGCCGTCCAGGCGCTGTTCGGCCTTGACCTTGGCCTGGTCGAGGCGCAGCAGGCCCTTGGGGGTGACGCGCAGGAACCGGTTCAGGCCGGGCTTGGTGGAGATCACGCCGCGTAGCTCGGCGCGTTTGGTGGCCGGCAGCCGGTCGGTGTCGTCGATCAGGTCCGTGAGCTGGGCGATCAGCCGTTGGCGGACAGCGGCGTCCCGGTCGGCGGCCTCGGGGTTGTAGCAGATGACGAACCGGTCGTCGGTGTCGATGTTGACTTCCTTGACCTGCAGGTTCTCCGCGACGGTGGCGTAGCGGCCCTGCCGGGCGAGCGCAGCGTCGGCTTCGCTGGTGCCGGCACGCAGCTTCTCACCCAGGATGTAGTGCCCGCCGCCCTGTTGCAGGAAGCGGCGGTTCTCGGCGGAGGCGAAGCCGCGGTCGGCGACCCAGACGACGCGAGCCAGGCTCCACTCGCGCATGTCGGTCTTGACCTGCCGGATCAGGGCGGAGTCGCTGGTGTTGCCGGGCCAGCACCACACCCGCACGGGAATGCCGGTGCGGGTGACGGCCATCCCGACCACGACCTGGGGCAGGTCGTCGCGGGAGTCCTTGCTCTTGCCATGGGTGCGGAACCCTGCCTGCTTGACCGCCGCCGGATCGTCCTCGGCCACGACCCGGCCCTGCTGGTCACGCCACAGCGGTTCGTCGGCCTCATCGAGTTCGAAGTAGGTGCTGGTGGTGTCGAAGAACAACAGGTCGACCTCAAGGTTGAGCAGGTCGGCGATCTGGTCGTAGACCCCGCGGGTCAACGCGGGCTCGACCTCGATCAACTGGTCCATCGCCCGGTAGCAGGTGTCGTCGGTGACGTGCGGCAGGTCGGGCAGGTACACGTCCTGGCAGACCCAGTCGGCGGCGGCCAGCTTGCTCGACGGGGCCAGGGCCCGGTTGGCGACCAGCGCGAACAGCACCCGTTCGACGTCGACCTCCCGGCGGGACGAGCCGACCAGCGGCCGCAGGACGGTGTCGATGCGCAGCCGGCGCCACAACCCGTCGAGCAGCCACGCCCCGCCCAGCGAACGGGACTCCACAAACGACAGGCCGGCCGGCGCGGCCGCGGCCAGGGCGTCGGCCGGGGCGAGCAACCGCGACAACGCGTCGACCAAGCGGCGGATACCGGCCACGTCGAGCTGGTCTTCGCGGCCGAACGAGTACAACACCCGGGTCTTGGACGCCTTCGCGGCCGGGTCCCACTCGTTGTGAGCCAGTTGCAGGTAGCGGATCGTCTGCCCGTCGCGGGTCTTGCGGGTCGACGCTTTCACGTACACGAGGCACGACCGTACACCGACTATGAGACCAGCAACAGATCAGCAGCTCAACAAAGTTATCCACAGGCAGGCGTGTCACTAGGCGTTTTCGCCGTTCCCGCCAGGCCGCAACGCCCTGAACTGCACCTTCACACCGCGACGCCGACTATATCGACGCTGAGCTGCGGAACGCAGGGTACTCGGCGTTGAGCTGGTCGAAGAAGCCTGCGGCTCGTGGCGTTCCGCTTGATCCGACAGACGTGATCAGCCTTGAGGTGATGACCCATCCGGCGGCTGTCAGCTCCCTTCTGTAACTCATTACACTTTGGGCATGCCCAGAAATCAACTACCCATGAAGGAGTATCTGTTTTGAGAGACGCTTCTGTTTTAGGCCGCAAAAGGGCAGGTCATGGAGGGTGCACCCCTCAGGGTCACGCTTCAAATGCGTGCTTTAATTGGGCGCAGCACGCGCCCAAAGTGAGCGAAAGGGTGGGCTAGGTGTCTGAGGCAGTGGGCTCGGCGTTGCTACGCCGCCACATCGGGCGTCGCCTGGAGGCGCTACGGAAGCACGCAGGGCTGTCGCAAGAGCAGGCAGCCGAGCAACTCCAGAAGGGCCGCACGACCATCGCCCGGTGGGAAGAAGGCCACGAGAACGTCCGCTTTCGCGACATTGACGTCAAGGCGCTGCTAGAGATCTACGGGGCGGGAGAGCACGACACCAAAGTCCTGCTAGCCCTGACCGCCGAAACCCGCAACGGCCGGCGCAAGAGCTGGTGGCATGACTACACGGAGACGGCGCTGCCGGCCTGGTTCGGCCTGTACGTCACGTTGGAGGACAGCGCCGAGACGATCCTCCAGTACGAGTCAGAGCTGGTCCCTGGCCTCCTCCAGACCCCCACCTACGCCGAACAGGTCGCGCGTGTGCCACCGGGTTACCTCGGAGAGGACGAGATCATCCGCCGCGTCCAGGTACGAGTCGAGCGACAGTCGCTTCTCACCCGCCCCCGCGCGCCGCACCTCCGGGTCATTCTCAACCAGGCGGTGCTCCACCGACCCGTCGGCGGCCCGAGAGCCATGGCCGATCAGATGGCCCACCTGCTGGAGCTGATGGTCAAGGCGAACGTGACCGTGCGCATCGTGCCGTTCTCTGCGGGCGTGCACAGCGGCATGGCCGCCTGCGGGCCATTCACCATCCTGGACTTCCCCACAAATGAGTTCGGAGATCCGCTCGAACCCCCGCTCGCGTACGCCGAGACACTGACTGGTGCGATGTACCTGAACAAGCCCGACGAGGTCACCGCCTACCGGCTGGCGTGGGCTGATCTGGAGAAACGCGCCCTCAACCAGACGGCGTCAAAACGACTGATCGTGGAAGCACAGAAGGGATACACCAGTGGCTGACTCGGCTGGCGCGATCTGGCGCAAGAGCACCCGCAGCGGAAACGGAGGAAACTGCGTCGAGGTGGCGACGAACCTACTGGGCCGCGAAGACGCGGTCCTTGTGCGCGACAGCAAGAACCCACACGGTGGCCACCTCGCCGTCACGGCAAAGAGTTGGACGACCTTCACCGACGCCGTGCGAGACGGCGCTCTCAGCCTGTAACCGAACGGCAAAGGCTGCCTGGGAGCGCCGCGCTCCCAGGCACCAGCCCCGTAGCGGACGTAGCGCTGGTCTGCCGCCAGGCGGGGCCTCGGCTCGCGGTTCAGATCTGGGGCGGTTTCACGTCTCTGCGTCTGCGAACAGATGCCGGGTGTCGTTGTGGCTGGTCAGGGTCCATCGCCAACCGGCTGAGGGTCGGGTCCACGAGAGCGGTTGCTGCACCCAGGCAGTGACGCTCGCGTGGTATGCAGCGACGGCTGCGGTGGCCCGAACGTCGATAGGCACGGCTAGGAAATGTTGGAAGGCGGCGTCGATGGTTTCGCCGTGACCGACGAGGAGGACGCGCTCACCTACATGCCGGGTTGTGATCTCGCCGATGGCGATGGTGGCCCGATGTAGGTATTCCCGCCAGGTCTCGCCACCGGCTGCGAGCGGACGGTCCGCATCGAGGGCAGGGATGTCGCCGTACTCAGCGACGACGTCGGTCCACGGCCGGCCGTCGGCAGCGCCGTAATCCTGCTCGGCGAGGTCGGCGACGATTACGGCGTCCATGCTGAGGTATGCACCGATGATCGCGGCGCTTTCCTGGGCTCTGCGCAGCGGCGTGGTGTAGATGGCGTGAATCGGGCGCTCGTGGTGCTCTTGACCGAGTCGTTGGGCTAGCCGTTCGATCTGGCGTCGGCCCCGGTCGGTCAGTCCTCTACACCCTTGTGAGCCTCCGACGATCTGTTCGCGGTTGCAGTGAGCCTCGCCGTGGCGCGCGATGATTAGTTCAGCGGGGAGTGTCATGGTCGCTGGTCCCGTCTCAGCGTCTGATGAGGGAGTCGTAGAACTGAAGGCACCGGGCGGCGTGGTGGACGGCGCTGAAGCGGCGGGCGCGGTATCGGGCAGCGCTGGCCAGGGCTTTACGGTGTTGAACATCGCGGATGAAGCGATCGACTGCGTCGGCCAACGACTGGGGATTCGCAGGCTCCATGATCACTCCCGCATCGCCGATCAGTTCGGCCATGTTGGCGACGTCCGTTGCGAGGACGGGCACACCGTGGGCGAGGTAGTCGGCGATGGCACCGCTGCCCTGGAAGGTCGGCTGGGCGCGGTACGGGAAGATCGCGAAGTCCGTCGCCGTGACGAGCGCCAACCGCGCGGCAGCATCGAGGTACGTCGGTTCGACACGCAGCTGTGTTGATCCATGCGTGGCGCCCCTGACCTCGGCGGCGAGGTCCATTCCTGCCTGTGATGGGTCGTCCCAGAACGGACCCGCGACGATGATGCGGCCGGGTTCCTTCGTCCGCTTACACGCGGCGATGAGGTTCTCGGTGTCTTTCCATGGGGCGGTGTAGCCGTAGAGGCTGCCAAGCGGCCGACGGGCCGAAGGTTCCAGGTCTGCGGCAATACACTTCGGGTATCTCGGCAAGGTGCCCGATGGGATGGTGGTCGGCAGCCAGGAGACAAGGCGTGGTGCGTCGGGCCCAGCGACGGTTTCGAGGCGCTCGGCTCCGTAGGCGCCGAAGCATACGAAGGCGTCCATTCCGGCGACTCCTCTGTTCACCGCCTCGCGCAGGTCCGGCTCGGGGACGTGGTCGGTGAACAGGGCCCAGTCGAGGCTGTGTACGTGGTAGACGGCCGGAGGTCGGCGGGCCGGCCACAGATGGGGTAGCAGTTGTTCGACGTCGAGATTTCCGAAGTGGATAGAGATCAGGTCGTACGCGTTCACGTCGACGTCGGCAAGCATGCTCTCGGCCTCCTGGCGGACGCGCTCGGCCGTCCAGAACCGGTCCTGCTCCTTGTCGTAGGGCACGCCCGATGAGCCGAGGCGCTCGACCTGCACGCCGAGGAATCGCAGCGCGGCCGTGAAGACGTCGAGGTAGGGCGGGATGCTTCCGCCGGTGTGGTGTGGGCCGATCAGCAGGATTCGCACGGGTCACCTGCCGAGGAGCGCTCGGTAGAGCCGGAGGCTTTCGGCCGCGTTGACTGCCCAGTCGAAGTGGTCGGGAAGGCGGCCGGTCAGGCGTTCGGCATGGGTCAGGATGTCCGCGAGGTGATCGAGGTCGCGGTACGTGTAGCCGCCACTGGCGGCGAGCAGCTCTGGTGCGGTGCCGAGGTGCTCTGGCAGCAGGACCGGGGTGCCGCAGGCGAGCGCCTCGGCGATGGCGAGGCCGAAGCCTTCCCAGCGCGACGTGGACAGCAGCCAGTCCGCCGCGCGGTAGAGGCCCGGAAGGTCGGTGTCGTCCAGATCTTGAAGGACGGTGAGTTCGCTGCTGGCTGATGTGACCGGCGCGAACGTTGGTGAGTGACCGAGCAGCACGGAAACAGAGGCGATGTCCCGAAGCCGGGTCGTGGCGGTCTCGAGCACGTCCCAGCCCTTCATCGGCGTGATCTTTCCGACCCATACGAGCCGGAGGCGTCCCGCCGGATCAGGCTTCCATGGCGAGACTGTTTCTCCGGCCGCGAGGAGGTCGGGTATCGGTCTGCGGCCTGCGACGTGGCCGTCGGCCCCGAGGTCGATGTGGAAGCCGCTGGCGGGCGTGGTTGGCCTCCCAGGATGAAACCGTTTGCGGTCGACTCCGTTGGCCACCGCGAGTGGCAGAGGGATGCCGTACTCCGTCGTGAGATCCTGGGCCGCGTACTGGCTGACGGCGATGACCTGGTCGGCGGCCTGGACGAGTTGGTGTTCGTCGCGAGCAAGGCCGCCCGCGTCGAGGCGGGCGGCACTGAACTCGCCGCGTACGAGGACCGGGGCTCGGTCTTCGCGAGGTTTGGCGAGATACCGCAGGGTCTCTGCCTCCCAGGTGGAGCAGTCGACGACATCGGGCCTGACCGCGTCGAGGGCGTCGGCGACGGCCTCGCGGTGTTGAACCAGGTCTTCGGTGCGGGGAAGCGAGACGACGGTGACATCCCTTCCCTGTATTGGGTGGGGTGACTCCTGCGTGATCATGGTTACCGATGCGCCCAGGTTGGCGAGATGCCGGGCCAGGGAGCGGTAGAGCGTGCAGATGCCGCCGCGGCTCACTTCGTGAAGATCGCGGTGGACCAGGGCTACGTGGATCATGCTGGCCTCGCCGTGGCGAGCCGTTGGAGGCGGGTGCTGGCCGAGTTCCAGGCAACCTCGATGATCGGCAGACACCGCGTCCGGACGGGGTCGTCCTCGGGCAGTTCGTGGTGCAGGCGTAGCTCGCGGGTCAAAACCACAGCGAGGTTGAGCACGAATGCGGCCTCGATGCCCGTCTCACTCACGATCGCCTCAATGCGCTCGCGGATCACTGGCGTTCGTGCGCCGACCTGGGTGTGGAGCATCGCAAGGTCGAAGCCGGGAAGGAACAGCCCGGTGAACTCCCAGTCGAGTAGAACCGCCGTGGTCTCGGCCTCGTCGTCGCTGTCGGAGCGGCTGGCATCGAGGAGGATGTTGCTGGCCAGTGGGTCGCCGTGATTGAGCTGTGCCGGCGCGTCGCATTGAGCCAGCAGACTGTCCAGAGCCTCTCGCTGGCCCTCAGTGAGGTACCCCTTGGCCTGGTACCGAGCCACGCGCTCGGAGTAGTCGAAGGTGGGCGAGAACCGGACGGCGGGGTGGGTCCACTGATTCAAGGCGGTGATGCAGTCCAGGACGGCATCGACCTCCCGGGTCTCGAGCTCTCGCTGGGGGTAGCGTTCGGCCGCGAGGGGCGATGCGTCGACCCATTCCAGGACCAGCAGCCGGTCATGGTCGGTGTGGAGCAGACGAGGAACGCGGACAGGCGGGGTGGTGTCACCGAAGACCTCGTAGACGTCCAGCTCGTGTCGCCACTTGGCTGCCCAGAACGGATCTGGGTCAATCAGATACTTCACCGCTGCCGGGTCGCCGCGGAACGAGCCTCGCGCCAGCAGGGTCTTGTCCGTGCGGCGTAGCACGGTGTCGATAGTCAGCCCGATCGTGGCTGCGGAGCCAGGCAGATCAGTCGGCGTGTGCGACATCGGCGGTCTCCTTGATCGAGTCGATGATCCGTTGGCGAAGGCCGGTCTCGGAGCGCTCCCCGTGCCAGACCGCGGTGATCTCTGCGACGCAGCGTTGAAAGTACTGCCGCTGAGCGCATGACCGGCCGCCAGGCGCGCCAACGAGTGGCAATGCATGGAGGCATTTCGCATCCGCGCCGGAGAGCGGCCTTCAGCGCGAGGGAGGCCTTGCCGCTTACCTTGTCTCCGACGACGGGGATCACGCGAGCCTCATCGATGACCGTGGAGGCGTGTGACAACGGTGTCGCCGCTGCTCGCAGGTCGACCAGGGCTTCCCGCACGCAATTCCGGGCAGTGATCGAGGGGCTCTCGGTGACCTCGGTACGTAGACGGATCGTGTGGTCAGAGGGTTCTATCCGTCAGGAACACCCCACTGGCCCGGACGGTAATCCGGATGCCTTACGCAATCGGGGTCATGGGATGTCTGCCGAGCAGATCCCTCGCCCGCGAGTTGTCCAGCGCTTTGCACCGCACCTCACCTGGCAGCGGATCGGCATGCCGCGGCTTCTGGGCCAGCTGCCTGAAGAGACCAACCCAGATATCTCGCCAACGTCGTCTCGGTGCCCGAGGGCTGACACCACTCGAGACCATCCTTGATGGAAGGTATGGTCACATGCGGGCACCTCGATGCGCCTCACGTTTTCCTCGCTGCCGCGAGGGGTACGGGTGCGACCGAGAGTGTCATCGCTGAGGAGGGCGACGTCCGTGGGTGGGGTGGTGGCGCGCTGGTCAGGGCGGGAGGCCAAGGCGCTGCGAGAGGCGATGCGGATGAGCCTCCGCCAGTTCGGGGGTTACCTCGGAGTTGCCGTCAACTCGATATCGACGTGGGAGCGGCGAGGGGCTGACTCTCAGTTGCGATTCGAGACTCAGCAAATGCTCGACACGGCTCTCTCGAGCCTGGATGTTGCGGCTCAACGCCGGTTCCAGTTGGCCTTGGAGGAGTTGATCTCGGCAGACCGGGCGTCGAAAGAGCCGGGTGGTGCCGAGGCGGCGGGTGAATCCGTTGGCGCGGGCCGCCGAAGCGGTCTCGGCGGCAAGTCGAAGCAGCGGACCAATGCCCTGGCCGATGCCATTCGTTCCGGCGGGGCGCTCGCCTTTGTCCAGCTGGATGGGGCAGAGGAACGGGTACGGCGCTTCCTTGACTCATCGGCCCGGGTTTTCGTGCTTAAGGGCGGGCCGGGCTCCGGCAAGACGACACTGGTGGGTCACCTTGCGGTAGAGCTAGCCGGTGACGTGGACAGCCAGATCCTCTCGGTGGAAACCTGGCCGTCCGGTCAACTCGACGTTGCCGCACAGATCCTCCGCTACGCATCCGTCCCCTGCGGTGACGATCCGGTACTGATTTTGGAAGGTCAGGCGGCAAAGCTCGACCGCCCTCTGCTGGTCATCATCGATGGCATCGGGTCCCGCGAGCATGTACACGCGGTAGGTCGGCAGTTGGACCTGCTCTTGCGGCACGTCCTCGATCCAAGATTGCGCTTTATCCTGGTGATCCGGACGCCGCCGGACCTGGAACTGACGGCCTATCCAGTGCTCGCCGCGTCTGTGTATGAGCCGGATCCTCCAGAGCGGGGCGTCTCGTTCCGTCTCACCCCGTGGCCTCTAGTACGGCAGCCGCCATTTGCTAGCAGGGCGTTCGCAAGGTCGAGGTATGTCCGTTCTAGGTGAGTCCGAGTATTTGTAGGGATCGGTATGGATCTCGGCTGTTTCGGCGCAGGGTTGCTGCGATCGAGGTGGCGCCGTTGAGGCGGAGGAGGCTGATCGCGGTGTTGCGAAGGGTGGCCAGGGCGCGAGGCGCGTTGCCTGTGCGTAGCCGGCTGGCGTCCTCGCGGTAGGTGGTGTCGCGAATATGGTGAAGGACCTCGATGGCCCAGTGTCCGCGTAGCCAGTCGGCCAGGTCAGCGGGACCGGCCGCGGCTGCGGTCAGGCTGGTGATCGCGTACACGGTGACGGTGGACCAACGTCCGGTGGCCGGGTTGTGTCGGCGGCGCCGGATACGCAGGGCCTGGGCCGCGTGTGGGAAGTCCAGCGCGAGCGGCCCCAGACAGGTGACCGCCTGCAACTCCCGGATGTCGTAGCGGCCGTGCCCGCGCTCACGGGTGGCGTCCAGGGCGGGGATCTTCCCCCAGGGCAGGGCCTTGACCTGTCGGTAGAGCCGTGGCTGATTGCGCTTGACGACGAAGACGTATCCGGCGTGTTTGTCCTCGACCAGCCAGCGGGCATGCTCGCGCTGGGTGTGCAGCGCGTCCGCCGTGATGACCGCCCCGGCCAGGTCCAGACCGTCGAGCAACGGCTGGAACCGGCTGATCTCATTCGTCTTCCCATTAACGTCGATCTGCGCCAGGACGATCTGCTCGGCCTGGTCCAACGCGGCCAGCAGGTGCGCCTGAGACCCGGCCGGGCCGCTGCCACGCAGCGTCTTGCCGTCAACGGCGATCACCCGCCGACCCCGCCCGGTCACACCGGCCCGGCCGAGCAGCCAGCGACACACCGCGGCATCCAACGCGTCGGCGTCGATGCCGGCCAGCACCCGGCCCAGCGTGCCGTCATCAGGCACCCGCCGGGCCCCGGTCAAGGCGTCGCGGGCCGCGCCGAGACGGTCCCACACCGCGTCCGGCAGATCCGCAGCCCACTCGACGATCTCCACGACCCGGCTGGATCCCGAGAGCACCGCCGCGATCGCCATCGCGAGCAGCCCCGGCAGCGCATAGATCCGACCCCGGGCATCACGCGGGTCCGGCACCTCGGCAAGGACCTGCAGCAACCCCGGCGTGTCCCGCTCCGACAACGGCGACACGCCACCCAGGCGTGCGGACAACCCGCCGATCAACAATGATGCTTCCACGAGCGCGGTCTTCCTCGATCATCCAGTCTAGACACCTGAATGATCACCAGAAGGCCGCGCTCTCTCACGTACCCGCCGGAACCGGCGTGACTACCCCACAATCGGCAATCCGGTCATCTCACTACCTTGCGAACGCCCTGCATTTGCTAGTTGGCCAGGGAATACTCTCGGTTGAGTCGGGTGCGTTGGTGGAACCAGCGTGCTCGGGCTTGGTGACGGCGTCGCCAGTTGCGCCAGTGGGTGTCGTGGTCGGTGGGTTTCGGTTGGTGCCAGGTCATGGCGAGCAGGCGTGCGGTCTCGGGGATGGTCAGCGGGATCATGCCGGGCTCGGAGGGCGGCCGCTGATCGGGTGTGTTCGGTGGTGGGGCTTGGGTGTCGGTGCGGGTCTTGAGGCGGGCGGCGGCGATGGCGCAGATGGCCAGGGCGGTCATGACCAGCACGGTGTGGCGGATGATCGCGGTGTGTAGCCGGGCTTGGCATTGATCGAGGCCGAAGGAGTCCTTGCCGAACTCGAACGTTTCCTCGACCGGCCAGCGCAGCCCGGCGGCCCGTACGAGCCTGGACAGGGTCAACGGGTGGCCGTGCGGCACGTAGCAGTAGTGAAAGGCCAGGTCACCGCTTGTCAGGTGACGGCGTACCAGTAGGTAGTGCCGGGGTGAGGCGGTCGCGATCCACGCCCACGCGTACCAGCGTTGTCCCTTCGAACCGGCGCCGGCCGAGCGGGTCTGCCACCGGCGTTCGTTCTTGGCGAGCAGGGCGACGGCCTGGGCGCAGGTCATGCGGGCTTCCGGGTTCAGCGTGAGCATGAAGCTCGAGGCGACGCGGAGCACGTAGGCCTGCTGCCGGTCCTCGAAGAACTCGCGTAGCTGGGTGCAGTTGCCGTAGACCTCGTCGCCGCAGACGAAGTCGAAGACGACGCCGTCAGCGTATGCGTCGGTGCAGATGTCAATGGCCAGCTGCCCTTTGGTCCGGAACGCCAGCCCGTCTGTGATGCCCATCCTCGCCGCGGTGTCCGGGTCGGTGAGGTGCTCGGCCGGGATCCATTGCCGGGCCCCGATCAGCGCATGCCCGACACGTTCACGGGCATACGCCAGGTGCACCGTGTTGATCCCGTTCGCGAGCCGGCCGGCACAGCCCATGTACTGGCGTTTCACCCCGCACGTCGCCGTGCCCTGTTTGGCCTGGCCGGTCTCGTCCAGCGCGGCGATCCGCAACCCCCGCCGCGTGCGACGCCCGGCCACCGCGTCCAGGCCGGTCACGACGAACCGGCGCACCTGACTCATGGCGGCCGCGCCGTCCCACACCGCCCGGTTCAGCAGCCGCTGGGTGCGATCCGGCGTGCGGTCCCCGGCCTGCTGCGCGATCGTCCACCCGTTCCTCTTCGGGATCTCGCTGACCAGCGCCGACACGTACCGGCCCGCGTGCTGCCAGGTCCGCGTACGCACGAAACACGACCGCAACCGCTCCAGCAGCTCACCCGCGGTCCGGGCCGTCCGGGCAGCCTCTATCCTGGCAGCAGCAGCCGCCTTCGATCTTGTTGTCTTCACAAACACATGATCAACAGGCGGCTGCGTCCATGTTGGATGCCACCCCCGCCACATCCCAGCAGGTCAGACTGCTAATGGCGGCTGCCGTACTAGAACAGGCCCGCCGTGTATGGGACACCGCTCGTACCCCTGATCACGTCGCATTCGCGGACTTGCCCTCGTCGGTGCAACGGCTCGCGACGCTGCCGCTCTACCTGACACTGCTCCATTCTGCTGGACGAATCGATGACCGGCCTGCGACGGCATATCAGCTCGTGGACCACTGCGTGCAGAGCATCCTTATCAGAGCGGGATCGGATGTCAGCACTATGATCATCGCGCTGTCGGATAGCGCGATACGCCAGTCAGGCGTGCTGCTTCCGTCCAGCCTGGGACTCAGTGAGAAGCTGCCGAGCCGGGGGGCTTGGCCGCCGATGCCGGACCTGACGCCACTGGTGCTGCCTGAGCAGGCCGGCCCAAGGTTCAGTCACGCGGTGATTCGTGAATACTTCGTCGCCATCCACATCGCCGATCTGATCATTCACAAGGGCCGGTCGGTTGCGGCCGTTGAAGCGCTCAACGATCTTGCGGAGCAGGCCGTGTCGTCGGCCAGTGTCCGAGGGATCTTCGAGCTGGTGGTATGCGCCATCGATGAACGCGATCCCAGCCTCGCGGCGGCGATTGCCTTGTCGCCGATGGCAGGGCCTGACACCACCTTGCCTCTCATGCTGTGCGTGGCCACGCCGACGATGCGCTCGCCGGAGGTCGTCCAGTCGTGCGCCAGACGGTGCCATCAGCCCAACGCACTGGAGTTGACTCGATCGCTGCTTTCGAGCCCGGCTCCTGCTGCGGCGCTCGGCGAGACCTACAGCGAGTGGGTGCTGTCCACGCTCCGTACGTTCGGGGCGGCGGTGTGGCGCGACATGCTGTCTCATCTGGAGCAGACTCTTGATGCGGAACCTGTCAAGTCAACTGAGACAATTTCTTGATTTTGTTTAGCTTTGTGCTGGTGGAAGAGGGGCTCCGGCCGAGGTCACGGCCTGTTCCGGGTGGCTGTTGTCGGGTTTGTTGATCCATGCCCGGTCCGGTAGCCGGGGTGGTTGGGGACGGCGGCGTCCGAACCGTTCGGGATGTGCGGCCCAGGCGGCGTCGAGGGTGCGTTGCCGCTGTTCACGGATCTGTCCGGCGGTGCCGTGGTGGACCGATGCCGGGGTGTGCAGGCCGATCCCGGAGTGCCGGTGTTCGTGGTTGTAGTAGCTGTAGAACGCTTCGCAGTGCTGTCGGGCGTGCTGGATCGATCCGAACCGCTCTGGGAACGTGGGGTCGTACTTGAGTGTCTTGAAGCTGGCCTCGATGTACGGGTTGTCGTTGGAGGTCTTGGGCCGGCTGTGGCTGCGGCCGATTTTGAGATCGGTCAGCAGCTGGGTGACGGTCTTGCTGGTCATCGCGGCGCCGCGGTCGGCGTGCACGGTCAGCTGATCGGGGTTCACGCGTTCGCGGGCGGCGGCGTCGGCGATCAGCGCTTCGGCGAGTTGGCCGTCCTCGTGGGCGGCGACCATGTGCCCGACGACGTAGCGGGACCAGATGTCGATCACCGTGTAAAGGTGGAACCAGACGCCCTTGACCGGGCCGCGCAGCTTCGTGATGTCCCACGACCACACCTGATTCGCGGCGTCGGCGACCAGTTCGGGTTTGGTCCGGGCCGGATGGGTGGCCTGGCTGCGGCGTTCGCCGGTCTGCCCGGCGGCCCGCAGGATCCGGTACATCGTGGACTCCGAGCACCACCAGCGGCCCTCGTCGAGTTCGCGGGCCCACACCTGCGCCGGGGCCAGATCCACGTATGGCGGGCTGTTGAGCAGGTCCAGGACCTGCCGGCGTTCAGGCTCGGTCAGCGCGGACGGCGGCGGCTTACGCGGCGCCCGTGGCCGGGAGACCAGCGGCGGGGCACTACGGCGATACAGCGTCGCCCTCGACAGGCCGGTCAGCCGGCACGCGGGCGCGATGCCCCACAACGGCGTCAGCGCCGCCTGCGCCTCGGCGAGGACGAGTTCGGCATCGCCACGGCATCCGCGCTCTCGGAGAGCAGTTCCAAGAGCGCGTGAGCTTTTCCCATGATCGACAACGCGGTCTGGGTCTTGTTCAACTCGGCCTGCAGGCGGGCGTTCTCCCGCTGAAGACGGGAAAGTTCAGCGTTCTCGGCCTTCTTCGCCGCCCGCGCAGCCGATTGCCGCCGGTCCGTCAGGCCGGCCGCGGCTCCGGCATCCCGCGCCTTGCGCCAGTCGAGAAGGTGTGAACCGTACAGCCGTTCCCGGCGCAGAATCGCCCCGCGAGCCGCCGCATCCGGCGCCGACTCGTACTCGTCCAGAATCCTCGCCTTGAACTCCGCGGTGAATGTCCGCCGCTGGGGCCGGGCGTCCGGATCCAGACTCTCATGGGGCCTCGACGTCATGCTGATGTGCTCTCCTCAGGGCCGTCCAGGAAGAGTATCCCCTGGTAGACGGGCTGTCTCACATCAGCGTGACAGGGAGGGGAGTGCCGCTGCCGGTATGGAAGCAGGAGACCGAACTGCTGGTCGGTGACCCGAACTGGCATGTGCGCGCCGGTCTCCTGCGTGGGCTGCTCAGCGCTACAGGAGATCCGCATCTCGTTGTAGGGGTCGTGGGTCGACTTGTTGTTGATGCCCCGCAGTGGCGTGAAGCGCCAGCTGACGCGGCGCTGCTCCGACATAGGTTGCTCCTGCTGGCCGGCACCGGCGGGGCTGACGACACATCTCCCCATGCCCGCGCATTGTTCGGGCTGTTACGGGAGATTCGGACCGGCTGGACAACCGTGCCGGAGCCGGTCGCCAGGCGACTGGCGAGCGAGGGCAGGGCCAGCGCGAGATGGACCGTACGCCGCGAAGCCGACGCCATCCTCCAGGCAGGTGACCGCACCGTGGGCGTCTCGCCTGAGCCTGCGCACGGGATGACACGTGGAGAATTTCGCCGCCTGCGCGGCCATCAGGCGGTGCAGGTGGCGCTTGACCTGCATGACCTCGAGCATGCGCTTCGGGTCGCCGAGGCGTTGGCGGAGGCAGACGTCGATCTCATTGAGGTGGGCGACCCCCTCATTAAACAGGTCGGTGTACGCGCGATTGAACAGATCAAGCAGGCCGTTGGAGCGACGCGTGTAGTCGCGGAGATGATGTCCGCAGACTGGGGCCGCGACCAGGTCGAGTTGGCAGCTGGGGCTGGTGCGGATGTCGTCCAGCTGATCGGACCAGCGACAGCTGCCAGCGTCGCGGCCGCAGTGGAGGCCGGCCGACGCCTCGGCACTCCTATCCTGCTCGATGTCCCCGCGCTCCACGCCACCCAGCACTGGGTGCAGGACATGGAACAAGCAGGCGTTGACGGATTCACCGTGACCTCGAATATCGACGTCAGCTTCGGCGCCGGCCACCCACTAACCCGGGCGCGCGCCATTCGTAGCTGGTCCCGGCTCCCGGTCGCGGTCTCCGGCGGCTTCAGCGCTACCGACCTGCCCGTCCTCGGTAGTCAAGACTGGGACATCCTGATCGTCGGTCGTAGCATCACCGAAGCGGTCAGACCCAAGCCGGCCGCAGCGCAACTTGTCGCAAATATACGATCGAAGCGGGAAAGGCAAAATGCGCATAACCAGCCTTAGTCAAGATCTGGTGGATTCGGTGTTGGCCTTGATGGATCAAGGTGCCCCCTACGTAAAGGCTCGAACGGCGTCCGACTATTGGCTGTATGCCCGACTGTTTTCATCGACATGTCCGGTGGCTATTGCCGATGGATCGGTCGTGGGTGCCGTGATCGCCATGCGCAGCCAGGAGGATCCGAATGAGATTTACATCCAGGATGTGATGGTGCATCCGGATCATCGTCGCGAAGGCGTTGCAGTCGCACTGGTGGGACGTGTCCGTGCGCGCGCTGAGCGATGGGGCTGTAAGAGACCGTCGGGTAACCGGCTCGGGGCGTTGTGTGACGGCGAGACACGTCGATGCGGGACGCTCGACAAATAGGTCATCCCCGCCATGATCGGGTTGTGTGTGCAACGTAGACCTTGGCGGGGATGACGCCCGCTCATGCTATCCGTCGAGCTTGACCGACGCGATGTGGGCGATCCTGGCCCCTCTCATGCCGGTGCGTGACCTGCGTAGAGGCGGCCGGCCCCGTAAGTGGGACGACCGGCTGATCCTCGACTCGATCTTCTACGTGCTGCGGTCGGGCTGTGCGTGGCGAATGATGCCGCGTGATCTGGCGCCGCCGGATGCGGCGCATCGCTGGTTCACCGCTTGGCGTAGAAACGGGACGTGGGATGCGATCCACGACGAGCTTCGCCGGCAGGTACGGGTGGCGGCGGGTCGTGGGCCGGAGCCGACCGCGGCGGTGTTGGACGCCCAGTCGATCAAATCCAGCGAGGGTGGCGAATGCCGTGGGTTCGATATGGGCAAGAAGACGACAGGCCGTAAGCGGCATCTGGTTGTCGACACGATGGGGTTGATCCTGGTGGTGATGGTCACCTCCGCCTCCGTCAACGACCGTCCTGGAGGCCGGCGGATCCTGCAACGACTGGCCGAGGCATTCGCCACCGTCGCGCTGGTGTGGGCCGACGGCGGCTACGCCAACAGCATCGACTCCAGCCTGTTGAGCTGGGCAAAGGACAAGCTCGGAATCCTGCTGGAGATCGTCAAGCGCACCGACGATGTCAAGGGCTTCAAGGTCCTGCCGCGTAGGTGGGTGGTGGAGAGGACGTTCGGCTGGCTGGTACGTAATCGGCGTCTGGCCCGGGACTACGAGCGGTTGACCGTCAACTCTGAGGCCATGATCAAGGTAGCGATGATTCGACTCATGACGATACGTCTGGCCGGGCAGGCGGTCCGGTGGAGCAACACTACCGAACGCGAAGCCGCCCGACGTATCAACGCTGAACGACTTATCGCCACGTAGTCACCTGGTTACCCGACGGTCTCTAAGCGGATCTACCTGACGTCGGAGCCTGGGAACGCGGCGGCCTCCGGCGCGTGGGCCTCAATGGGCTTTGTGAACGCCCCGGGTGATTATGCCGTCAATGGTGTATCGATTGTTCGTAGCTTCAAAGGTCCGGGAAAAGACAGGGCGGTCTTCGAGCTGATTCTGTCGTAGCGCTTGGCCCAAACGAAACTGGCTCTGTTTCTTTCTGAACGTTTGCCTTTCCGGTTTCCGGCTGGACGTTCCGTCGCCTGCGCACCGAGAGTGTGCAAGCGGCCGCAGTTCTGACGCGTTGAGGTGTCGGTCGGCAGCGCCGAAGCACCGCAACGTGCGATGCCCTCCTGCGTGAGGAGCTGCTCGCCAGAGTCGCTATACACGCGAATAGAGTGGCGGCGCCTCGATCCTGGTTGTCGTGGCATGGGTATTTGTATGGCTGCCCCGCATTTGTTGGTTCTCTGCTTCGGCCGGGACATGCTGCCGTCGAACTTGACTCCCAGGTGGTGGCCGCCTCGCTGGCCGAGGCGCTTGGGATGTTGTTGCGAATGTCCATGGCTCATGCGTCGTTGTCCGTGGGAGTACCAAGACTTCCGGGCCATCTACCTAGCCACCGTCCTCGCATGGCTGTATCGCCTGTAGATTTTCGTGACGTTCTCGAATGCGACTTCGGTCAGCCGTGCGCGGTACAGCACTGCTACAGGACTGGTACAGCATCTTCTTCCCGCCCATGCCCCTGGTTGGCACGATTTCGTACATGACAAGGGGGGCTCGACTCGGGCGTCGAACTGCAAGGCGGGATCGACGGTCATTGAGGCAGACGGTGCCGGAAGGATGTCACCGGCGATTGCAATCCTGGTCAGCTTGGTCACCGCAGCCTAGGATCGGCGGGGCGCCGGAGCCCGGCCAGGGTTGCCAGCCGCTCAAGAAACCAGTGATGAACGATGGGTGATCTGGAGACTGGCCTGCTTCTTGCAGGGCATCGTCTGCGACTCACAGCGGAAGCCCGGGAACTCCTGGACGATGTCCTGTCGGTTCTGGTCCCGCCGTGCGCAGTCTTGGACAGGCAAACGGCCGGAGCTCCGGACTGGTCCGTAAACATCGCTTTCTCGTCGCCAGCGGCCGAGCGTCGTCGTCGACCCGGCCGGCCGGCCTTCGGATGGTCCGACATCGGCCGTCGGTTGGAGATCCTCGGAGCCTCAGACGGAGTTCTTGCCCTTGCCGGCCGTTACCGAGTTGGTTGCGCTGAAGCGCTCATCGAAGTGGATACCAAGAATCGGCAGACTCGGGTGTTCTTGCCGCATGGCGACGAGCAGAGTCGGAGGTGGCCGGACTGGGTTGCTCGGATGTTCTTCGGCACGCGGCTGCTAGCCGACGGCTGGCAACTGGTGCACGCATCCGCCGTGAGCATCGATACGGACGACGGTCCGAGGGCTGTGCTGTTCCTCGCGGCGCCCTGTGGCGGCAAGTCGACGCTTGCCCACCGGGCCGGTGTTGAGCTGCGCGCCGGGCTCCTGGCAGACGATCTAGTGTTATTGCGCGTCTCTTCCGCCGGAATTGCTGCGATCGGCTGGCCGACCAGAGTGAGCGTCCCAACGGAGTTGCTGGATGCCGCAGTACGCGAGAACACATCGGGTGGGCCGATGGTCGAGACACTTGTGCGTGGTCGTCGACGCCGAAGGCTGGTGCTGAGCCCGCCCGAGTACGCGGCCATGTCCGGCGTCGATCGATCCGGGCCGACCAGGTTGGGCGCGATCGTCGTCGCTAGCCGGACGGACGCCGCTTCCGCCACACGAGGGCTGGCCGTCAACGGCAACCTCGATCACAAGCGAGTTGCGGCAGAACTGACGCTCGCCGCACAGGTTCCCGCGCAGCGGCTCATGATGCTCGACGTGCTCGGTGTCGCCGGGCCGTGCGCACCTTCACCCTGGTCCATGAGGTGTGAGCGGAACGACTTGATCGCTGGCCTTTCCAGCGGCGACGTCGTGACTGTTGAGATGAGCGTTCCGGAAATGTCGCGGCTGCCCTTGCTGCCGGTGTGGGACGCCCTCAGCGTCCACATCCCCTGGATCACGCGGATAGAGCAGTGAGCACTATGTGGTTGTTACGCAGCGCCGACCGAAGTCTAGTACGGCAGCCGCCATTAGGGCTTTGACCAGGTAGGACGCGTGGGCAGGGGTGGTGCAACGTGGACGCAGCCGCCTGTTGATCATGTGTTTGTGAGAACGACAAGATCGAAGGCGGCTGCTGCTGCCAGGGTAGCGGCTGACCGGGCGGTGCGCGCGCAGGGCGAGCTGTTGGAGCGGGTGCGGTCGTGTTTCGTCCAGACGCGGACGTGGCGGCACGCGGGCCGGTACGTGTCGGCGTTGGTCAGCAGGTTGCCGAAACGCAACGGGTGGACCATCGCCGAGCATGTCGGGGATGTCACGCCGGACCGGACCCAGCGGTTGTTGAACCGGGCGGTGTGGGACACCGAGGGCGTGGCCGGCGAGGTGCGGCGGTTCGTGGCCGCCGGGTTGGACACCGCGGCGGCCGTCCGGCGGCGGCGTGGGCTGGTGGTCGGGGCGTTGGACGAGACCGGACAGCCGAAGCAGGGTACGGCGACGGCCGGGGTGAAACGGCAGTACATGGGCTGCGCCGGTCGGGTCGCCAATGGCGTCAACACGGTGCACCTGGCCTATGTGCGGGAGGGGACCGGCCATGCCCTGATCGCCGCCCGGCAGTGGATCCCCGCCGAGCAGGTCACCGGCCCGGACACCGCCGCCCGCACCGGGCTGCCCTCGGGGCTGGGGTTCCGGACGAAGGGGCAACTCGCGATCGACCTGTGCACCCAGGCGTACGCCGACGGGCTGACCTTCGACGTGATCTGCGGTGACGAGGTGTACGGCAACTGCACCGAACTGAGGGAGTTCCTCGAACAACGTGGGCAGGCGTACGTGCTGCGGGTCGCCTCGACGTTCATGATCCAGACGCCGTCCGGTGACCGGCTGACCTGCGCGCAAGCCGTCGGCCTGCTGGTCGGTGGGGCCGGTCGGGGCTGGCAGGTCCGCTCGGCCGGCACGGGGTCGAAGGGACACCGCTGGTACGCGTGGGCGTGGATCGGCACCGCCTCACCCCGGCGCCATCTCCTCGTCCGCCGGCACCTGGCCACCGGTGAACTGGCGTTCCACTACTGCTTCGTGCCCGAGGGGCAGCCGGCGGTCGTGTCGCGGCTGGTCCGCGCCGCCGGTCTGCGGTGGCCGGTCGAGGAATGCTTCGAGTTCGGCAAGGACCACTTCGGCCTGGACCAGTGTCAGGCCCGCCTGCACACAGCGATCGCCCGGCACACCGTGCTGGTCATGGCCGCCCTCGCGGTCTGCGCGGTCACCGCCGCGCAGTTACGCCACCGCACCGACAGCCAGGCGCCCCCACCGACCACACCCGACCAGCCGCCACCGGCCGAGCCCGGACTGATCCCACTGACCGTGCCCGAGATCGGACGACTCCTCGCCGACGCCCTGCACCACCCACCACCACCCGACCACGCCATCGACTGGCTCACCTGGCGACGCCGCCACCAAGCCCGCGCCCGCTGGCACCACCAACGCACCCGCCTCAACCGCGAATACACCCTGGTCAACTAGCAAATGGCGGCTGCCGTACTAGTAGTGGAAGGGCCACCATACCTGGGCGAGTGGTGGCCGACGCTCTCGGCCCAAATCCCCGCCGTGCGAAGCGTGTCCGCCGGTCAGGACAGACGACCCGTGTCACTCGTGCTCACCCCGTTGACGACGCCCGCCGACGTTCGCCGCTTGGTCAACGCCAGGCTGCACGCCGAGCACCTCGGCAACGACACCCTGAGCATGCATGCTGTCGCAGTCGCGAAGGCTGGCCGCGCGGTGCTGTTGGTGGGGGACCACGGAGCGGGAAAGAGCCTTACCGGCCTGAAGATGATCACCTCGATGGGTTGGCACCCCATTGCGGGAGACACCACTCTCGTAAGGCTCGGCACCACCGGCCGGATCGATGTGGTAGGCGGCACCCGCGCATTCGTCATGCGCCGCTCCGCAGTGGCTCATTGGTTTCCCGCCCTCGCCCTACCGATCGGGGGCGGCGAGCGGATAGACCTCGCGGAGAGCATGCCGATTCACGTCGAAGGGGCACCACTGTTGTGCGGCATCGTGATGGTGACTGTCGATAGGAGCAATTGCGACTCGCCGCCCTTGCGGTGCGGCCAACAGGTGACGGTGAACGCGCTGTACCGGGCGAGCGGCTACCTGATTACGAAGGTCCTCGACGACGTGGCGGCCGAGCCGTTGTCGCTAGTGGAAGCTCCTGAGCTCGCGCGCCATCGACTTCGCCTTGTGCGTCGTCTCGCATCCGCAGTTCGTTGTTGGTGGTTGCGGGGCACGCCCGGCGAGATGGCGGAAGCAATCGATGGCATGACAGTCGAGGGGAACCAGCGATGGGCGAACTGACGGTGTCGGCGGTGGCGCTGGATTTCGGCGGCACGCTCAGCAGCAGTCCGGGTGCATCACCGCACGGACGCGATGTGGTTGCCGCGCTGGAGTGCCTTGATTGGCCATGTCCCACAGGGCTCGACGACGCTGTCGACAGCCTTCGCACCAATGCACAGTCGGCGTACCGGCGAGGTGTCCACACGCCGTGGGAGTCCATTCTCGCCGCCGCTTGGCTGCAGGTGGATGCCGTCTTGCCGGATATGGCCGTCGTGGCCGAGGTCCTGTGGCGGATGGTTCCTGACGCTGTCATCGATCCGCGTTCCGCGCAGGCGGTTCGTGAGCTTCGCCGCAGCGGACGGAGGCTTGTCTTGGCCTGCAACACCCAACGCCCGATCGCCCATAGGCGACGCACGCTGGCGGCTGCTGAGTTGGCGGACTGCTTTGACGCCCTCGTGCTCTCCAGCGAGATCGGTACCTGCGTTCCGCAGCTCAGCGTCGATATAGTCGGCGTCGCGGTGTGAAGGTGCAGTTCAGGGCGTTGCGGCCTGGCGGGAACGGCGAAAACGCCTAGTGACACGCCTGCCTGTGGATAACTTTGTTGAGCTGCTGATCTGTTGCTGGTCTCATAGTCGGTGTACGGTCGTGCCTCGTGTACGTGAAAGCGTCGACCCGCAAGACCCGCGACGGGCAGACGATCCGCTACCTGCAACTGGCTCACAACGAGTGGGACCCGGCCGCGAAGGCGTCCAAGACCCGGGTGTTGTACTCGTTCGGCCGCGAAGACCAGCTCGACGTGGCCGGTATCCGCCGCTTGGTCGACGCGTTGTCGCGGTTGCTCGCCCCGGCCGACGCCCTGGCCGCGGCCGCGCCGGCCGGCCTGTCGTTTGTGGAGTCCCGTTCGCTGGGCGGGGCGTGGCTGCTCGACGGGTTGTGGCGCCGGCTGCGCATCGACACCGTCCTGCGGCCGCTGGTCGGCTCGTCCCGCCGGGAGGTCGACGTCGAACGGGTGCTGTTCGCGCTGGTCGCCAACCGGGCCCTGGCCCCGTCGAGCAAGCTGGCCGCCGCCGACTGGGTCTGCCAGGACGTGTACCTGCCCGACCTGCCGCACGTCACCGACGACACCTGCTACCGGGCGATGGACCAGTTGATCGAGGTCGAGCCCGCGTTGACCCGCGGGGTCTACGACCAGATCGCCGACCTGCTCAACCTTGAGGTCGACCTGTTGTTCTTCGACACCACCAGCACCTACTTCGAACTCGATGAGGCCGACGAACCGCTGTGGCGTGACCAGCAGGGCCGGGTCGTGGCCGAGGACGATCCGGCGGCGGTCAAGCAGGCAGGGTTCCGCACCCATGGCAAGAGCAAGGACTCCCGCGACGACCTGCCCCAGGTCGTGGTCGGGATGGCCGTCACCCGCACCGGCATTCCCGTGCGGGTGTGGTGCTGGCCCGGCAACACCAGCGACTCCGCCCTGATCCGGCAGGTCAAGACCGACATGCGCGAGTGGAGCCTGGCTCGCGTCGTCTGGGTCGCCGACCGCGGCTTCGCCTCCGCCGAGAACCGCCGCTTCCTGCAACAGGGCGGCGGGCACTACATCCTGGGTGAGAAGCTGCGTGCCGGCACCAGCGAAGCCGACGCTGCGCTCGCCCGGCAGGGCCGCTACGCCACCGTCGCGGAGAACCTGCAGGTCAAGGAAGTCAACATCGACACCGACGACCGGTTCGTCATCTGCTACAACCCCGAGGCCGCCGACCGGGACGCCGCTGTCCGCCAACGGCTGATCGCCCAGCTCACGGACCTGATCGACGACACCGACCGGCTGCCGGCCACCAAACGCGCCGAGCTACGCGGCGTGATCTCCACCAAGCCCGGCCTGAACCGGTTCCTGCGCGTCACCCCCAAGGGCCTGCTGCGCCTCGACCAGGCCAAGGTCAAGGCCGAACAGCGCCTGGACGGCAAGTACCTGCTGCGCTGCTCCGACCCGACACTGTCGGCCGAGGACATCGCCCTGGGCTACAAGCAGCTCCTCGAAGTCGAACGCGGCTGGCGCGACATGAAGACCACCCTCGACCTGCGCCCGGTGTTCCACCGCCGCGAGGACCGCATCCGCGCTCACATCCTGCTCTGCTGGCTGGCCCTGCTGCTGATCCGGGTCGCCGAGACCGAGACCGGCCGCACCTGGACCGCGATCCGCACCGAGATCGACCGGCTGCACCTGGGCGTGTTCACCGGCCCCGCCGGCACGTTCGCCCAGCGCACCGAGCTGTCCCAACCCCAGAAGGCCCTGCTCACCAAGCTGAAGATCGCCGAGCCGCCCCGGATCTTCGACGCCACACCCGCAACCGCCTGACCTGCGACAACACAGCCGCCTAGTGACACGCCCCGTCACCGGGCCCACCGCTGTTTGCCCAGCTCACAGCCCAGATCCGCCGCCTATATCGACGCCGAGCTGCGGAACGCAGGCGGTACGGTCAAGCCAAATCCCCGCTTCTACGCGAAAGTCGCGGAGGCCGCTGGTAGTGCACCAGCGAAGATTGTCTTCGTCGGCGACACTCTCGCCAAGGATGTCACCGGCCCGCGTGCCTCTGGCATGCGTGCAGTGCTGGTGAACGCTGGCCCGCCCCCGCAGGGATGTCCCGAAGACGTCCCGGTGATCACCCACGTCGCCGGGCTGCCTCCGCTGCTGGAGAGATGGCCATGACCGATCGCCATTACGTCGGTGCCCGAATCATCTTCCGCCGAGGTGCCGCCACGCATGTCTTGCCGAAGCCGGCTCCGAATGGCTGGATGGCCGCGCGATACAGCGTCGTCAGCCCCGGCACCGAGCTGCGCCGGCTGGCTGCATCCGAGCGGGGTGATGACCACCCGGCCGGATACATGACCGTGATCGGGCTGCCGGAGGGTGAGCAACGACTTGTGCCAGTACCCCACGGGGCTGCTGCGCAGTTCGAGGATCGCCGTGCGCTGCCGATCCCGGCGGGCACCAGACCCGGACATGTTGCGGTAGCCCGCTTCCAGCTGATGGCAGCCCTTGGCCTGCACCGTTGGCCGCCGCAGAGTCGTCTGCGGGAAGCCGTCGTGTTTGGGGGCGGTCCGCTCGCAGTTGGCTGTGTGCTCGAGCTCAAACGCCTCGGTGTCCCACAGGTGGTGGTCGTGACCTCGCATCCGCAACCCGCTGTGGTGGAGTTGCCGCAGGTCACCGTGGTTAGCCAGCCGCCCAATGGCACGTTTCAGCTGGTCATCGACTGCACGGGGCGATCGGCGCAGGCGTTGGACGTAGTGGCACCGGGCGGATCCGTCGGCCTTCTGGGCACGCCGCGTGACGAGACGAGTTTGCCTTCTGCGGTATTCCATCGACGGGGCGTAGCCATAGTTGGCATGCACGAACTCGCTGGTCATCCCGACGAGTTACGGCAGGAGATGTTCCGGACAGTGCTTCGCTGGGTCGCCCGCACGGTCGACATTGACGGTATGCCGGGCTGGTTCGACACCATCCCCGGCGACCGGACCGGTCCGTTCTACGCGGCGCTGACCAGCCGGCAACGCCCCACCCCGCCTTTTGTGATCTTGGAGTGGCCGTGACCAGACGGACCGTGGCTGCGGTGGGCCTCTACAGCATCGGCATCCGCGGCATCGAGATGGAGGACCTGTTCGCGCTCTCGACGGCGTACCAGATCCCCTTCCTGCACCTGCGCGGTGGCCAGCGCGGGTTCGACCTGGCCAGGCGTGACACCACCACGCTCGATCGGTGGGCCTGCCGTGCCCAGTCGAGCCCACCGATTACGGCGGTCACGGCTGATCTTGATTTAGCCGACTTCAACCGGCCGGGTACGCAGGCATACCGGCGGGCCAACGCCGAGCTTGACCGCCTAGCCGACGCCACCGCCTTGCTGGGGACGCACTCTGTCCGTCTGCTCGCCCGGCGTGTCATCGAGCAGCGAGAGTGGGCCGGCATCGCGCTGCCGAACCTCGCCCAGTATGGGATGACGACGCTGATCGAGCTACATGATCCGGCGTGGTTTACGGGACAGCCGCTCGCCTCGATGGCGGCATACCTCGACCGTGTCGAGGGGCTCGCGCTGTTGATCGACACAGCTCAGGTCCACAGCGCGTACCTGCGAGCCGGCAGCCTCAACAGCCTCGGCGATGACCTGGCCGCGCTCGAAAGACACACTCGAGTCGTCCATATCAGCGATAACGGCTACGGCCTGACCGGCGGCGGCCACCGCATCGTGGCGCAGACATTCGGCCGCGCAGGCGACGACGGCCACGTCGAGGTCGCATTCGAGTGGACCGGCGCCGACCGCAGCGTGCAGGAATGTATGTCCCGGTATCGCTACGCCGTGAGGTGGTGGCGCTCAAGCCTGGAGGCTGGCCCATGAGGTTCCAGCTGACTTGCTCGTACCGTCCGCTGCCCCAACCGCCTTCGAGGGGCCGCGGGATGAGAAACCAGGCGTGCTGGGGAGCACACATGGGTCCGCATCCAGCAGTCGCCGTGTAGCCGCGACTGCACCCCCTGTTCCAGCAGCTCATCAACTAAACGACAGGAGAGCGATCTTGATGACCGACCTTACGATGGAGCCCTCGGCGACGATCGGCGGCGTCCTCGCGCGCCGCTACGGACTCGTGCCGGACTCCCTCGTGCAGATTCCCATCGGACAGGGCACGACCAACTACCGGGCGACATGCGCGGGCCGGGAGGTGTTCGTCAAGAACTACCCTCCCGGCATTGATCTGGCCCGAGAAGCAGACGCCACCGAGCTGTCGGCCCTCGCAGGTCTTCACGGCATACCGGTCGCCGGCCTCCTCCACAATCGCGACGGAGAGCCTGTCGACACCAGCACCCGGCACGCGATCTCTGTATGGGAATGGATGCCGGGTGCCGTTGTCACCGCTGATCTCACCGCAGCCCAGGCCCGAGAGGCAGGCGCGGCGCTCGGCCGTATCCACGCCACCTTCGCCGCACTGCCGGCCAGCGCCGGACCTTCAGCCCAGGAGCAGCGGTGGCGCGGCGTCAACGTACCGGATCTGGCCGCAACCATCGACCGGCTCACGGGGATGGCCGAGGCCCGCATCGCGGCAGGCATCGCGGAGCCGTTCGACGTGCAGGCCGCGCGAACGCTCGCCGAGCGGCGAGACTCAGTCAAGGAGATCCCCCAACTCATGGACGGCCTGCCAACGCTAACCACCCAGGTCCTGCACGGTGATTACAGCCCCGTGAACGTGCTCTTCAACGCCGACCGGTTGTCTGCCGTGATCGACTTCCGGCCACCGGATCCATTCTTCATCGCATACGAGGTAGGGCGAATAGCCTTCTACCCCAACACCGTCGCCACCACCGCCGACTGGCTCGCCACCGCACGCACGCTGATCGAAGCCTACGTGCAAGCCAACCCCACGGTCGCAGACCACGACATCCGCGCCAGCGCCCAGGTGGCACTACTCCAACTACTCAAGAGCCTGTACGGCGTCAAGCAGCACTACCTCAAACCCGGCCTGTTCCAGGACGCCCTCAATGAGTTCTGGCTCCAACGCCACCACGCGGTGCGCGTCCTGCTCGACCACCAGGCCGACACCGACGCCATGCTCGACGACCTCATCACCCGCCGCTGACACCACGCATCTCCGCGCGAAGAGCGAGGGAAATCATGACTGCCCCGACCATCGAGAACCCTCCGCACGGTCCGAGCTGGCACGTGCTGTACGGGCCACTCACCCCAAACGATCTGCGTTCGGCGCTGGAGCAGATCGCCGCCGGGTGGGACCTACGCCTCACCCATTTCCATCCCGACATGGCCGTCATCGCCGGCCGACACGGCGACATCAACGTCCGCTGGCGCGTCCACCTCCCGCCCGCTCCGGATGCCCAGACCCACAACCTAGAGCCCGAAACGCACCTGGAGATCCTGATCGATGCCACCGCCGCCGACCCTGCGGAGGCGGCACTTCTCCACGACCTGAAATTGCGGCTGCGTCGCCACTCAACCGGAGAACTTGACCGCATCCGTGCCCATCTACCTCTCGTGAGCCGGTATGCGACCTGCAATCTCGGCGTCGAGAGCTGGGCCATGATCTTCCGCGACCACTACGTCGAGAACACCCTTGGGTTCATCCTCGGCATCCACCACGCCGGGATTCCCGCCCGCTGGATCTACGCCCTCAACAAGGGCGATCGCACCCACCGCCGCGACCGCATCCACGCAACGCTGCTCGCCCATGGCATTGCCAGCGGCGCTTTGGACAACACCGCAGTCAACGCATCCGCCGACCACGAGAAGGAACTAGCGGCTGCGCGAGCCAGTCTCGACACCTTCATCGACGACGCCCACAACGAGGGACGCCGCGTGCTCGTCATCGACGACGGCGGCCTTATCGCACAGGGCTACGGCGGCGACAACACCTTGCGGCGCGTCGACGCCGTCATCGAACTGACCGTGTCCGGGCTCAAGCGCATCGCCAGCGCGGGACCGCTGACGATCCCGGTTCTCAACCTCGCCCGGTCCGGACTCAAGACTCGGCTCGGCTACCCAGAGATCGCCGACTCCTGCGCCCGGCGTCTCCGCGCGCTCCTCGCCGCCCACAAACTCAGTGGACGAACTGTGCTCATGGTCGGGTTCGGCGAGCTTGGCTCCCGTCTCGCCGCCTCACTCCGATCTCAAGGCGCCCAGGTCCACGTGACCGACACCGACCCGCTCGCCCTCATCACCGCTGCCGAAGGCGCATATCCAACCCACCGCTGCGTAGCAGACGCGCTACGCGCCGCACCGCCGTTCCTGGTCGTCGGTACCACCGGCGACCAGGCCATCACCGCCAATGACCTGGCTCTCATGCCGGACGATGTCTTCTTTGCACCCTTCGCCACCAAGGATTTCAGCCTGCTCGCCGCACCCCACTACGCCCGAACCGCGACGCTCGTACCCGGGGTTGGTCGCCGCTACCGTCTCGACGGCGCACGGCACGTACACCGTCCTCGGGGACGGTCGCTCCCTCAACCTGTTCGAGGCCGACGCCATTCCCAACCAGGGCTATGACGCCTACCGGGCTGGCACCCTCATCGCTGCTGGATGGTTGTGCCAGAACGCCAGCCAACTCGCACCGGGCGTACACGTCGAGGTTGTCGACCACGTCATTCGGGCCTCGGGCCTATATGAGGCGTACTACGACACCTACCTCGCCACCACACCGAACAACGAATCGCCTACCGCCGACGAGCCCCGTCCTCGGCACAGCCCTGATGTCAACGGGCTGAGGGCCTGCGTGATCGGCTACGGCGTTGCCGGACGACTTCACGCGGAGATCCTCGCCGAGGCGGGGGCATCACTGACCATCCTCGATCCCAAGCACCAAGACCTCCCGAAAGGTTTCCGGAGCTTTACCGCCGGCGTCGACGAGCTGCCCGACGTCGTGGGGTCGTCCGTAGCGCTGTGGTCCGTGTGCTGCCCCACAGCCGACCACCTTCCAGTTCTTCGAGCGATCCTAGAGCGAGACCCGCAGGCACGAGTTCTGCTCGAAAAGCCAGCCTGCCAAGGCCACGAGATCGCCGACCTGACTGCTCTTCTGTCCAGCCACAGCAACGCCCGGCTGGTCGTCGTCGACCAGTACCGGTACAGCCGAGCGATCGAAGTGCTACGACGACTCATCGGAGAACTCGAGCCGCACTCGAGCTTGGACCATATCGGGATCACGTTCAGCAAGAACCGCGCCGTCGACATAGCTCACGGACGCTTCGTTGACCGCTCCTACGGAGTACTCGGCTACGAGTGGCTGCATATGCTCGCAGCACTACGCCACCTCCTACCCTCGAATGCCTGGGCAACCTACCTTGCCAGCGCCCCGCACCGCAGCGAGTTGACCGCCACCTACGATCCGCACACGTTCGTCTCGGCACTCACCGAGAGAACGAACATCGTCGTCGACAACCGTCACATCGGCCTCGAGCTCGCCACCACCATCACCGGCTCCACCGTGATCCTTGGAAGCACCCCCAGAGTTGGCCCAAGCGGCCAAGATCGATGGTTGCGCAACCGCAGGCCATCCGACGACAGGCACCGCCACATCAGTGTCCGTGCCGGGCGAACCCGCTTCGTCGCACACCTCGATCCCGTCACCGCCCCCGATGGCTGGCAACTCGATCGCAACCAGCACCGGGTCACGGCGCACCGAGACGGACTCCTCGTGCACGACACAGTCGTTGACGACTCACCGCTACACACCGCCGTCCGGAACGCGGTATCCCAGCTACTCAGTGACGACGTCCTGCTGCCGCCGGACCTCGACCCACTGCGGCGAATCGCTGATCTCGCCCAGTTCCTTCGAGTCCAGCAGCCCAATCACGGTCGCATGCCCACCGAGGCCGGGCCGGCCGGACTTGCCCACGTCATGTGAGGCTTGTCTAGGCCAGAACCAGCGCCGCCAGAACCTCGACTCCCCTCCCTGTCACGCTGATGTGAGACAGCCCGTCTACCAGGGGATACTCTTCCTGGACGGCCCTGAGGAGAGCACATCAGCATGACGTCGAGGCCCCATGAGAGTCTGGATCCGGACGCCCGGCCCCAGCGGCGGACATTCACCGCGGAGTTCAAGGCGAGGATTCTGGACGAGTACGAGTCGGCGCCGGATGCGGCGGCTCGCGGGGCGATTCTGCGCCGGGAACGGCTGTACGGTTCACACCTTCTCGACTGGCGCAAGGCGCGGGATGCCGGAGCCGCGGCCGGCCTGACGGACCGGCGGCAATCGGCTGCGCGGGCGGCGAAGAAGGCCGAGAACGCTGAACTTTCCCGTCTTCAGCGGGAGAACGCCCGCCTGCAGGCCGAGTTGAACAAGACCCAGACCGCGTTGTCGATCATGGGAAAAGCTCACGCGCTCTTGGAACTGCTCTCCGAGAGCGCGGATGCCGTGGCGATGCCGAACTCGTCCTCGCCGAGGCGCAGGCGGCGCTGACGCCGTTGTGGGGCATCGCGCCCGCGTGCCGGCTGACCGGCCTGTCCAGGGCGACGCTGTATCGCCGTAGTGCCCCGCCGCTGGTCTCCCGGCCGAGAGCACCGCGTAAGCCGCCGCCGTCCGCGCTGACCGAGCCTGAACGCCGGCAGGTCCTGGACCTGCTCAACAGCCCGCCATACGTGGATCTGGCCCCGGCGCAGGTGTGGGCCCGCGAACTCGACGAGGGCCGCTGGTGGTGCTCGGAGTCCACGATGTACCGGATTCTGCGGGCCGCCGGGCAGACCGGCGAACGCCGCAGCCAGGCCACCCATCCGGCCCGGACCAAACCCGAACTGGTCGCCGACGCCGCGAATCAGGTGTGGTCGTGGGACATCACGAAGCTGCGCGGCCCGGTCAAGGGCGTCTGGTTCCACCTTTACACGGTGATCGACATCTGGTCCCGCTACGTCGTCGGGCACATGGTCGCCGCCCACGAGGACGGCCAACTCGCCGAAGCGCTGATCGCCGACGCCGCCGCCCGCGAACGCGTGAACCCCGATCAGCTGACCGTGCACGCCGACCGCGGCGCCGCGATGACCAGCAAGACCGTCACCCAGCTGCTGACCGATCTCAAAATCGGCCGCAGCCACAGCCGGCCCAAGACCTCCAACGACAACCCGTACATCGAGGCCAGCTTCAAGACACTCAAGTACGACCCCACGTTCCCAGAGCGGTTCGGATCGATCCAGCACGCCCGACAGCACTGCGAAGCGTTCTACAGCTACTACAACCACGAACACCGGCACTCCGGGATCGGCCTGCACACCCCGGCATCGGTCCACCACGGCACCGCCGGACAGATCCGTGAACAGCGGCAACGCACCCTCGACGCCGCCTGGGCCGCACATCCCGAACGGTTCGGACGCCGCCGTCCCCAACCACCCCAGCTACCGGACCGGGCATGGATCAACAAACCCGACAACAGCCACCCGGAACAGGCCGTGACCTCGGCCGGAGCCCCTCTTCCACCAGCACAAAGCTAAACAAAATCAAGAAATTGTCTCAGTTGACTTGACAGGTTCCGCTCGGTCAGCTTATCGAACGATGTTGCATCCCACTGCCAAACTCCTCAGACCCGAGTCGATACATTTCTGCTGGCGCCCCCAGCAGAAGCAGTCGACGGCTGGCCGATTCACCAGCTCAAGGAACTTACGGCGGTGACCCGCAGCGGTGAGATCATTCAACTCGTCCGGCGAGACTGAGAGGGCAGGCAGCAGGTGGCTATCGAGTACCGACTGACACTGGCAGGCGCCATACCGCTGGAACAGGTGGCCGAACTCGCCGCCCCAGAAGGCGTCGAGGAGTCGCTCCGACCCGGCTATCCCCGCCTGCTGAGCGCGGACTTGGCGGACACGTCCGGGTACAGCCTCAGCATCTGTGGAGGCAGCAACGGCTACTTCGACGCCGAAGACGAAGACGGCTCCCAGTGGGAGTGGGAACCCGACACCTACGTCAACATCGTCTTCCACATGCCCAAGGACGACGCCCTGCGCACCGCGACACCACACATGGTCACGGCCGTAGCCCGCGTGCTCGCCAGCCGACCCGAGGACGCCGCGTTGGTACTGAACGGCAACTCGCTCCTGTTGACTCGACTCGCCGGAACTCTCCGCACACACCGCCGCGCGTGGTGGGACAACTACGGCATCACCGGCATCTGAACGCTGACGACCACGCTCGGGCGGTACCTCAGACCCGAGTTCGAGTTGAGTCCGATAGCGGGCAACTTGTCGTGATCGACGACCCCGGACGGGGGCACCGAGTCCTTCTTCGGAGACTGCGGGAGGCACCCAGCCATGATCCGTCGATACGCCTCTGCTGGGGCCGTCGTCACCGCCGGCGATCTGCGGAAGCCGGACTTCCTGTTGCTCGATCAGGTCCGTAGGACCGGCGAGCGGCAGACCGTCGCTCCGAAGGGTCGCCTCGAACCAGACGAGGCACCACTTCGGGCAGCCCGGCGGGAAGTGGCTGAGGAAGCCGGCCTGACCGACACGCACTACAGCGCCTACCTCGGGCAGGAGGCGTACTGAAGGTGTCGGATCGACGGTTCGGGCGAGGGGGGAGGAGTGACGTCCCCGTTCCGGGACGTCGGCGTGTCCTCTGGGGAAGCAGGCGATGGCATGCCTTGCCGGACTGGGGGCCGGATGAGGGACTACCGGGTGCTCCGTGCGGCCTGCGAGGCTGGGGCCATCGTTCATACGGCCGTGTGCGGCCGGGTGGACGCGGATCGGTGAGGAAGGGGCTGGTGTGGTGAGCGGGCAGGCGGATTTCAGCGGGCTGTTGGCTCGGACCCAGGCGATCGAGCACGAGGTCGCCGAACTGGCGCAGTCGATGAGCAAAAGCGAGGTCGTCGGGTCCGCCGCCGGCGGGGGCGTGACGGTCACTGTGGCCGACAGCGATTACCAGGCGGTGTACATCGACCCGCAGCTGATGGAGTCCTGTGACGCGGACGAGCTGGCCGACCTGGTGTTGGCGGCGCTGCGGGACGGGGCCGAGCAGTTGCGCGTACAGGCTTCCGAGCGGATGACGCTGCTGACCGAGTCGATCAACAGGCTGGCCGGGTAGCGACCGATCGTGGACCCCACCGAGGCGACACAGACTCCGGCCCGGCGGGCGGTGCGGTGGCGGTCGGACTTCGTCGCCGCGTTCGTCGAGCATGCCGGGTCGAAGCCGGCCAGTGACCGGTTGTCGGTCAGGCTGCCGACGCTGATCACGGTGACCGCGGTGTGTGTGCTGCTCTCACTGGTCGTGGGCGTCTTCTGGCAGCTCATCAGCCCGCGCTCCAAGGCCGGGGCGACGGACCCGGGCTACACGGCGGTCGCGGGCTGGGGCTGCGACGGCACCAACGAGCACGGGTTCGACGTGCAGGGACGGACCGACCAGTGGCGTACGGTGGCCGGCGGCGGTTGGGCCGAGGGCGGCTGTAGGGGCACCTTCCAGACCCTGCCGATCAGCAACGACGCTGGCCAGTACGCCCAGTGGTGGTTCGTCCCGTCCACCGGCGGGCAGTGCCGCGTCGAGGTGTACGTGCCGCGCGATCCGTCCGCTGCCGGTACCTGGGTGACCAGCGTCCGCTACGAGGTGCTGGCCGGGCGCGGCGGTGTCGGGTACGCCGAGTTCGAGGTCAACCAGGCGCAGAACACCGGGCGCTGGGTGGATGTCGGCGCGTTCCCGCTGCGCACCAACGAGTTGGCGGTACGGGTGACGGCGCGGGCGGCGGGAGCCGCAGACGCCCGGCTCGCGGTTTCCGCCGTACGTGCCACCTGCGGCCGGTGACGACCGTCGGCAGCCAGTGAGTCGGAAGTGGAGGGGAACAGTGCGAGGGCTACGCCGGATCGTCGTGGTGTGCCTCACCGCCCTGGCCGTGATCGGGCCGGTCGGGCCGGTCCACGCCGCCCCGGCCGACACGCCGACCGCCCCGGCCGGGTCCAAGTACTACGTCGTCGGTGAACCGGTCGCCGGCCAGCGCGAGTCGCTGTACGAGATCGCCGCCCGTACCCTCGGCACCGGCCGGCGGCACCTGGAGATCTTCGAGCTGACCAGGGGCCGTCCGCAGCCGGACGGTGGGCAGCTGACCGACCCGATGGTCCTGAAACCCGGCTGGATTCTGACGCTGCCCGCCGACGCCAGCGGCCCCGGCGTGTACGACGAGTACCCGGTGGCGACCCAGGCGGCACCACCGCCTACTCGGGACCTGGCTACTCCGGGGCGGCAGGGCGCCCCCATCTTCGAGGCCATCGGGGTGTTCGCGGCCGTCATGCTGTTCGCGGTGGCGGTGGCAGTGCTGCGCGGTGGACGTGGTGCGCGACAGGACACGGCGCGGCAGGTGAATGACCCGCTGCCGCTGTCGGACCCGCCGTCGCCGTCGGACGTACCACCGGTGCACGGCCACCCGGGGCGGTCCGGCCTGCCGCCCGCCGACGCCGACCGCGAACTCGTCCTGGCCGGGGCACACTCCTCCGCGCCACCGGTGATGGACCCGTACCCGGCGACCGCCACGTCACGGACTCCGCACCTCCCGCCGACGACGCCCGAGCGGCCGGAATGGCCGACGGCGCCGGACCGGCCCACCCCGCCCGAGCGGCCGGTGCGGCCGTCGCTGGGCGATCGGCTGCGGCCGGTGGGACCGCCCTCCCTCGAACTGCCGCGCCGGACGCCGACGCCGTCACCTCCGGTGCCGCACCTGCCGGAGTCGTCCGCCGGTAGGAGTCGGCCGGAGGTCGGCGACGCCGAGCTGAGCGCCGACCTGCGAGCCGAGGGGCTCGACCTGAGCGTGTCCCTGAACGGGGCCCGGGACGCTGCGGCGGCGCCGTTCGGCTGGTACGGCCCCGGCGAGGCGCCACCGGCGGCGACCCTGCCGCTGCTACTCGGCGACCGCGACGGCTGGCGGCTCTACGTCGACCTGGTCCGTTGCCCGGACGTGCTGACCGTCGCCGGCAGCCTGCCCGACGGGCAGCGGTACGCCCGACGGCTGATCCGGCAGGCCCTGGCCGACGGCAACGAGGTGACGGTGGTCGGGGACATCCTCGGCGACTCCCTCCCGAACGGGTGCAACCGTGCGGAACAACTGTCCGACGTGGAGCCGTCGCCGACTCCGGGCATCGTGGTGTGCGCCCGGCTCGCCAACGGAGATGGACGGGTGGCCCGCGAGTTGCGGACGGCCGGTGTGCAGGTGCCGGTGGTTCTCGGTGAGGTGACCCCGTCCCGCTGGTCGATCTCGGTGCGGCCGACGAAGGAGCCCGGTGCCGAACTGTCCTGAGTGGAGGGGGCTACGAGGCGGCGCGCCAGCCGTGGGTCAGGTGGCCGTGGGACAGCCGACCGTGTGCGACGCGTCCCTGGGCCACATGACCCAGCTCGATCGCCATCCGGGTCAGCTCCGCCTTGTTGGTCACGTTGAGCTTGGCCCGGATCCGCTTGGCGTACGTGTTCACGGTCGCCTGGGACAGGCCCATCCGGGTGGCGATCTGCGCGTGGGTGAGCCCGAGCGCGATCCAGCGCAGCGTCTCCACCTCGCGCGGGGCCAGGCCGTTCTCGTCGGCGTCCGCCGGGCGCGACAGGTCCGTCGCGAACCGGTCGGCCAGCTCCGCGCCGATGTGCAGCCCGCCGGTGGCGACCACCCGCAACGCCAGGCGTACGTCGGGTTGCTCGGCGTACCGGGTGATCACGCCTCGGGCGCCGGCCCGGACGGCGGAGAGCAGGCCCGGCGGCTGCTCCCAGGTGGCGCAGACCAGCGGCGCACCACGGGTGGCCAGCTTCCCGATCAGCTCCAGCACGGTCCCGCCGGGCAGCGCCGGCAGGTCGATGAAGATCACCCGGTAGTCGGCCGGTCCGGCCTGCTCCAACTCGCCGACCGAGGCGACCGAGGGGCCGAGCGCGAGCCCCGGCTCGTCCTGCACCAGCCGCTCCATCCCGACCCGCGACAACGGCTGGTCGCACACGATCGCGACCGTACCCAGATTCTGTTCCATTGCCGTTCCCCTTCTCTGCCCGGTGCATCCCACGACGGACGCGGGACTCGCCGTGTTCAGTGCGGTGATGGCACGGACTCGCCGACGTCGGATTGAGAAAACCAGGTGCCGCCGTCCGTTGAGAGGACGTGCAAGGGGGGACATCGAGGAACGGACGAGCGTCATGACCGGCAGGCTGCCGCCGACACCGGCTACCCGGGGGTGCCCGGAGCACCGGCGGATCGACGGGCTCTACGACATCTGGCTGCGTACCGGCCCGGACGGCATGCCGGTCGCCGTGCGCGGCAGCGGGACGCCGCTCGACGCCGCACATCTCGCCGACCTGGTCCGCCGTGGCGGTGGGGCCGGCGACGACGTACGGATCATGATGGACGGCGCCGAGGCGCACGTGGAGATCTTCGCCGAGCTGGCGGGGATCCTCGGTCGGGACGTGCTGATCAGCCCGATCGGCAGTGTGCTGCGTTACGACGGCGACCGCGAGCCGGAGCCCAGCCTGGTCGACGCCCGTACCGGGCGACCGGCGGAATGGCTCGTCGTCCAACCTCCGGCGATGGCCACCGACCTGCCCGGCTGGTACGAGACGACGGGCGGCGTGCTGCGTCCCCGGTCCGGTGTCGTCGCCGCGCCGCTGCCCGGTGGGCTCACGTTGGCCACCCGGGCCGATTTCGTGGCCCGCCGGGCCGCTGCGGTGGACCTGGCCCCGGGGCACCCGGAACTGACCACGATCGGGGTGTCGGTCCGTGGCGGCGGCTTCGTGGTCGGCGACTACACCGGCTCCTACCAGGTGACCGGTGGGCGTCAGCTCGCCGCGGCCCTCTCCGACGTCCCGCTCTACGGCAGTGAGATCCGGATGTGGTTGCACTGGCCCTCCGACCCGGAGGAGCGGCAGCGTCTGCACGCCAACCTGACCGCGTTCGCAAAGAACACCGGGGCGATCGTCTGGGCACCGGAGCGTACCTCTGCTCTGGAGATCCTGGAGAGCTGCCAGGACCTGAGCGCGGTGGACCGGGCGGGTGGGCCGGCCGAGTGGCGTACCTACCTGCCCCCGATGGCCGGCTCGCCGCGCTTCGAACCGGACCAGGACGGCCGACTGTCACCGGCCGGGCGGATGGTCGTCACCCCCTACCCGGGTGCGCCGCTGGTCAGCGTCGCGCCTGCGCGGCAGCGGGCGATGAACTCGCGGTACAGCAGTCTGCGGGCCCAGCACGGGCTGTTCCGGATCGACCTGACCATTCTCAACGACGGCCGGTGGGCGGTGCAGTACGCCGACTCCGGGCCGCACGCGCTCGGGCCACGGGTACTGCAACGGATGCTCCGTACGGCCGGTTGGCAGGGGGAGGACCTGCTGCTGCTGGCCAGCTACCCGGCCTCCGCCGAGGCCGGGGTGCGCCGCTACGGCAGCCGGTTGGTCGAGGGACTTCGCGCCGAGGTGTGGGTGCTGCCGCCGGAGGCCGCGTTCGACACCGTCGACGGTACGGCCCGGGCGGTCGACGACCGGGGCCGTCCGGTCGACTGGCAGCGCCTCGACCTGGACGACTCGCAGCGGCGTTGGCAGAGCGACGACGGTGTGCTGGTGACGGCCGAGAGCAGCGGCCGACCGGCAGCCGCCGATCGTCCGTCCGGCACCGGTCGTCCGGCGACGTCGTCGACGGCGCGGCGTCCGGTGCCCGAGCAGCTCGGGCCCCGGCGTCCGGTGCGCGGACGCATGCCGGAGCCGACCGACACCGACCCGGATGCCGGGCAGCGGAGCGCCGCGACCGGGGCGACGCCGTCGGCCGACCGGCAGCAGGCGGGCGAGCCCGGGCTGTCCGCTGCGCCCCCGGCTTCCGACGCCCGGGCGTACCCGGGTCCGCCGTCGGCGGGGCGTACGCCGGTGGTGACCTCGGGCCCGGTGTCGCCGGTCCCGGTGCACGCCGCCCTTCCGCCGCCCGTGCCGCCGCTTCCCGTACCGGCTGTGGCACCCTCGTCGCCCGCCGGGCCCGCTGCGGCCGACTCGTTCCCGGAGCTGTCGTCGGCCGCACCACCTCCGCCGCCACCAGCACCTCCGCCGCCGAACCGGACGGGCGGCTGGGCCCAGCCCCACCGGACCGAGCCGAGGCGCGTCGAGCGGCAGATCGCCCCGCCGCGACCGGTGGTCGGGCCGGTGGTGGGACCGCGCGCGGTCGCCGGGTCGCCGCCGAGCATCGGGCCGCAGCCGAGTGCCGGACCCGGCGTCGGCCACGACCAGGAGCTACCTTCCGCTGCTGGTCCGGCTCTGGAACGCGGTCCGGGGGCAGTGCCCGGGCGTCCCGTCGGGCCCGCCCCGCCGGGTGGGCTCGAACTTCCGGTCAGTGCCGCCCCCCGGCTCGGTACCGTCCGCCGGCCGGTCTCGCACGCGAGCTACTGGATCGCCGAGCGGCCCACGGTGAACGCCGAGCCGGTCGAGCTGTACGTGGTCGCCGGCTGTTCGCCGGCCGACGCCACCGGCACCGGCGTACCCACCTCGAACCTGTTCCTGGTCGGCACGCTCCGTCCGCCGGTGCCCGCCGCGCTGCGCGCGGACGAGCACCTGCTGAGGGTACGCGTCCTCGCCGGTGGCGCGGTGGACATGTCCTCGATCACCGTGCACGAGCCGCCGGCCCTGCACGAGCTGCTCGTCGACCGGGACGAGTCGTACCTGCTCCCGGGCGGTCTGCTGGGCCGTACCCGGCTCGTCGCCGGTTACGGTGTCGACGCGTCGGGACAGTACGCCCCCCAGGCGGTCGCCGAGTCCACGCCTCCGCTGGCGCTGCGCTGCACCGGTGCGGCACACGGCATCGAGGGGTTGCCGGCCGACCTGCCGCGCTGGCCGTACGACGCCGATGCGCTCGCCTACGCGCTGGTGCGCGACCCCGGGTCGGCGACCCCGAACCAGGGCCTGGTGCTGCTGCGCAACCGGCCACGAGCCCGTCAGGGCCGGATGCTGGTGCAGTTGCGGGTGCCGTGGCGGTGTGCCGTCGACGTCCGGGCGACCGTGGCGCAGATCGGCGACCTGCCGCAGATCCACTCGGCGGCCGGCTCGATGCTGGAGGCCGGAGCGAGCCTGCTGCTGCCCCGCGAGGCCAACGCGCAGGTCGAGGTCGTACGGCTGCTCTCGGCGGGCCGGCTCGGCTGGCGGACGGTGGGTGAACCGGAGATGTCGCTGGCCGACTTCCTCGCCAGCCGGGCGGATGCCACGACCCGGCCGGGCAGCACCGCCCCGACCCGGTAGGGCAGCGCCGTCCCGACCCGGCCGGACTGCGCTGCCGGGACCAGACCTGGGCCCCACTGAGTCCTTCGGCTCACGCCGCCCGCGGCCCGGATCACTAGCGTCCCGTTTGAGCGGTGCTGGGGAAAGGTCCGGTCCTGGGGAGGGCTGCAACGATGGGTGCCAACGTGAGTGTGCAGGAGCGGGTCGAGGCTGATGCCGACCTCGAAGATCGGATGCGTCGCGTCTTCGCGGCGAACGCCCAGCCGTTGTACTACTACCTTCTCCGGCTGACCCGGGGACAGGGCCAACTCGCCGAGGACCTGTTGCAGGAGACCATGCTGCGGGCCTGGTCCCGGCTGAGCGAACTGCCCGCCGACGACGCCACGATCCGCCGGTGGCTGTTCATCGTGGCGCGGAACCTCTCGATCGACGTGGCCCGCGCCCGGGCCGCCCGCCCGACCGAGGTCTACGGGATGGACGTGACCTGGGCCCACTCGCCGGACGACGAGTTCGACGGCCTGCTCGACCGGTTCGCCCTGGCCGACGTGCTGCGCAAGCTCACCCCGGAACACCGGGCGGTGCTGGTCGAGCTCTACTACGGCGACGTGTCGGTGGCCGAGGCGGCGGCCCGGATCGGCATCCCGGAGGGGACCGTGCGGTCGCGGTCGTTCTACGCTCTGCGCGCCGCCCGGGGCATCATCGGGGAGCCCGCCGAACTGGCGGCGTGACCGCCAAACTCCCGACGCGGCGGCTGAACGACACGGCGGTCGGGACCGTCGTGGAGTCGTGAGTCCGCACCGGGACGGGCACGACGAGGGGGCGAGGGAGATGTTGGTCAGCCGGTACCCGTCACGGGTGGGACGGTACGTGGTGGTGGTGCTCGGCGTACTGCTGGCCGCGCTGCCCGTCCTGCCGGCCCGCGCCCAGGCCGCACCGTACGTCAAGTACTACACGGTGGAGTCCGCCTACGCAGGCAAGCCGGAGGGCCTGCGCGACATCGCCGAGCGCTTCCTCGGCAGCCGGGACCGTGCGGAAGAGATCTTCAACCTGAACGTCGGACGGGCACAGCCTGGCGGCGGCGCCCTCACCGACCCGAGTCAGCTGCGCGCCGGTTGGCGTCTCGTGCTGCCGTGGGACGCGGTCGGCAGCGGGGTCGAGTACGGCTCGCTACCGTCTCCGGCACCCCCGAGCACCCGTTCACCTTCACCGGGAGCGTCCGCCGCGCCACCTGCCGGTACTCCGTTGATCCGCCCCACCATCGGTGCCAGCCCCAGCCCCAGCCCGAGCCCGAGCGGCACCAAGAACTCCGGTGCCGGGGGCGCCAAGTGCGGATCGGCGGCATCGCGCGGTGACAAGGACCGTGCGGACTGGGCGGAGCGGCGCATGTCGCCGGAGCGGGCGTGGTCCCGCAGCCGCGGTGAGGGCCAGATGATCGCGATCGTGGACTCCGGGGTGGACGGCAGCCTCGCCGAGTTGCGTGGCCGGGTCACCCAGGGCATGGACGTGGTGGCCGGCAGCGGCCGGGGCGACGTCGACTGCCTCGGCACCGGCACCGCGATGGCCGGTATCGCCATCGCCCAGTCCGGCTCGAAGCGCAAGGTGACGGGGGTGGCTCCGGAGGCGACCGTGATGCCGATCCGGGTGGTCACCACCAAGGCCGAGGCGCAGCCGGCGGACCAGGCGGCCGGCATCGAGGTGGCGGTGGCCGCCGGTGCCACCGTGATCGCGCTCGGGTCGTACGTGGACCCCAACGTCCCGGCGGTCGCCGAGGCGATCGCCACCGCGGTCAAGCACGACATCGTGGTGGTCTCCGCCGCCGACCTGGAGTCGAGCGACCCGGAGTCGGGGCTGCCGGAGCAGGGCATGTTGCGGGTCGGTGGCATCGGCGGGGACGGCAAGATGGCGGACAGCTACCGCGCCGGCGGGGTGGACGTCGTCGCCCCCGGCGTGGACGTGGCCAGCCTCGGGATCGGCGGAGCGGGTGACTTCGTCGGCAGCGGCACCCAGTACGCGGTCGCCTACACGGCCGGCCAGGCCGCCCTGGTGCGGTCCGCGTACCCGAACCTCTCGGCCGCTCAGGTGACCGAACGGATCCGGAGCACGGCCAGCCGGACCGCCGACACCCCGGAGGACCCCGCCTCCTACGGCGACGGCGTCATCGACCCGTTCACCTCGGTGAGCGCCGCGATGGAGAACGACGGAGGGGCGGCTGCCCCGAACGGCCCGTCCGCCGATGACAGCGGATCGTCGACCAGCGGTGGCCAGGTGGCGATCTTCGTGCTCATCGGCTTGGTGCTGGTGGCCGTCACGGCGCTGTCGGTGTTCCGGCTGCGTACCGTGCTGCGCTCCGACGACCGCAAGGATCCCGAACCGGAGTTCGACCCGCCCGCGAACCGTCCGACCGACCACTCCGATCCACAGCGGTTGAGGTGATCGCCCAGTGACGGGGCAGCCCGCGGTCTCCACCCCGACCAGCGCACCGTCCGGCCGGATCGAACGGGTCTCCACCCGCCCGTGGAGTCGGCACCGCACCATCTCCTCGGCGATCCGGGCGGCCCGCGACGGCGGGGTGGTGTCGGTGGTGGCCGGGGTGTACCGCGAGTCGTTGACCGTCGACAAGTCCGTCACGCTGGTGGCCGAGAACGACGGCGGCGCGGTCGAACTGGTCGCGCCGCACGGGCCGGCGCTCGCCGTACGGTCCGGGTCGGCCACGATCCGCGGGTTCGTGTTGAGCGGCTCCGGTGCCGTGGTGGTCGCCGCCACCGGCCGGATCGCGTTGGAGTCGACCACGGTCACCGGAGGCGCGGTCCAGGTCAGCGGGGACGCGTCGGCGACGCTGCGGGACTGCGCCATCCTGCGTACCGGGGCGGCGCCCGGGCTCATCGTCGCCGACCAGGCGACGGTGGAGGGCACCTCGGTCGAGGTGACGGAGACCGGCGGCGCCGCCGTCGAGGCCGCCGGCAGCGCCCAGGTGACCCTGGTCGACAGCCGGATGGGCAGCGTCGGCGGTGGCGCGCTGGTGGCGGAGAACGCCACACTGACGCTCACCCGCTGCGAGATCGGGCCCAGCGGCGGCGTGGGCGTCGAGGTCAGCGGCGGTGGGCAGGCCCGGCTGACCGACTGCCAACTGCACGACCTGGCGGCCGAGGGCATCCGGATCAGCGGCAGTGCGACGTTCGGCCCGGACTGGTGGCCGCCGCTGCGGCCGGAACACGCCGGAACGCCGGGCGCCGGGGAGACCGGCGAGACCGGTGGGGTACTCGTCCGACGGTGCACGATCAGCCGCGCGGCCTCCGCCGGGGTGCTCCTCGCCGGGTACGGCCACCTGCACCTGGACGAGTCGACCGTGGACGCCGCGCGGGGCCCCGGGGTGCTGGCCGGTGGCGACAGTCGACTCTCGATGGCCGGCAGCCGGATCAACCAGGCCGGTCAGACCGCGCTCGCCGTCCGGGAACGCGCCGAGGTCCGCCTCACCGACGGTGCCTTCGCCGATTCGGCCGCCAACGGGCTCTACGCCGCCGACGACGGGCGGATCCTGATGCACGGCTGCGAGGTGCGGCGCTCCGAGTACAGCGCGGTGCACCTCACCGGCACGGCCAGCGCCGCGCTGGTCGAGTGCACGATCGCCGACACCCCCGAGTTCGGGGTACGCGCCTCCGACCGTGCCCTGCTGCGGGTGGAGGGCGGCACGATCACCGGCGCGGGACTCGGCGGGGTGCAGATCGACGGCGGCGCCGACGCCGAGTTGCGCGGCTTGACCGTCAGCGACTCCCGGGCCGGAGTACGCGTGGACACCCCGCACCGGCCGCTGCTGACCGACTGCGAGGTCCGCGACGTCGAGCAGACCGGTATCGAGGTCGCCCCGCATGCCGCGCTGCTGGCCCGGCACTGTCGGATCGCCTCCTGTGGCGCGGCCGGGGTGCTCGTCGACGCGTACGCCACGCCGACGCTCGAAGAGTGCGAGATCACCGACATCGGCGGCAGCGGACTGGTGCTCTGGGAGGGCGCCGCGCCGACGATCCGCAGCCTCACCGTGCGCGAGTGCCGCAAGAACGGCGTGTACGTGGGTGACGGCGCGCACGGCACCCTGACCGACTGCGACATCTCCCGGACCGACTACCCGGCCGTACACGTCGGCGTGGACGCCGATCCGGCGCTGCTGCGCTGCCACGTGCACGACGCCGGGGCCGACGTCGACCAGACCGACCAGGGCCGGGCGACCTTCGAGGAGTGCTGGAGCACCGACGTCGCCGAGGCGACCCTGCCGACCGAACCCGTCGCCGCCCGCGCGGTGCCGGCCGCTGCCGGTCCGCGCCGCCCCGCCGCCCCGACGCGAGCCGGTGCCTCCAGCAAGGTGCCGGAGCTGGCCGACCTGCTCGCGCAGCTCGACGACCTGGTCGGGATGGCCCGGGTCAAGCGGGACGTGGGCACCATGGTCAAGCTGGTGCAGACCGTCAAACGTCGTCGGGAGGCCGGTCTCGCGCCGCCGCCGATGTCCCGGCACCTGGTCTTCGCCGGCAATCCCGGCACCGGCAAGACCACCGTGGCCCGGCTCTACGGGCAGTTGCTCGCCGCGCTCGGCATGCTGGAACGCGGCCATCTGATCGAGGTCGACCGGGGCACGCTGGTCGGCGAGTACGTGGGACACACCGCACCGAAGACCCAGGCGGCCTTCCGCAAGGCCCTCGGCGGCGTGCTCTTCATCGACGAGGCGTACGCCCTGGTGCCCACCGGTGGCGGCACCGACTTCGGCCAGGAGGCGATCTCGACGCTGGTCAAGCTGATGGAGGACCACCGGGACGAGGTGGTGGTGATCGTCGCCGGCTACCCGGACGAGATGCGGCAGTTCGTCGCCGCCAACCCGGGCCTCTCCTCCCGCTTCTCCCGGACGCTGAGCTTCGAGGACTACTCGTCGGTGGAACTGGTCCAGATCGTGGAGAAGCAGGCGAGCCGGCACCAGTACCACGTCGCGGAGGGCGGTCGCGCCGCGCTGCTCAGCTACTTCGACGGCGTTCTGCGGGGCGAGGGCTTCGGCAACGGCCGGTTCGCCCGCAAGGTCTTCCAGATGATGACCGAGCGGCACGCCGCCCGGATCGCCGAGATGGACGCGCCCAGCACCGCCGAGCTGAGCACCCTGGAGGCCGACGACCTGCACGTGGACGACCTGGAGGTGGCCGGATGACACGGCTCGGGTGCAGGGAGGACCGATGAGCGGCGAACGGAGCCGGATCACGGTGGTCGGCACCCGCCGCCGGTTGGACGTGTCGGTGCCCTCCGGGGCACCGGTCGGCGAGTACTCGGCCCGCCTGGCCGAGATGTGCGGCCAGGACCGGGCCGACGTGCTTCCACCGGCCTGGTCCCTGGCCCCCGCCGGCCACCCGCCGCTGCCGCTGGACGCCACCCTGCTCGACGTCGGCGTGGTCGACGGCCAGGTGCTGTACCTCCGCGACGCCGCCCAGGAGCCGAACGACGCGCCACTGGTGGAGGAGATCGAGGAACTCGTCGCCGACGAGACCCACCGGCATCGCCAGCAGCGGCTCCGGGGCGGGACGATCGTCCTCAGCCTGGGTCTGCTCTGGACGACGGTGGCCGCGATCACGGCCGGACTCCGGTTCGAGGGCGGTGCCGGCACGGCCGCCGGGCTCGTCCTGGCCGGGTTGGGTGTGCTCGCCGGAGCGTGGAGCCTCACCCAGCACCGCGAGGTGGTGCCGGACTGGCTGCGGATGGCGGTCGCGCTGACCTCGGTGCCGTGTCTGGCGGCGGCCGGCATGCTGGTGACCCGCGTGCTGGGCGTGACGGCGTACCGCTGGGACGGCGCGGTCTTCGGCGCCTGCCTGGCCGCGCTGATGGCGCTGGTGGTCATCCCGACCGCCGCGTTGGTCGTGGTGCAGTTGCACCTGACCGTCGGCCTGGCGCTGGTGTCCCTGATCCGGGCGCTGGACACCGACCGCGCCGGTGCCGCCGCGATGGTCACCGTGACGGCGATGGGGATCATCGCGGTGGCCCGGCGGATCGCCGCCACCGTGGCGTCCTGGGGACAGCGCCGACCACCCGACCAGACGGCCGCCCTGCCGGTCACGGTCGGCCTGGTGGACCGTTCCCACCGCCTGCTCTCGGTGGTGCTCGTCGGTCCGGCGCTCGCGCTGGCCGCAGCGCTCCCGGTGCTGGCCTGGAACGGCGGCGGCTGGGCGGTCGCGTTGACCGCGGTGGCCAGCATCGCCCTGATGGCCCGCTGCCGGCTGGTGGCGTTCTCCGCCGAACTGCTCCTGCTCGGCACCGCCGCACTGGTCGGCTGCTTCAGCCTGATCCTCGCGGTCGTCGGGATGCTCGGCGCGGGCCCCGGCGCGACGCTGGTCGTGCTCGTGCTGGCCGGGCTCGGCGTCGCCGGAGCCGGGGTGGCGCTGAGCCTGTTGCGTCCCTCGACGCCCGAGCCGCCGCGCGACGGGCCGATGGTGCACCCCTCGGCCCGTCGCCGCAGCCGCGCCGAGGTGTTCGGGGTGATCACCAGTCTGCTCATGGTGCCGTTGGCGCTGGGCGTGCTCGGCGCCTTCCGGCACATGGTCGAGGTGGGACGCAGCATCTTCTGACCCCCGTGGGGACGAGACCACGGCCCGAATGGGGACTTTCGGGCATCCCGCTTCGGGGTGCCATGGTGTACGACGGGTGCGGCGTGGCGCAGTGGCGCCGACCCGCATGAGGTCGCGACAAGGCGAGGTATCAGGTGCCCGGCGGGGACGGTTGCAAGGAGATCATGGCCGTTCCCGGCCGACTCGTGCTCACCGGCGCGATGACCCAGACGGCGAACCTGGTCGCCCAGGCGGTCGCGGTCACCACTCCGGCACCTGACGACGGCACGCTGGTCCACCTGATCGAGGAGACGCCGCGTTCCGCCGCCAGCCTGGACTACCTGCGCGCACAGCCGTTCCCCGACGCCCTGGTGCTGGTGCCGGGGAACCTCGACCGCTGGGCCAGCGGAGGGCAGCCGCTCCCGGACGACCCGGCGGGCCTCGGTGGCCTCGCCGACCTCTACCGCCTCCAGGTGCAGGTGCCGGTGGGCGAGGCGCGCGCACCGCAACTGGTACCGGTCGACGTGCGTGGCCGCGAGACGTCCTGGGACGACGCCACGTCGGTACGGGTGCTGCCGTGGTCACACGTGGCCGGGCGGGCAGGGCTGCAGAGTGCGTACGGACGGATCAGGGCCGGGGAGAAGCCGGGCCGCCAGCGGGTCGACGCCCTGTTGGCGGACCTGGCAGAGATCCAACTGGCGCTGCGGGACACGATTCCGCCCGGGAGTCTGGCCGCTGCCGTGCACCTGGCCCGGGCGGGCAACGAGGCCGACGCGGAGACCCTGGCCCGGAAGGTGCTGCCGGTCGCCGCCTCGGACCTGCCGGATCTGGTCGGCGGCACCGCAGAGCCGATCGCCGCCGACGTGCTCCTCGATGCCCTGCGCGACACCCCGGACTCGGCCGCGCTGGTGTCGTTCCTGGCACCCAGCGGCGGGCCGACGGTGGCGTGGCTGCTGCCGGACGGCGAGGACGTGCTCTGGATCGGGTCGCCGGAGTCGGACGGAGCGCCGATCGTCACCCGGCTCACCGACGACTGGCGGATGGTGGCGCTGCGCGATGCCACCACCACCGCGCTGCTGGTCGGCGTGGACGGCCGACCGGTCAGTGTGGACGACGACACCCCGACCGCACCCGCCGTGTCCGCCGAGGTGCCCGGAGCGTGGGCGGATCACCCGCCGGTGGTCGGACAGCGTTCCGCAGAGGTGGACGCACGCCTGGCCGAGATGCGGCGCGTACTCATCGAGACGGGCACCGAGCTCCGGGAGTTGCGCTCCGCGCCGAGCGCCGTCGACCGGGGCCGCGACGCCGAGGAACCGACTGCCTCCGCCGGGACTGCCGACGTGGCGGCACGGGAGTGGGAGATCGCTGCCGAGGTCGATCGTCAGCGGACGCGAATCGCCGAGCTGACCAAGATCACTGAGCACGAGCCGATCGAGGAGACGCCGGACGGCGTTCCGCACAGCCACGTCTGGGTACGGCAGGCGGTGGAGGGCCGGACCGGATACGTCCGGATCCCGGTGGTCGTGGACGAGGCGGGGGTGCACAGCATCCACCCGGATACGGGCGAGATCACCGGTGACCTTCGCCTGGTCAACGGGGAGTGGACGCCTCGGGTGCTGGGTGGCGCGCCGGGCTCGTCGTCGGCACGGAGGGGCGGCTCCGGGTCGTTGTCAGCTCGGCGGAGCGGGTCGGGATCGTCGTCGGTGGGGACGGCGGCGTCCGGCTCGGCACCGAACGCTCCCATCATCGTGGTGCCCCCGGGGCTCACCGAGAAACAACTACGCCGGGAATGGCCCGACTGGTATTCCAAGAGTCAGCGGCCGGGCTGGGAGACGGAGACGCTCTGGGCCTCCGTGCCGATCCCGCCGGAGCTTGCCTTCACCACCGGCCTGCAGCAGCGCGTGACTCAGGACGGCGATCCGGGCGGTATCCAGCCGGTGTTCGATGGCACCGCGGGCATGGCGAACGGGCTGGTGGCCTTCGGAGTCGACCGGTTGCACCGGATGCCCGCCGACGGCGAGATGGTGTACGCAGTTCTGGCGCGCGGTGGTATCGACGTGTGGGGGAGCCGGGCCACGGCAGCGGCGTCACCGATGACGGCACCCGACATCCTGGGGCAGTTTCCGGGAAGCACCGTCATCGCAGGGTGGCTGGTCTCGGTGGATCCGGACACCGGCGAAACGATCTTGAGTCAAGGGGCGGTGAATCCCCACTTCTCGGCACGCCGGAAGGGTGAGTACTTCCCAGGGGTAACCCCACCCGGACTGGCAGACCTGGACGGTGCGCTCGCCGCCATGCTGGTCGACCTCGCGATGGGCCGTGGCACGACGCTTGTTCGCGGGGGTGCGGAGTGGAAGCCGAGCAAGGTCGCCGAAGACTACGAGTTGCTGCAGGCGGTGAGTCCGGCCTACTGGACGGAGCTACGACGTCGAGCCCGGGAGGAGTACGAATCCCTGGGTGCCAGGCGCGGCCAGACCCGCGCCTGGCAGAGCAGGAGCGACCTGCTCTTCGAGTACCTCGGTAGCGGCACCCGCTACGGGATACCGCCGGCCTTCACTGAAGTCAGGGACCTGAGCGATGAGACCTACGTAGCCGCCTTCCAGGGCGCGAGTTGGTCCGTGCAGGTCGGAAGGCCGGACCCCGTCGACGAGAAGGTCGCGGACTTTGCGCATGAGGGGGTCCATGCCGAGCAGTGGGTGCTGATGGGCCGGCTTGTTGCCGGCGCCTCCAACGACCCCGATGCCATGCACCTGATCACCGCGAACGATCACGTGCGGAACGTGCTGTGGGCGCAGCCGCTTCCGCATGACGATCCACGCTATCCGTTGGCACTGCGCATGTGGTGGCTACGCCATTCATCCCTCGACGAGGACATCAAGGGGATGGCGCATCACGCAGAGGGGCTGGCCATCCGGAACGCGGACCAGGTGCTCAAGGTCAGACAGATCGAGCAGTTCGGTCCGCCCGTACGGCACCTGCTGGAAGCGCGGATGATGCGCCGATCGGCACGTAGCTCCGTGCTCAACACCATGATGGTTCGGCTCGGTCTGGAAGGCCCGGCATATCGTGCGAGTCTGGAGTTCCGGGCCGGTGGCTCCGTGCGGGACTGGCGGGAGGTCTCGGCCGCCAGTGTGCCGTCGCTCTCCCGCTATCAGGCGAAGAGCAGCGCGGCCGGGACACATCTGTGGCGGTCGCGTGAGCGGCAGGACCACTCCGCGCGACTGGTGCACCACTCCCGACCCATCGTGGTGCTCGAGCTGGGTCGAGCCGAAGACGCCCCGTCGCGTCTTGCGGGCATCGTGCACCGACTGCCGGCGAACGCCCTGGTAGAGGTGGTGACAAGTGATCCACTGACGCCGACCGAGGCGGTGGGGCTGGCTTCGACAGTCGGCGCGGGCCAGATGCTGGCGGTCTCGTTCCCGACCGGTTTCCAGATCGACCCGGCCGATCCGCTGTTCGATCATTTCGTCCCGTACTCGCGGTGGCACACACAGTCGATGAGCCTCTTCGCCGACTACTTCACCGTGCACACGAAGCCGCAATGGCCCATGTTCGACCTCGGGGTCGGCGGCGTGCGTCTGGTCAACCTCGGAGGCGGGGTCTTCCAGCGGATCAACCAGACGGACTGGCGGATCAGGCCGGTGTGGCAGACGCTCTGGGTGCACGCTGCCGACGAGTCCCCGACAGCGCTGCCATCGTCGGTGGAGTCCGATCGCGGCATGCCGAGGATCGTTGTCGGCGCTCCCGACCGGGACACCCCGTGGGAGATCGCGCAGCTCGGACTGTTGCTGGCCGAGCGGCTCATGGCCATCCCGGACAGTCGCGTCGACCCGGACCTGGTGCAGATCCACCGGCCCGTCCTCGAACCACCCGAGCTGACCGACCTGCCCCCTGATGAGACCGCCGAGCCGTGGACCAGACAACTCCTGATCAGCGCCTTCGGTGAGGACGCCGTCCAGGATTCGCAGCTTGAGCACACATCGGGCGTGGACGACTTCGACATCGACCCCTTCATGCTGACCGCCGCTCTGGTAGGAGCGGTGGAATCGGCACCGGAAGGGCTCTCGGAGTTCCAACTCGTCGAGGTGCTCAACGGCCTGACCAACACGCTCGGCATCACGCGTGAGGAACTGCTCCCGGTGGGCTTCGCCACGGCGTACGCCTTCGGTATCGGTCACGTCACCGTGCCACGCCTGGCCGTGGTGACGCGGGCTCTGCTGGCCCTGACCGGCTATCGGCCCGAACTCGATTTCGGTGACGACTACCAGTCGGGTGCCCCCGGGGTCACCGGTGAGCCCATCATGAGCTGGCTCATCACTGATTTCCGCCGCTTGGTCCCGCAGGACAACGAGCGTCGCGCCAAGCAGGAACTGGCCCGACTCCTGGAATGGCTCGCACATCCGGACACGACCTGGCCCTCCGACGGACTGACCTCCGAGTACGTGCAGCAGGTCCTCGGGCAGGACAGACGTTGGGTCGACCACGCGCTGTCGCGGCGTACGCGGGACGGCAGCGGGGTCTGGTGGCTGGGGCCGGTGGCGCAGCGGCACCTCGTCGCCCCGGTCGAGGGCACGCTCGTGCTCGCGTACGAGGCGGATGCTGATCTTTTTCCGGTGGGGCTGCCGATCCCCGGCGGTGCCGCACTGATGGTGCGGGTGGGCCAACTGCTGCGGCGGCAGCTACCCGAGCAGGAGCGGGACACACCGGTGCTGCTGGTGCCGGTGACGAGCGTGCCCGTCGAGAGCCACCGGCTGCGATCGTACCTGACGGACTTCGAGAATCGGCTGGCCTTCGGGGTGACGATGGCCGAGCCGGTCGTCCTGGTGCCGGCCGACGACCTCGATGCGGCACTCGCGCAGGTGAGCCTCGACGAGACAACGTCCACAGTGGGGCAGCCTTACGGCTGGCGAGCCCCGGACGGATCGATGGTTCCGGACTATCCGCCGGAGTGGACCGGTAGTCCGGTGGATCCCGTTGAGGAGCCGGTGTCGATCGGTGCAACCAGCCAGGAGTCTCGTCCGGCACCGATCGCCCCGCTGCCCGCTCCCGGTCGGACGAACGGGGTCGAGGACGAGCTGGTCGTGACCCGGGCGCAGGCACGGCTGGTCAGTTGGGCGGTGCCGGACCGGCTCGTCGAGCTGCGGCGGTTGGCCGACGAGGGCCGTCCGGGTGCCGGCGAGGCGTTGGCCGACCTGGAGACGTACCGCGAGGTGTTGGCGGGGACCACCGCACCGGATCAGCGACAGCCCGACAGCGCGCGGCGGGACGTTGCTGCGGTGGCGAGCGCCTATCGCGTCGTGCACGACCGGCTGACGGCGTTGGCGTCGGCGCTGGACCTGCCGCATCTGGCACCGCCCGGCCCACCTTCCGTCGCGGCCGACGACGGCACCGTGCCGGTCGATGCGGTGCCCGTGCCGGCCTTCCCGGTGGAACTGGTGCCACCCCGGTCCGAGAAGGCGCCCGTCATCGCCGACCTGGTGGCCGACCCGGCGACGCGAACGTGGCTGACCTCGAACACCATCCCACCCCGCCAGGTCGCGCGACTGGTGACCGGCGGACGTCTGCGCTTCGACCCGGGACAGGTCGACCAGGTGGTGCGGATGCTGGGCGAGGGGGGAGACGCCCGAAAACTGGTCGACCTGGTCGAGGTCCTCGGCACGGTGCCGCTGGACCTGCGGGAACGATCCGAGGCGGCGGGGCTCGCCGGGCCCGGTCCGCTGTTCGGTGTGGTCCGTGAACTGGCGGTGTCCCCCGCAGACGCGGCGGCGCTCGGCGATGTGCTGGCCCGGGTTGCGGACGGCTCGTCCAAGGTCGGTCCGGACGAGGGCACCTGGGTCGACCGGCTCCGGCCGGCACTGGCCGACGCCGGGGTCCGCACCAACAGCGACCTGGTGTGGCTGATGCGGCTGACCCGCCGGATGGACCTGGCCCCCACCGACCGCAGGTGGTTGGGCGAGCTGCGCGACGTCGGGGTACCGCTGGAACTGCTGCACGAGATGCCCGACGAGTACGTCCGGGCCGCGCTCGACGGCCGGCGTCGGGCAGACACCGGCCTGACGGAGTTGGCCGCCGATACCGGCTTGGGCGGCCCGGCCGCGTTGCAGGCGGCGGCCGAGCGACTTGGCGTACCCCCGGTCGACCTCGCCCTGGCCCTCGGCGACCGGCTGCGGGCGGCCGTCTCCGATGCGCCACCGCTGTCGGACGCGGGACCGGACGGCCTCCGGGAGCAGGGACAGCAGGCCGCCGACCGCCTCCTGGCCCAGGTCGAGTCGACCGGACCCGGACTCGACCGCTGGGTGCGCTGGAGTGCGCGGCTCGGATTCCCGGTGGACCGGCTCCGCCCGCTGGCCGAGATTCCGATGCTCGAAGGTCTCATCTGGGAGGCCCTGGGTGACGTGCCCGGGGGCCGGGTCGCCGAGGTCCTCCTACCGTTGGTGCCGGAGGCGGCAGCGCCGGCGCCGATCGCTCCCGAGCACACCGCCGTGCCCACCCCGGACGAGGTGGCCGCGTGGTCGGAGCGACTCGGCGTGCCCGACTACTACCTGCGGCGGGTGCTGGTCATGCCCGGCGTCGACGGGCGAGCGCTGCCGGCGATGGCCGACCGCCTCGCGTTGCCCCCCGCCCAAGCCGCCGCTCTGGTCCGGCTGGTCGAGGTCACCGGTCGGGTGTCGGCCGACGACCTGCTCATGTTCGCCCATCGGCTGGGCGTGTCAGAGGCTCCCTATCTGCTGGTCTGGCTCGCCAGCTACTGGGAGATCCATCCGCGCAGGCTGATGCCGCTGCGTCCGCTGTTCGCACGGATCACGGAGATGCCCACCCAGGGCCGACCGTCGATGCAGCAGATCGAGGAACTGGTCGGCCGCTGGGCGGACCCGGGCCGCGCGGGCGCGGAGTACCACGCAGAGCCCGCTGCCGACCTCACCGACGGACTGCTGCTCGACCGGCACGACAACTTCGACAACGACGACCAGTTCCAGATGTGGCCCACCGCCGAGGAGACGGCGGCCAGCGTACGCGGGCCCCGGGCCGACACCCGGACCGCAACTGACAGCGACGATGACTCGGACCGCAGTTCGTCGTCCGAGTCGCTTTTGTCCATCCTGGACGATGACGAGCAGCAGGCACAGCACACGAGCTTGGCCGCGCTCGTCTACAGCGGTCGCTCGACCTGGACCAGGGCGGACGGTGCCGGTCGGAGTCGTCGGAACGCCTCCGCACTGTTCTGGGCAGCCGGTCTCGGCTCAGGCCCGGAGGGGGCCGGGCTGGAGGTCCTGGACCGCCTCCGGACGTTCGTGCCGACGGCGGTCCGCGATCGTCGTGACAGGCTGCGTCGGTGGGCGGAGATCAGTTTCGTCGAGGCCGAGGAACTGTGGCAGGACACGGAGAAGGTCGCCGCCGACCCCGACCTGGGAACGCTGACCCGGCAGGCGACGATCGTCGCGTCGGCGGCGACGGCGGCAGTCCCCGCGCTGACCCGTGACATCACCTCACCCGACGTGGCGGAGGTGGTTCGGGGAGCCGTCCAGGCCACCGACGCGGTGGTCGACGCCGTACGCGCCTGGACAGAACGGCACCTCGACCGGCCGATACCCTCGGCCGGAGATGGTCGGGCACGGCCGGTGCGGGTTCCCGACCTGGTGCGGGCGCTGTCACCCAGCGGGGTGCGGACCCCGGTGTCCGCCGGTCGGGACGACCTGGCCGCGATGTTGACCGGGGTGCGCGCACTACTCCACGCGTTGACTCGGACGACCGAGGTGGGCCACGTCTATCGGACGGCTGCCATGGTGATCGAGGTCGCGGCCACGCACATCGCCCGTCTGGTGGTGGGAGCCGGCACCACCGCTGCGCCCGGGGCGGCGTTGATCGCGAACGCGGTCGCGGCCCAGGCGGTCGAGGCCGCTGCGCGGCTCGCCGCCACCGTGGCGGCCTGGGACCGGCTGGCCGGTGGCCTCTCCGCGGCCGAACTGGCCGCAGCCGTGAGCGACGGTCAGGCGGAGGCTCGAAGCCGGACGGAGACCGACGAGCGGAGCGCGGACATCGTCCTCGCCCCGACCTGGGCCACGCTCATCGACGTACCCGAGAGGGAGATCGAAGAAGACAGATACCTTCGTCCCTGGTTGGACCACCTGGCAGTCCTCCAGATGGCTGGCCGGATCCAGGTGCCGCCCACCGTGCTCTACGAGTACACCCGGCGCAACGAATACCTCTCCGAACGCACACCGGAGCTGCTGGGTACCTGGAACCTGGGACGGACAACCAAGGACATCTACCGCCTGGCGAACGAGGAGTCGGTGCCGGTGCGGTTGCTGTCGCCGCTCCGGACCCTGCTGAACGCACGGACCCGGACCACGGATCCACGGCAGGTGAAGCGCTCCCTGGAACGCATCGAGCTGCCCGACCGGATCGCGAAGTCACCTCGGCGTCGGCTCGCCTTCCTCACCGACGTCGACGTGCGCACGACGGCCCTCGCCGAGCTCTCTCCCGGCCAACTCGACGGGTGGGCTCTTCGGTGGGAGGCCGACATCCTCGGCATGGACCCCGAGGATCTCGACGGCGCCGACGGGGTCTCGCTCCGGTCGCTTCTCGATCTCGTCGACCTGGTACGCCGCGAGTTCGCCGCACGGGAACCCGAAGGCCACTGGGCACGACACGACATCGAGTCCCTGGCGGACGCGCTCGGTCTGAGCAGGTACCTGGTCACCGGCCACAGCGTTCGGGTGGGCCGGGTGCCGGTGGAACTGGCGACGAAACGCGACGGCGGCTACCTGTTCCTGCTCGCCAACGCACTCCGGATGGACTCGCGTGAGGTGCCGAAGCCCGTCCGAACGCAGTTGACCGAAATGATGGAGCGTTCGCTGCCACGGCAGGTCGTGGTGGATCGGACGATCGCGCGGATCCGGGCCAAGGGGCAGAACCTGGCGCCCGGGGAGTCCCTCACCGGCAAACTGCTCCGAATCGGGATGGCCTCGAACGACGTCGTACCGCGACACCTGGGCCTTCTCGCGCAGCAGGCCGGCGTCTCCGCGACGGACCTGGTCGAGATGGCGTACCAGGCGGGCGAGGTCGACCTCTGGCTGACCGCCGACTCCATCGGACTGACGGCGGGCTCCCGTCCCGCACCTCAGGACCGACCGGAGGCCGAGGAGCCCGCCCGCACCGGGGACCTCGCGGTGCTGCCACGCATGGTCAGGGAGTGGGTCGACTGGCTCGGCGGAATCGCTTGGGCGTCCGGACGCCTCCACCCTGCGTTGACCGCGCAGGCGCGGCGGGCCGGCTGGGCGTTCGACGAACTGTCGGCGCTGCCCGGAGACGAACGGGCGAAGGTCCTGGAAGCCCTCGCGGTGTCCGCCTCGGAGGCGGGGCTCATCGGGGACTACCACAACACCGTGTCGCGGCACGGCCACGACATCGAACACCTGCTTCAGGCGCTGACCGGATTCGTCGACGAGGTCGTCGGCGCCCGCCTCGAGCTGCCAATGCCCCAATGGGCTGAGTTCGATTCCGCAGTTCGCGTGAACGTTCGCGTGCCACAACCGGTCGACGCCGACTTCGCCGCGTTCGCGGGTTTCGAGACGCGGCGGGAATGGTTCCTCACCGATGACCCCGACACCTGGAAGGAGATGGAGGAGGGCCTGCGTGCGCTCCAACGGGACGGGGCACGTGTCGGTGCCGCGACCGTCTCCGGCTCCGAGTTCTACGAACCGGTCGCGCGGGTCGCGGAACTGGATCTGACGCCGCTGGCCGTCAGCGCGTTGCTCGCGGTGATCTTCCTCCCGGGCGGCCCGGCGACGCGCACCGAGCTGCTGGGCTATCTGGGGTACGAGGTCGACCCGTACGACTCGACGCGACTGGATCGTCGGGTCAGCCGACCCGAGCCGATGCGCGTCGACCCGTTCCGGTCGATCGGCCATCCGCCGACCGCTGCCGTCGTCATGGCGGCGGCGATCGCGCGCCTGCGGCAGCCCGGGTCCCTGGTCGCCGCCGCCCGCCCGAGTACGACCCTCACCTGGTTCCTCGACGATGAGGATCCCGCACCCGTCGGTGCCGATGAGCACCACCTGGTGCCGAACGACGTGGGCGACGCACCCGGCAGCCTGGTCCGGGCCGTTCTCGACGGCGCCCGCGCCCAGGGGCTGCGGCTACCGTCGCAGGTGCGCGACGAGGACGACCTGATCCGGCACGTACGGCAGGTGGTCCAGGACGACCCGAGCAGGTTCCCGTTGCGGACCATTGGGGAGCTGGTCGCCGAAGACCTCGACGACCGGGCGCTCCTCGGCCTGGCCGAGGCACTGCCGGTCACGTCGACGAGACCTCTGGATTCGGCCGTCCTTCGGCGGCGGATCTCCCAGTTGGTCAACGAGCGTGATCCGCGTCTACGGAGACTTCTCGGCACGGCCGTCGCCGTGCCGGGCAGCGGCGCGGCATGGATGCTGCGCCGTGTGGGTGGGAACGGCACCACGGGCGCCAGCCACATCGCACACCTGTTGCCCGAGGCGATCGGTGACCCGGCCCTGTGGGACTCCGCGCTGATCGACGAGGTCATCGGTGCGATCGCCGTCGCGCTGGGTGTCGACCTGGTCGTGGTGGAGGACGAGGTTGCCCGCCGGTTCTCGGGTGGACGTCACTCCACCCTCCACCTGCTCCGCGTCGAGCGGGACCTGTTCCGGGCCTACCACCCCGCCCCGGTGCCGGCCCAACTCACCGCGATCGAACCCGCGCACGTGATCTTCGGCGAGTACGACGCGGCCACCGACTCGACGCGTCTGCCACTCGTGGTGACGGGATTGGACGGCCGGCGCCTGAGCGACCTGACAGCCGACCTCACCGGCCAGGAACTGATCGACCGCTGGGCGGTCCAATCCGCCGGAGAATCACCGCCGCTGCTCCTGGTCATGGGCGGGGCCGCCGACGAGTCCGGCCCGCACGGTGCGCTCGCCCGCCGTTTCCGGGACCGTTTCGCCACCCCGGTGATCGCCAGCACCGTCGACATCATCCTGGGTGCCGACGGAAAGGTCTCGGCGGCCTCCGTGGTCTACGCCCCGAACCAAACCGTCGACCGCACTCGGACGGAGCCTGGCGAGTTCCGCTACTTCCCGCCGGACGGAGGCCGGTCGGAGCCGCTCGGAGACGACCTCGCGGTGGGTGGGGACTCGCTCGGGTTGCGAATCGTGGTGAACCTCCCGCTCCCCGACGTCGGGGCGACCGTCCTGGCGGCCCGACCGGGTCGACCGACGGCCGAGGAAGCGCCGGTGCCGCACCGCTTCGTGGCCGCGGACGCGGTAACCCCGGCTGAGTCGACGGGCACCGGTCGCATCCGCATCGGTGAGATGCAGCGTGCCATGGTCGACAGGGCGAGGGCGCTCAGGGATCTGAACGCCGACCACGCGGCTCTTCAGTATGAACTCGACTCGGGAGAACTCACACCGACGGCGGCCGCTGCGCAGATGGCCGAGCTGTCGGACAAGATCCTCCATGCGCAGACGGAACTCCACCGGCTGCGGGAACGTGTGGCCGAGCTGAGCGAGATCGTCCGGCACCAGCCGGTCGAGGCGACGCCGGAGGGCTTGACCAGCCACATCCGGGTCGAGCAGTCGGTGTCGGGCGCCGATCGGTGGCTGCTCGTGCCGGTGCTGATCGACGACACGGGTGTGCACGGACGGCATCCGGAAACCGGTGAACTCACCGCCGACTACTACCTGACCACGAGCCGGCAGTGGCTGCCCCGCCTGCGTGGTGGCGCACCCGGTGCGATCCGTGATGCGTCCGTCGAGGCGCCGACCGCGAGCCGGACCGGCACGGCACCGGCCGGAACGGGCGCATCCCAAGCGGCGCCCGGCGTGGTGGCCGATGCCGGCCCGCTGCCACCCCGTGGGGCGGCTGATGCCGCCTCGCCGTCGACGTCCGATCTGCCGGACGCACTCGCCGTGACCGAGGCCCAGGTGCGATTCGTCGCCTGGGCGGTGCCGGACCGGCTCGCGGCCCTGCGGCGGCTGGCTGCCGAGGAGCATCCCGGAGCCGGTGCGGCGTCGGCAGCGGTGGACGCATACCTGCGCGTGCTGTTCGGAGCTGCGGACGGCCGGGCCCGGCGGGTTTCCGAGGCGGATCGCACCACCAGCTACCGGCGCATGCACGAGCGGTTGGCGGCACTGGACCTGCCCTACCTGGCGCCGCCGACGACCGACCCATCGGGGGCTGACGACGCCGTCGTGTCGCTGCCCGCCGTGCCCGAGGCGGACTTCCCGGTCGTACTGGTCGCCCCCGAATCGGGGTCCGGTCCCTTCGGCCGCGCGACGGACACCGAGGCCGCGCGATGGTTGCGGGGTGCCGGTGTCACCGGCCCGCAGGCGGCTCGCCTGCTGGACGACGGGGAGTTGCCGTTCGACCGGACCGAGGTCGACCGGTTGGCACAACGGCTGGACATGGCGGGCGACGACGTCGCCGAACTGGTGAACCTGGTCGAGGTGCTCGGCACGGTGCCGCTCGACGTGGGTACCCACGCGCGAGAGATCGGGCTCGCCGGACCCGGGCCGCTGTTCGGTGTGGTCCGCGACCTGGGGGTGCCGCCGGAACTCGTCGTGACGGTGGGGGACGTGCTGGCGCGCGTCGCGGCGGGCTCCCGCGAGATCGAGCCGGACGAGGGGTCCTGGGTCGACCTGCTGCGCACGGAGCTGGCCGGGGAGGGCGTCCGTACCGACAGCGACCTGGTGTGGCTGATGCGACTGATCCGCCGGTCGAGTCTGTCTCCGGCTGACCGGTCCGCGCTGGGTGAGCTGCGCGAACTCGGCGTACCGCTGGAACTGCTGTACGAGCTGCCCACCGCCCACGTGCGCGCGGCGTTGACCGGCCGAAGCCGGGCGGCCGGGAGCCTGGCGACGTTGGCCACGGAGTCCGGCCTCGCCGGCCCGGCGGCTCTGGAGGCGGCGGCCGAGCGGTTCGGCGTACCCCCCGTCGACCTTGCACTGGCCCTGGGGGACCAGCTCCGGGCGGCCGCCGCATCGGTGCCCGTCGACAGTCCGGACGACCCGGCACAACTGCGCCGTCAGGGGCATCGGGTGGCCGAGTCGGTGTCGGCGCTGCTTCCGGCGGACGCCGACGTCGTCAGATGGGTGCGGTGGACCGCCCGACTCGGGTTCCCCGTCGAGCACCTCCGTCTGCTGGTGGACTCCCCGGCGATCGCGGAATCGGTCTGGGCCGCCCTGGGCGACGTGCCGAGCGAGCGGGTGGCCGATGTCCTCGTGCCGGTGGCACCCGAGACGGCGGCCACGGCCGCCCTGACCCGGGCGCTCGCCCGGAAGCGGAACGTTCCTGCGCCCGACCCGCCCGACCTGGCGCGGTGGGCGGAACGACTCGGTGTGCCGGTCGCCTATCTCCGTCGGGTGACGGCACTGCCGGGAGTCGACGGCGCGCGCCTGTCGGAGTTGGTCGACCGCCTCGGGCTGTCGACCACGCAGGCACCGGCGTTGGTACGACTGGTCGAGGTGACCGGTCGGGTACCGGTCGAGCTGCTCTGGATCGCCTACCGGCTCGACATGATGCAGTCCCCATACCTGCTGGTGTGGCTTGCGGCCACCTGGGAGACGGACCCGCGCGGGCTGCTGTCGCTGCGCCCGCTCTTCGACCGGATCCGGGAGCTGCCCTCCGAGGTACGGCCCACTCCGGGACAGATCGAGGAACTCGTCACCCGGTGGGCCGCGCTCGGCCGTCCGGGACCGCGTGGCGACGGCGAAGGTGACGCGCAGGAGTGGCCGGTCCGGAGCGACGCGTCGATCATCAGCGAGCCCGCCGCCGACGATCAGCGGCCACGGTACGTCCGGGAACTCCTGCGGTTCGCCGAGGGCGGCACCGGTCCGCAGGGCGGGGGACTGCACCTCGCCGATCGTCTCCGGGCCGTACACGTCGCGGAACTGACCCGCAATGTCGAGCAGTTGCGCCGGTCGCGGGATGTCGACGTGGCCGACCCGACCGCGGTGTGGCAGGAGGTCGACGCGGTCGCGGACGATCCGTACGTCGGAGCGTTGACCCGGCAGGCGGCGATCATCGTCGGTACGGCCCGCTCCGTGACCCTGACGCTCCACCACCCCGTCGCCGACCCGGGCGACGTGATCCAGGCAGCCACCCGTGCGGCCGGTGCCCTGACCGCCGCCGTCCGGTGGTGGACGGAGCACCACGCCGACCGATCGATACCCGGCGTGGACGAGACGACCACGCTGGCTGGTCTCGTCGAGCTGGCGGCTGCGCTACCCGGGCAGAAGTCGGGCGGGCGACGGGACGCGGCCGGGCAGATGCTGGCCGAGGTGCGCGCCCGACTCGAACCGCTGAGCCGGCCCGGCTCCACCTGGCACGGCTACCGTAACGCCGACCTGGTGATCCGTACGGCGGCGGTGCACGTCACCCGACTGCTGGTGGCGGCCGGTGCCGCCGCGTCGCCGTCGGCGTCGCTGATCATGGCCGCAGTGGCGGACCAGGTGGTCGAGGCGGCTCGACAACTCGCCACGGCGATGCGGACCTGGGACCGACTGACCGGCGGTATGTCGGCGACGGAGGTGTCGGCGACGGCGGAAGCTCCGCTCGGTGCCGACGATCTCCCGCCCGCGCAGTTCGTGGACAACCTGCTGGCCGCGTCCTGGGCCACGCTGTTCGCCGTACGTCAGCACGACATCGAGGACGACCGACGCGAGCGTCCGTGGCTGGACCCCGAGAGGGTGTACTCGCTGGCTGTCGAGGCGCAGGTGCCGCCGAAGCTCGTCTACCAGCAGGCCAGGGCGCAGGAACATCTGTCCGAGCGGACGCCGGACCAGCTCCGGGTTTGGGGGCTGCAGCCGCCGTTCGAGTCGGTGTACCAGTCAGCCCTGGATCTGCAGGTGCCGGTGCGGCTGTTGCAACCCTTCCTGCGGGCCGGAGGGGTGGCGGCGCAGTCCGATGCCGCCTGGATCCGGGGCGTTCTCGGTGACATGGCCCAACGGGCAGGAATGGTCACCGAGGAACCGAGCCGGCACCTGGCCTTCCTGGCCGACGTCGAATTCGACTCCCACCAGCCGGTGACCGGGCGCGAGCTACGTTCCTCGGACCGGCAGTGGACCGCCGACGTGCTGGGCATGGACCCGTCGGACCTGGACCGGATCGGCACGGTGACGTTCGACGACCTCACGCAGGTCGTCGAGAGGGTCCGTGAGTACCACGACGCCAGGACGCCCGGCGGTTCCTGGGGCCGGCACGAGATCGAATCCCTGGCGGACGCGCTCGGTCTGAGCTACCTGCTGGTGCTGGGACACAGCGTGCGGATCGGCCGGGTGCCGGTGGAGCTGTCGGACGACCCGTACGGGCCCTCCGTGTTCCTCCTCGCGAACCGGGGCCGGGTGGACGCGCGCGAGCTGGCCCCGATCCGCGGCGAGATCGCGGTCCGCGTCGACCGTGGCGGTCCTCGGCACGTGGTGCTGGACGACCTGGCCTCCCTGCTGCGCGAGCACGTGGGCGAGGTACCGCCGCGCGACTCGCTCACCCGTCGTCTGCTGGGAGTCAGCGACGCGGAGAAACTCAAGTTGCTCCACCTCAGGGAGCAGTACCAGCTTGCGGGTGTGCCCATCGAGGACGTCCTCACGGTCGCGGAACTGGCCGAGGTCACGCTGGACGTGGCGCTGGAGTTCGTCATGTTGGCGGCGGGCCACCGCCAGCCCGGCGCGGGCGATTCGGCGGCACGCGAGGTCGCGGGGCTTGCGTCGGCCCCTCTCACGCCCGAGGCGACGGCGACCCGGCTCCGGGAGTGGGTCGCCCGGTTGCACGGCATCGAGGGCTTCGACAGCGACGTCGCCGAGGTCCTCTGGGCCGCGCGGGACGCCGGCTGGACCCTCGAAGACCTCTCGGCGCTGTCGGTCGACGACGCGGAGCGGGTGCTCACGGCCCTGGGGATGGCCCTCAAACTGGACGTCGAGTTCCGGAGCATCACAGTCGGGTACAGCCGCGACGTCGAGGTGATGTTCCGCCGGCTGGAAGAACTCGTCGAGTACGCCGCCGACAGCCGATTCGACCAGCGGAACCTCACGTGGACGGACGTCGCGCTGCCCGGGGTCCGGATCGACGTCGACCTGCCCGGGGCCACCGGTGCGGAGCCGGAGTCCCGCGACTGGGATCTGGAACGCTGGCCCGACCGGCGGTCCGTCAACACCGAACTGAACCGGTTGTACGGCGCCGGGACCACGACGGTCCCCGTGTCCTTCAAGACCTCGGCCGGCGATGTCGTCCGGGTGGCGGAGGTGGACACCGTAGGACCGGTCTTCGGTGCGTTGGCCGCGATCCACGGGCTGCCGGGCGGGCCGGCTCGTCATCCCGACCTGCTGGCCCACCTCGGATACGAGTTCGCCCCCTACGACCACAGTCGACTGGATCGCCGGGTCAGCGCGGTGCCACCGCTGGCCCTCGCCTCCTTCGCGCGGGTGGCGGATCCGTCGCTACGCGCCGTGATCATGATGGCGGTCATCTGGCGGGTACGGCAGCCCGCGCCTCTCGTGCCCGCGAGTCGCGTGGAGCCGCTCACGACCAGGCTGCTGGACGACGGCGAACCCGCTGTCGCCGACGGGTGGGAATACCATCTGGGTGCCCGGGACCTGGGCACCGAGCCCGGCAGTCTGACCCGGGCGGTGCTCGACAGCGCCCGCGCGCAGGGGCTGAAGCTGCCGGCGGACGTACGGGACGAAGCCACCCTGCTCCAGCACGCCGGACAGGTCGTCCGCGCCGATCCGCACCGGTTCACGATCCGGTCCATCGGCGAGCTGATCATCGGTAGCCTGGCGGACGAGGCGGTCACCCTGCTCGCCGGGGCACTGGGCCTGAACAAGCCGTCACCCGGCGAGCCGTCGCTGCGCACCCGGTTGGTCACGATGGCGGACGAGGACACGGCCCGCCTGTACCGGTTCCTCACCCTGCTCACCCCGGACTCCGACGCGGCGGGGGCGCTGGTGCGGGCGGGCTCGCCCGAGGCGAACCCCGCCCGGGATGCCGCCGCGCTGCTGGTCGCGGCGATCGGTGCGCCCCGGATGTGGAACTCCACCATCCTCGACGAGGTCGCTGCGGTGTTCGCCGTCGCGTTGGGAGTCGACCTTGTCGTGCTGGGCGACGAGGACGCCCGTACGTACCCCGGCGGCGGCGCGACGCTGTTCGTGCGCCGGGTGGGCGGAGACCTCTTCCAGTCGTACCGCCCGACCGGCTCGTGGGGTCAGCCGGCCGCCTTCGGCTCGTCGCCGGTCCTGCTCGCCGAGTACGACCCGACCACGGATGTGGCGCGCGTGCCGGTGGTGCTCGACGGCCGACGCCACCGGGACGTGACCCTCCGGTTCACCGGAGCCGACCTGATCGACCGGTGGGTGCCGCAGGCTGGTGACACCTCGGCACCGCTGGTCCTGCTGGTGGGTGCCGCCGCCCGAGGCGACGGCACGGGCGGCTCGCTGGCCGCTCGCTTCCGGGACCGGGTACGGCAGCCGGTGATCGCTCCGCTCGACGACATCGCACTCGACCCGCAGGCGAGGGTGTCGGCGGTGCGGGCGGATCGGCGCCCCGACGGCACGGTCGATCTCCACGGGGCGCAGCCCTCGGAGTTCTGGTACTTCCCCGCCGACGGCGGCACCGCGGTACCGCTCGGCGGTGACCTGGTGACGGGTGCGGCCACGGTCGGCCTGCGGCTCGTGGCGGACCTGCCGACGACCGGCGAGGTGCGTACCGCGCTGACGCTGCGGCCCGTACCTCCGCTCGGCGACGACGTGCCGCCCCCGAGGCTGTTCGTGGACGGCGACGGCGCGGTCCGGCTCGGTCGCCTCGCCTCACCGCCGGAGGGCTGGTGGCCGCTCGGCGACGCGTCGCCGCTGCTCGCCCTGCGCTGGCTGACGGCCGGCGGACCGGCCGACGGAATCGACCCGTCGGCCCTGGAGCAGGCGGACCTCCAGGCCGCCGCCGAGCAGGCCACCCGGCTGCACGAGCAGCAGATGGCGATGCTGGACGTGCCCCACCGGATGCGCTCGTTGCTCGCCGCCGAATCCCCACGAGCGACCACGGTGGACGACAGGCTTCCCGCGTTGCGACGAGGTGACGGCGTCATCTTCGTCAGTGCCTCCGGGCAGGCGCAGGCAGCCACCCGACTACGCAACGGTGACCTGTTCACCTACCGGCCTGCTCGTGGCGACACCTCCACCGAGCGACTGTCCTGGGCCCGGTTCGTCGAGGAGGCGGGCGAGGGCTGGTTCCTGGTGCAGCACCACGCGGCGGACCCGGCGCCGATGGTGCTCCCCACCGGCGGCCCTGTCGATCCGACCGCCTCACGGTGGTACGACCGGCCGGAGAACGTCGGAGCCTTCGTGGTGCCGGAGATCGAACAGGCGCCGCAGAGCGGTGTGGTGTGGGGCGACGCAACGGACGGACTCGACGTCCGGCTCAATCCGCTGTGGATGCCGCTGGCCGACTTCACACCCGAGGTCTGGGCCGGGCGTCCGGGCCACGAATGGCTCTTCCTCGTCCTGGAACGCGGGTCGTTCGCCGAGGCGCAGGAGGGTGAGGACCCCCGCGACCTCCTGGTGTTCGTCGGCTCGGAGACCGCGACTGGCGCTATGTCGCGGGCGCAGCTCGACGACCTGCTCACGTCGATGCGGAAGGTTGACCCGACCGTCACCCTGGCCGATGTCCGGGACATGCTCGACGGTCCCGGACACCCCTCGCTGGCCGCGCGGTTCGAGGGCGACGGCACCGCGAGACTGACCCGGGCCGGGGTGGCCGGGAACATGCGTCGGGATCCGCAGACCGGCACCTGGGCGTTGGACGGTCTTTCCGGCCGGTACTCGTCGGGCCGTCTCGGGCCGCTTGATGATCTGGACCGGTGGCTGCGCGACGCCGCCGGGCTCATCGCCGACCAGGTACGCGAACCGGTCGCGCCGAGCGTGTACAGCCGCAGGGCGAAGATCGAGTCACGGTACGAGTTCAACTCGAAGATCTACTACCCGCACCCTGCGGACACCCTGGACACGTACTACGCGGTGCGGCGGATGCCCGACTTCCGACCGGGGGTGTGGTCGGTCTACGCCACGCTGGATCCACAGACGGGCGAGGTGGTCACCCGCAACGGACGGTACGGCCCTCGGAACTTCACCCGGGAACTCGCGCGCAGCAGCGCCAGGTTCGAGGGCGCGTTGCTGTTGGTGCTCTTCCTCCCCGGTGACGCGGAGGGCACTGCGGCGGAGCTCCAGGCTCTGTTCCGCTTCGGGGAGCGAGTGCAGGAGGCGCGTCGCACCGACGTGACGGTGTCGGTCGGGACCGCCCACATCCTGCCCGGAGACGGGGACGTGCGGTTGGGCACGCTGACCGCCGACGTCGTCGGTGCTCCGATGGTCGAGCCAGCGGGCGCGTTCGTCCGGTTCCGGCAGCCGGAGCCAGGGAAGGAATCGGAACCCAAGCCTCCGCCGGAGTTGCTCGACGCGTCGGCCGATGCGTCGATGATGGCGCTGCTGGCGATCGGCTCCCCGTCTGGCGTGCACGATTCGCCACAGCGGCACCCGGTGCCGTTCGGACCGCCCCGGATCGACGCACCTCGGGGTGCCGCGTACGACGGCGGATTGTTGGTCGTGGGCGACGTCGACAGGTGGCGGCAGCGATCGGTCGCCGAGACGGTGGCGCGGGCGGCCCGCGCGGTGCGGCGTCCGGTGGTGGTGGTCGAGGTCGGTGCCGGAGTCGACGAACGAAGCGCCGTGCTGACCGTGCTCGGCATGACGCTGATCAAGCTCGGCGAACGACGTCTACAGCCGATCGTGATCGCCACCGCGCCCGCCGCGGCCCTGACCGCACTGGTGAACCGGTACGACCTTTCGCTGGTCGGTCCAGAGACCACCGAAGCGGACGCCCGCTGGCAGGTCACCGGGCCGGACGGTGCGGAACGCTGGTCGACGTCGGCGTTCGTCCCGACGCTGTTCACCACCGCCGGTCAGATCACGACGGGCCCGGTTGCGCGGTCCGGATCGGTGACCCTCTCCGAGTGGCTGGGGCAGCCCGACTGGCCCACCGCGGAGGAGTACCTCCGTGAGAACGTCGCAGACCTGCGGCACCCGTACGTCGTGGACGAGCTCGCTCACCTCCGGGCGCGGGACCCGGACAACCGACTGCTTTCCGCCCACGAGGCGGTACTCGACCTGGTCAGGGCGGCGAACGGGGCGATCGACCCGGCGGAGTCCCGCTACCAGCCGACCGAACCGATCCAGACGTTCGACATGGAACCGCGCACCAGCGTGCAGGGCCCGATGACGGTCACCTTCGCCCTCGACTATCTCGAACCGAAGCCGGATGCGCTGTCCCGCAAGCCCTGGGACGACCGCCTGCTCCGCCTGATGTACGCCGACGGCCGGGCCCGCGAGCTGGCCGCCGCGCTGGCCGCGGGGGTCGTCGGCGAACAACGGGACCGCGTCGACGACGGACGCTGGAACGCCACCGTGTTCGGCGCGGTCGCCATCGTGCTGCGGATGACCCGGGAGGAAGCCCGCACACCCGGCTTCGTCGACGCCTGGGGCAAGGCGCTGGAGGACGTGGCCTGCTGCGAGGCGAACCCCACCCACCGCATGTACTGGGTGCCTCGCCTGGACGAACTCCGCGACGAGGTCGGTGCCCACGGCGTCCCGGGCCACGTGGACGGACCGGCGGAGCGCCACGCGGCCCTGCTGGAGGTGCTCACCTACACCCTGGCCAACTGCTGACCGGTCGTCAGGAGCCGGGCAGGGTGCCGTAGCTGTTGCGGTAGACCTTGCCCGGCTTGGGGTGGGTGAACTTCAAGCCCGCCCACACCTCGTCGACGCGCAGGCAGGTGCTCTCGACCAGCCCGAAGTCGTAGCCGATCCGGATCACACTCTTGAGCTCCAGGTCGGAGCCGAGCCGGCCGCCCTTGGGTCAGGAGAGCCAGAGCATGCCGCCCCGGCGCAGGTGCTCCCGCAGCACCGGGAAACGGTGCCGCATCTCCTCCTGCGTGGTGACGAAGAGGTGCAGGTAGTCGAACTCCCCGGTCAGCGAGTCGGCGACCGCCAGCTCGGGCAGCCGCAGCGCCTCGACCGCTGATGCGGGCGCCGCGTCCAGATAGGCCCGGCTGCCCGGCATGACGCCCATCTTCTGCGCCACCGTCCGACCCGACGTCACTCGTTCCCCCGTTGTCTGTGTCATTCCGCGACGCTAACCCGCCCCTGTGACAACGGCCCGCCGCCACCGATGGCGACGGCGGGTCGTCCGTGGTCAGAGCGCGGTGCGGATCGCCTCGGCGAGGGTCACCGGCGGTCGGCCGATCAGCGTGGCCAGGTCGTCGCCCTCGACGTACAGCTCACCCTCGGCGGCACCCCGGTCGGCGTCGACCAGCACCTCCACGTACCTCTCCACCGGCAGGTCCAGGTAGCCCACCTCCCGACCGCTCTGCCGGGACACCTCGGCGGCCAGCTCGCCCAGGGTGAACGCCGGACCACCCAGCTCGTACACCCGGTTGGTGTGGCCCTCGTCGGTCTGTTCGGTGGCGCGGTGCTCGGTGGCGAGGATCAGGCTGGACGTGTCGGCCTTCGGGATGCTGGTGTAGACGACCAGCCCGACACCGGCCTCCGTGGCGGCGGCGACCACGTTGCGGTGCTGCGCCACCCGCCGGCCCACCTCGCTGCCGGAGACGAACATCAGCTTCTCGGCACCGGCGAACGCGACCCGCAGCGACTCGGGATCGTCGTAGTCCGCCTGCCGGACGGTGACGCCACGCCCGGCCAGGTCGGCGAGGCGGGCGGTCTCCCGGCCGAGCGCCACGATCTGCCCGGCCGGTACGCCCCGATCCAGCAGGTCCTCGACCGGATCGGGGACCGGTGGAGCGTCCTGGTGGTGCTGACCCTCGCGAACGGCCCCAAACGGTACGGCGAGCTGGCCCAGCGGATCGACGGGGTGAGCCAGAAGATGCTCACCCAGACCCTGCGCGGCCTGGAACGCGACGGCCTGGTCACCCGCACCGTGCACGCCACCGTCCCGCCCCGGGTCGACTACGAGCTCACCGACCTGGGGCACGACCTGCGGTCACTGGTGGCCGGCCTGGAATCCTGGGCGACCGACCACCTCGCCGAGGTGGAGGCCGCCCGCGCCCGCTACGACGCCCGCCAGCAGGCGTAGCCACCGTCCTGATCCAGCGGGTCGGCGCGGCTGAGCGCTCGACCCGCCAGGCGGCGTGGCCGCTAGCCGGCGGTCAGGGGCGTCGGGAGGTCGGTGGCGGCGCGGACCACCTGGTCGATCAGGCCGTACTCGCGGGCCTCGTCGGCGGTGAACCAGCGGTCCCGGTCCCAGTCGCTTTGAACCTCCTCCAACGGGCGACCGCTGTGCTGGGCGATCAACTCCAGCATGGTCCGCTTGACGTGCAGCATGTTCTCCGCCTGGATGGTGATGTCGCTGACGGTGCCGCCGAAGCCGCCGTGCGGCTGGTGCATCACCACCCGGGTGTGCGGCAGCGCGTACCGCTTGCCGGCGGCACCCGCGCAGAGCAGGAACTGGCCCATCGAGGCGGCCAGGCCCAGCGCCAGCGTCGCCACGTCGTTGCGGACGAAGCGCATCGTGTCGTAGATCGCCAGACCGGCGCTCACCGAGCCACCCGGCGAGTTGATGTACAGATGGATGTCCCGGTCCGGGTCCTCCGCCGCGAGCAGCAGGATCTGGGCGTTGATCCGGTTGGCGACCTCGTCGGTCACCTCGCTGCCGAGAAAGACGATCCGCTCCCGCAGCAGCCGCTCGTACACCTGGTCGCCGAAGGTCCGCTGACCGTCGTCCAGCATCGTGACCATCTCGTCCACCTCCACGCGCCGCCGGTGGGCGACCTCCGCCGCCCGGGAACCGGCCCGTCCAGCGTGCGCCGCCCGGGTGGCCGTTCCCCAGCACTTCTGCCCGGGGCAGATCCGCCCATGGCAGAACGGTCCCGGCGAGCAGCCGGGGTGGCCAGCCGGGTGGGCAGTCGGGGCGGCGGCCAGTCGGCGATCTCGTCGAAGGCCACGTCGACGCGCCTGACAGCGTAGGCGGATCAGCTCGACAGCGGTTGCAGATGGCGTCCTGTCGTGGCGGACCTGGCCTGGTCAGGACTGGTGACGTCGTCACCGGCGTCGACCTCGGTGGCGTCGCCGAAGACGATGACGCGCAGACCGCCACGGAAGCCGAAGCCGCCGACCGGTCCGGCAGTGACACCACCGGCAACGACACTTCCCGCAGCGGTACCACCGATGCCGAACTCGCCGCCCAGTTGCGTGAACCCCCCGATCGCCGCCGTCCCGGCGCCGCCCCGAGAGCCACCGCCCAGGCCGCTGCCGAGGGACGCGGCGTCGACCAGGGTGCTGCCGAACCCGATGCCGCCGAACTGCGCGACCGGGTGGGCGAAGCCGTCCGTGCCGCGCGGGACGGAGGCGGTGGGGTCGCCACCCCGGACGGCCGGGACGTAACTGCCCTGGGGGGTGGTCGGGGCGGGCCGCTCGACCCGGCGCAGCTCGTCGCGTACCTCTCCGAGCAGGTCGGAGAGCGGAAGGCCGAGCGCCCGGGAGACGGCGCCGAGGACCTCGGAGGAGGCTTCCTTGCGCCCCCGCTCGACCTCGGAGAGGTAGGGCACCGACACGCCGGCGGCCTCGGCCACCTCGCGCAGCGTGCGGCGCTGTCGTTGGCGCTGGCGGCGCAGGACCGCACCGATCACCCGTCGCAGCAACGTCATGCCGGGGCCTCACTCTCGCCGGTCTGCGCTGACCGTTCCCATCATGCCGGGCTGCCGCCCGCCGCGCCGCCCCTCGCTCCGCCACCCCGCCGTGCGGATCGGCGGGCAGGGGCTATCTTGTGGGCGTGCAGTCGACCGAGTCGGGCCAGGCCCCGCGGTGATCCACTTTCCCGCGCAGCGTCGGGGCCCGCTCAGCGCGTTGAGTATGCGGCTGGCCGCCGCCGTCGGACTGGTGCTCGCCGTGGTGACGGTGGTCTACCTCGACCGCGACGGGTACCGGGACGTCAACGAGGACGGCATCACGCTCCTCGACTGCTTCTACTACGTGGTCGTCTCGCTCTCCACCACCGGGTACGGCGACATCACCCCGGTCAGCGACTCGGCGCGGCTGATCAACGTCCTGTTCATCACGCCGGCTCGGGTGCTGTTCCTGATCATCCTGGTCGGCACCACTCTCGAAGTCCTGACCGAGCAGTACCGGACCGGCCGCCGCCTGCACCGGTGGGAGAGAAAAGTGAAGGATCACGTCATCATCTGCGGCTACGGCACCAAAGGCCGTAGTGCGGTCTCGGCGCTGCTGGAGAACGGGTTCGAGAAGTCCCGGATCGTCGTGGTGGAGCGCAACGGCGCGGCGCTGCGGCAGGCCACCACGAACGGGCTGGTCGCCATCGAGGGCTCCGCCACCCGATCCTCGGTGCTCAACCAGGCACACGTGCGGACCGCCAAGGCGGTGATCATCGCGACCGACAGCGACGACGCGTCGGTGCTGGTGGCGCTGACCGTACGGCAGCTCACCGCCGGTCAGGTCCGGATCATCGCCGCCGCTCGGGAGGCGGAGAACGCGCCGCTGCTCAAGCAGAGCGGTGCGCACCACGTCATCGTCTCGTCAGCGACCGCCGGGCGTCTGCTGGGCCTGTCGACCTCCGCGCCACCGCTGATCGACGTGGTCGAGGACCTGCTGACCCCCGGTCAGGGGATGGCCCTGGCCATGCGGTCGGCGGAGCGGAACGAGGTGGGCCGGAATCCGCGCGAACTAAAGTCCCTGGTGATCGCCCTGGTCCGGCGCGGCAAGGTGGTCACGCTGGCGGACCAGGCGGGCGCGGTGGTCGAGACCGGCGACATGCTGGTGCACGTACGCGACGACCGGCCCACCGCCAACACGTTGCCCTGATCGCCGAGCCGGGTCAGCAGAGGACGTCGGGGTTGTCCCGGATGGCCTCCGTGCAGGTCGCCGGCCCGCCGCTGCTGGCTCGCCGCAGCAGGTCGTAGAGCGTGTCCCGCTCGACGGGGTCGAGTGCGGCGAGCACGTCGTCCTCGGCGCTGGCCAGGGCGCACTCGGCCTCGTTGAGCCGCTTCGTCCCGTGCTCGGTGAGGCTGACCACGTGCCGGCGGCGGTCCTCGGGGGACCGGCGACGCTCGACGAGATCCGCCGTCTCCAGGTCGTTGAGCAGCCCCACCACGTTCGTGCCGTCGAGTTGCAGGCTGCCCGCCAACGCCTGCTGACTCATCTCGCCGGCCTCCCGCAGCACGGTGAGCGCGACCAGGTGGCGGGGGCGTAGGCCGAGCGGTGCCAGCACCGACTCCGATCGCAGCCGCATCCGGCGGGCCAGGAACTCGAGCAGGGCGCCGGAACGGCGCTCCCTGTGCTCGCCCGGCCCGGCAGTCATGTGACCGAGTTTACCCCCACCACGAAACATTGGCCTGCTATAAATAGTTGGCGCTACACAAGCCATCTGTGAGGGGTTAGCCAATGCCGCACCTGTTGCACATCGACTCGAGCATCCGGGGAGAGCAGTCGGTCAGCCGCCGGCTCACCGCCCGCGCCGCCGCCGCGTGGCAGGCCGCGCACCCCGGCGGCACGATCACCTACCGCAACCTCGGCAAGGAGCCGCTGCCGCACCTCGACGAGGCCACCGAGACGGCCCGGCGGACGCCGCCCGACCAGCGCACCCCGGAGCAGCACCGGATCTGGGAGCTGACCGAGCAGGTGGTCGCCGAGGTGCGGGCCGCCGACACCGTGCTGCTCGGTCTGCCGCTCTACAACTACGGCGCGCCGAGCAGCGTGAAGAGCTGGGTGGACACGCTGATCGCGCCCGGCCTGTCGTACGACCCGGCCACCGGCGCAGGGCTGCTCGGCGGCCGGGAGCTCATCGTGCTGGCCGCCCGGGGCGGCGGCTACGGCTCCGGCACCCCGCGCGAGGGCTGGGACCACGCCGCACCCTGGCTGCCGCACGGCCTGTCGATGACCGGCCTGGAGCCGAGGTTCATCGGCTGCGAGCTGACCCTGGCGTCGAGCGTTCCGGCCATGTCCGAGCTGATCCCGCTGCACGAGGAGAGCCTCGCGGTGGCGCAGCGGAGCATCGACGAGCTCTGGGTGCCGGCCACCGTCTGACCTGGTACGCAAAACGGCCGGGCCGCCCACTCGGGAGCGGCCCGGCCGTTCAGGTGACTCGGTGGGTCAGAGGATCGTCCAGGTGTCGCCGCTGCCCAGCAGGCCGGCGAGCTGCTGCTCCGGAGTCTCGGTGACCGAGGCCCGGGCCTCGTCCAGTTGCGCCTGGACCACGCTGTCGTACGACGGACGGCGCACCGACCGGAACACCCCGATCGGAGTGTTGCGCAGGTCGAACCCGGGCAGCCGGGACAGCGCGAAGGCGTACGCCGGGTCGTCGACCGTGGTGTCGTGCACGACGATCTCCTCGGCCGGGGTGGACGCGGTCTCGCGGACCTCCAGGCCGAAGCCGCGCGGCGGGTGCACCACGCAGAACTGCCCGTCCTTGCCGAACGTGATCGGCTGACCGTGCTCCAGCCGGACCAGGTGGTCGTCGCGGACGCCCGGGTCCTTGAGCTGCTCGAACGCGCCGTCGTTGAAGATGTTGCAGTTCTGGTAGATCTCCACGAAAGCCGATCCCTCGTGCTCGGCCGCAGCCCGCAGCACCGACTGGAGATGCTTGCGGTCCGAGTCGATGGTGCGGCCGACGAAGGTGGCCTCCGCGCCGAGCGCCAGCGACAACGGGTTGAACGGCGCGTCCGCCGAGCCGACCGGCGTCGACTTCGTGACCTTGCCGACCTCGGAGGTCGGCGAGTACTGCCCCTTGGTCAGGCCGTAGATCCGGTTGTTGAACAGCAGGATCTTGAGGTTGACGTTGCGGCGCAGCGCGTGGATCAGGTGGTTGCCGCCGATGGAGAGCGCGTCACCGTCACCGGTGACCACCCAGACCGACAGGTCCGGACGGGAGACCGACAGGCCACTGGCGATCGCCGGGGCGCGCCCGTGGATCGAGTGCATCCCGTAGGTGTTCATGTAGTACGGGAAACGCGACGAGCAGCCGATGCCCGAGACGAAGACGATGTTCTCCCGGGGGATGTTCAGCTCCGGCATGAACTGCTGGACCGCCGCGAGGATCGCGTAGTCACCGCAGCCGGGGCACCAACGCACCTCCTGGTCGGACTTGAAGTCCTTGGCGGTGAGCTTCAGAGCGACGGGCTCAGACATTCTTCAGGACCTCCTCCAGCATCGACTCCAGCTCGGCGGCGGTGAACGGCAGGCCGCGGACCTGGTTGTAGCCGATCGCGTCGACCAGGTAGCGGGCCCGGATCACGTGGGCGAGCTGGCCGAGATTCATCTCGGGGATGACCACCCGGTCGTACGCACTGAGCACCGTGCCCAGGTTCGCCGGCATCGGCGCGAGGTGACGCAGGTGCGCCTGGGCCACCGGCAGCCCGCGCTGGCGCAGCGCGCGACAGGCGGCACCGATCGGGCCGTACGTCGAACCCCAGCCGAGCACCAGCACCCGGGCGTCGCCGTCCGGGTCCTCCACCTCGACGTCCGGCACCGGGATCGTCTCGATCCGGGCGGCCCGGGTACGCACCATGAAGTCGTGGTTCGTCGGGTCGTACGAGATGTCGCCGGTCTTGTCGGCCTTCTCCAGCCCGCCGATCCGGTGCTCCAAGCCGGGGGTGCCGGGCACCGCCCACGGGCGGGCCAGCGTCTGCGGATCGCGCAGATACGGCAGGAAGGTGGTGCCGTCCTCGCCGTTCGGCGCGGTGGCGAACTCGACCCGCAGGTCGGGCAGGGACTCCACCTCCGGCAGCAGCCACGGCTCGGAACCGTTGGCGACGTAGTTGTCCGACAGCAGGATCACCGGCGTGCGGTAGGTCAGCGCGATCCGCGCCGCCTCCAGCGCCGCGTGGAAGCAGTCCGACGGCGACTTCGGCGCGATCACCGCCACCGGCGCCTCGCCGTGCCGCCCGAACAACGCCATGTTCAGGTCGGCCTGCTCGGTCTTGGTCGGCATGCCGGTGGACGGTCCGGCCCGCTGCACGTCGACGATGACCAGCGGCAGCTCCAACGCCACCGCGAGCGAGATCGTCTCGCCCTTCAACGCGACACCGGGACCGCTGGTGGTGGTCACCCCGAGCGCGCCGCCGTACGAGGCGCCCAGCGCCGCGCCGATCGCGGCGATCTCGTCCTCGGCCTGCATCGTGGTGACGTTGAACCGTTTGTGCTTGCTCAGCTCGTGCAGGATGTCCGAGGCCGGGGTGATCGGGTAGGCGCCGAGGAAGACCGGCAGGCCGGAGCGGACCCCGGCGGCCACCAGGCCGAGCGAGAGCGCGGCGTTGCCGGTGATGTTGCGGTACGTGCCGGGCGGCATCCTGGCCGGCTTGACCTCGTACCGGACGGCGAAGTCCTCGGTGGTCTCGCCGAAGTTCCAACCGGCCTTGAAGGCGGCGATGTTGGCGGCGACCAGCTCGGGACGCTTGGCGAACTTGCGCTCCAGGAACCGCAGCGTGGAGTCGTACGGGCGGGAGTACATCCAGCTCAGCAGGCCGAGGGCGAACATGTTCTTGGCCCGCTCGGCGTCCTTCTTGGACACGTCCTGGTCGGCCAGCGCACCGATGGTCATCGAGGTCAGTGCCACCGGGTGCACCGCGTACCCGGCGAGGCTGTCGTCGTCGAGCGGGTTGCTAGCGTACCCGACCTTGGCCAGGTTGCGCCGGGTGAACTCGTCGGTGTTGACGATGATGTCGGCCCCGCGCGGCAGGTCGGCGAGGTTGGCCTTGAGAGCCGCCGGGTTCATCGCCACCAGTACGTTCGGCGCGTCGCCGGGCGTGAGGATGTCGTACTCGGCGAAGTGCACCTGGAAGCTCGACACACCCGGCAGGGTGCCGGCGGGTGCCCGGATCTCGGCCGGGAAGTTGGGCAACGTGGAGATGTCGTTGCCCAGTTGCGCGGTCTCGGAGGTGAACCGGTCACCGGTCAGCTGCATGCCGTCGCCGGAGTCGCCGGCGAACCGGATGACCACCCGCTCCAGTTGGCGGATCTGCTTGCTCACGGCCGCACCCCGCTCCGTCGTGCGTGGCCCGCTCGGCTGAACTGGATGGTGACCTCGCCTTGCCCGGCCACGAGACCTCCTTGACGCGCCGCTGCACCGGCCGTCCGCGAAGGGGCCGGCCCGCCTGTCATTCCTCACCCAGAGCCTACGTCGGATCGGGTTCCCGCCTGCCCCGGAGGTCCGCCGACTGGGACTGGATTGTGAGGGTCTATGCGGCCCCTTGGGGTGTTTCGCCCGGCACGCCGTAATCCAGATCACCGCCCAATCCGGGCGGACCGCCAGGGATTGACCCGACCCGCCGACGGTTCCCGCCGGTAGGCTGATCGATCGTGACCGGTTACCTGGGCTCGTACGCGACGCTCGGGCTGTTGCTGCTCGCCGGCGTCCTCTTCCTCGTGGTCGCCTTCTCGGCCAACCGGGTGCTGCGCCCGGCCAGCCCGGCGGACCCGCCCGGCAAACGAGCCAACTACGAGTGCGGCGTCGACCCGGTCGGCGGCGACTGGGCGCAGATGCAGATCCGCTACTACGTCTACGCCTACCTGTACGTGCTGTTCGCGGTCGAGGCGGTGTTCCTCTTCCCCTGGGCGGTGGTCTTCGCCCGGCCCGGCTTCGGCCTGGTCACCGTGGTGGAGATGGCGATCTTCGTGGCGGTCCTCGCCCTCGGCTTGCTCTACGCCTGGCGTCGCAAGATCCTCGACTGGACCTGACCCCGGTCAGGCCAGCCCACGTCGGGTGAGCGTGGGCGGGCGGGTGCCCCGGATGGACGCCACCATGTCCAGCACCCGGCGGGTCTGGCGGACCTGGTGGGCCCGGAAGACCCGGGCGCCCAGCCAGGCGGAGACCGCCGTTGCGGCGAGCGTCCCCTCCAGCCGCTCGGCGACCGGCAGGTCCAACGTCTCGCCGACGAAGTCCTTGTTCGACAGGGCCACCAGCAACGGCCACCCGGTGCCGGCCAGCTCCCCGAGCCGTCGGGTGATCTCCAACGAGTGCCGGGTGTTCTTGCCGAAGTCGTGCGCCGGGTCGATGAGGATCCCGTCGGGGCGTACCCCCAGGGACACCGCCCGCTCGGCGAGCCCGGTCACCGTCCTCACGACGTCGGCCACCACGTCGTCGAAGGCTGCCCGGTGCGGCCTGGTCCGTGGGCTCAGCCCACCGGCGTGCGAGCAGACCAGCCCGGCGCCGGTTCGCGCGGCGACCCGGGCCAACGCCGGGTCTGCGCCCGACCAGGTGTCGTTGAGCAGGTCGGCGCCGGCGGCGACTGCCTCCACCGCCACCTCGGCCCGCCAGGTGTCGATGGAGACGACCACGTCCGGGAAGCCGGCCCGGACGGCGGCGATGGTGTCCACTGTCCGGCGGATCTCCTCGGCGACGTCCACCTCGGCGCCCGGCCCCGCCTTCACCCCACCGATGTCGACGATCTGCGCGCCCTCGTCCACGGCGCGGGCCACCGCCGACAGGGCGCTGTCGGCCTCGAACGTCGCACCCCGGTCAAAGAACGAGTCCGGCGTGCGGTTGACGATCGCCATCACCACCAGATCGTCGGGGCCGAACGTCCGTCCACCGAGCCGTAGCTCCCCGGCCACGCCGCCTCCTCCATCGCCGTACGCCGCCGGTCGATCACGCGGCCGGCATCCACGACGCTATCCCGTGCCAGGTCACGAGCACCGTCCGGTACGGCGCGCCGGGTGGGGTCGCTCCGCGCCCGTCGACGTGCCACGATCAGTGGTATGGGTCAGCTTCTGCTCCTGCTGGTCGTGGCGGTCGCCGTCGCGGCGGTGGTGTTCGGGGTGACGGTGCTGGTCACCGGCCGGGATCCCGGCCTGGTGCCGGCCGAGGCGGACGGGCGGGCGGTGCCGTTGCCCGGCGACCGTCCGCTGCGCGAGTCGGACGTGGGCGAGTTGCGTTTCGACACCGCGCTGCGCGGATACCGGATGGCCCAGGTCGACCAGGCGCTGCGCCGGGCGGCGTACGACATCGGCTACAAGACCGAGCTGATCGGGGTGTTGGAGGCAGAGGTGACCGCGCTGCGGGACGGGCGTACGGCCGAGGCCGATGCCCTGCAGCGCGCCCGCGAGCAGTCCGCCGGCCTGGCCACCGGCCCGGCCGCCGACACCACCACGGCCCCCGACACCACCACGGCCCCCGACACCACCACGGCCCCCGACACCACCACGGCCCCCGACACCACCACGGCCCCCGACACCACCACGGCCCCCGACGCGTCCACCCCGCCGGTGTCCGACCCCGCCACCCCGCCGGTTTCCGACATCACCGTCACCCCGGCGGAGCCGGAGGTCCCTGCCACTCCGGCGAACGCCTCCTCGCCCGGCGACACCGCCGCCACGTCCGGTAGCGCCGTGTCTGGCGAGGCGGAAGACCGCAGGTCGGACGAGGCCGGGCCGGAGGCCGAGCCGCGCGGGCCGGTGGTCCGCTCGGAGTCGGCGTGAGTGATCCGGAGGGACAGGACGATCTGCGTCAGGCGGCCCAGCCGGGCGCCGGTGAGGTCACCGCGACCGTGATCGTCGACGCCCCGGCCGAGAAGGTCTTCGCGGCCCTGCTCGCCTGGGAACGGCAGTCCGACTGGATTCCGTTCACCAGGGTGCGGGTGGTCGAGGGCGACGGCGGCGAGGGCAGCCTGGTCGAGGCGGTCACCGCGCTCGGCCCGGCGGTGCTGCGGGACAAGATGCGGGTCGTCCGGGTGGACGCGCCGTACGAGATCGGCGTGGTGCACTGCGGCACCCTGCTGCGGGGCCCCGGCGTGCTGCGCTGCACCCCGTTGGCGGGCGGGCGTACCCAGGTGGTCTGGCACGAGTGGTTCCACCTGCCCGGCGGAACCGCCGGGCGGGCGGCCTGGCCGGTGCTCTGGCCCGGCTCGAAGTTCAGCCTCACCCAGGCGCTGCGCCGGTTCGCCCGCCAGGTCGAGCAGGGCCACCTGCCCTGACCCTGGTACACCCCGCCGACCGCCGAGCCGGCTTCCGGTTTATGGCGGCGGGGTGGGCGCGGGGTCTGTTCCGTGGTGAGCAGACCCGCGAGCACCACGAGCTTCCTTGCCAGTGGGCGGTGTGAGAGTCAGATCGTGTGGATCGTTATGAGGTCTTCGAGACCTGCGAGGTCCTCGGCGTTACGGGTGTATACGGCGGCGTCATGGGCGTGTGCAGTTGCCGCGATGAGCAGGCCCATCACCCTGGCTCGCGGCTGGCGGCCGGTCTCGACGACGCGTGCGGCCAACCGTGCGTAGCTGTCGGCGATCACTTCGTCGATGGGAAGTGGATCGAATCGACGTTGGATGGCGCTCAACCGTGCCAACCGGAGTGCCCTCGCCTCGGCGGTTTTCGCGACCAGGACACCGAACTGGAGTTCGGCGAGGCTGGCGACGCTGATGGCCAGCTCGCCGGGAATCGGGGTCACGTCGGTGGCGATAAGGATGCTGGTGTCGAGGATGCCGCGACTCACCGCTCGGCCCACGGACCGGTGACGGCGTCGTCGAGCAGGTCCCGATCACCCGCCCACCCTTGGTCTGTGGGTTGGTCGAACACGCCGGCAAGGTCGTCCCACTCGCGCCAGGTGCGAGGACTTACCGGGCCGAGCACGGCTGCAGGTCGGCCAGCGACGGTGATCGTCACACGTTCGCCCGCCTGCGCCCGACGTACCAGGTCGCTGGCGTTCTGTCGCATCTCCCGCAGCCCCACCTCATGCATACGCCTACTGTAGCACATGTGCTACCTGCCCCCGGGGGGCATCGGTACCGTGCTGCGGCCGATCCTTCCGGCCGCGACGGTCACACCCGCGACGTAGCCTGGGGGCCGTGACTGAGCTGGTGATCGGTGCCGACGGGCTGGCCCGCTGCGCCTGGGGAGCGAGCACGCCCGACTACGCGGTCTACCACGACACCGAGTGGGGCCGCCCGCTGCGCGGCGACGACGCGCTCTACGAGCGGATGACGCTGGAGGCGTTCCAGTCCGGGCTGTCCTGGTTGACCATTCTGCGCAAGCGTCCGGCGTTCCGGGCGGCCTTCGACGACTTCCGGATCGAGGCGGTGGCCGGCTACGGCGAGGCCGATGTGGCGCGGTTGTTGGCCGACACGGGCATCGTCCGCAACCGCGCGAAGATCGAGGCGACGATCGCGAACGCCCGGGCCGCGCTGGAGCTGCCAGAGGGGCTGTCGGCACTGCTCTGGTCGTTCGCGCCGCCCGCAGACCGAGCCCGCCCCACCGAGTTGACCGGGGTGCCGGCGTCGACCGACGTCTCCGCCGCCCTGGCCAAGGCGCTCAAGCGGCGCGGCTTCCGGTTCGTCGGCCCGACCACCGCGTACGCGCTGATGCAGGCCACCGGAATGGTCGACGATCACCTGGCGGGCTGCCACGTCGTGGCGACCCGGGCGAACGTGATGAGATGAGGACATGACGACCGACACCGTGCACCGGCCCAACGGCGCGAGCCACGCGGAGGGCACCGGAGCCTGGGCGGTGCTCCTGCCGCCAGGCAGGTACGACGCCGAACGGCTCGTGCACCACGACACGCTGGAGCTGACCGGCCTGGAGGACCGCCTCCTGCCCGGCCCCGGCGATCAGGTCGCGGTGTTGGCCGACGAGCCGCCCCGGCTGGTGGCGCTGGGCCGGGTCGCCGTGCCGACCGGGTACGGTCCCGAGGATCCCGAGGACCCGCAATCCGGCCGGGGGCCCGACGCGCTGGTGGTCACGTACACCCGGCGGGCCTTCGACGAGCCCGTGCCGGCGGAGACGTTGACCCTCGACGGGCCGGTCACCGCGCTCGACCCGGTGACCTTCCGCGACCTGGCCGACCGGCTCGGCCCGCCGCAGCAGCGACGTACCTGGCTGGTCAGCCTGGACCTGCCGATCGAGGCCGACTCGCCGGCCGAGGCGGTCCGGCTGTTCTGGGCCTACGTGCAGGAGCTGGGCCCCCGGGAACTGCCCGCCTTCGTCTCGCCCTCCGGCGACGAACTGGCCATGCAGGCATTCGTGCTGGGCGCCGAGGCGAACCAGGACCCGGAGGAGGACGACTGACCCGCTCGGATCAGCGTCCCTCGAAGACCGGCTTCTGCTTGTTGACGAACGCCAGCGTGGCCGCGTGGTGGTCGGCGGTGCCGCCGCAGATCGCCTGCGCCTTCGCCTCGGCGGCCAGCGCGTCGGTCAGGGTGCCGGCATCGGCGACGGAGAGTTGGCGCTTGATCGCCGCGTAGGCCACGGTCGGGCCGGCGGCGAGCCGGGTGGCGAGTTCCTGTGCGGTGGGGAGCACCTGCTCGTCGTCGTCCACCAGCCGGGTGAGCAGGCCCAGTCGGCTGGCCTCGTCGGCGCGTACCGGCTCGGCCAGCATCAGCAGCTCGACGGCCTTGGCGTGGCCGACCAGCCGGGGCAGCGTCCAGGACGCGCCGGTGTCGGCGGCGAGCCCGACCTTGGCGAACGCCATCAGGTAGCTGGTTGACGGCCCGCCGATGCGGAAGTCGGCGAGGAACGCCAGCGAGGCGCCGGCACCGGCGGCCATCCCGCGTACCGCGGCCACCACCGGCTTGGCCAGGTGGGCGAGCCGGGCGGCGATCGGGTTGTAGTGTGCCGCCACGGTGTCCAGCGGCCGGCCCGCGCCCTCCTGGAGGGTGGTCACGTGTTCCCGCAGGTCCTGGCCGGCGCAGAAGTTTCCGTCGGCCCCGGCGAGCACCACCGCCCGGACGCTGCGGTCGGCCTCCAGCTCGGCGAGGGTGTCCCGGAGCGCCTCCTTGAGCGCCACGTCGAGCGCGTTCATCGCCGCCGGGCGGTTCAGGGTGAGCGTGGCGACGGCGTCGGTGCGGTCGACGAGCAGCGGCTCTGTCACGTGTGGCGACCCTTCTGTCGGGCGATCCGGTGTCCTCCGTCGAGGCACTGTTCGACGTACCGGTCGGCGGCCGGCCGGAGCCGGGCCGCGTGCCGGTCGAAGAAGCCGGCCGCGGCGGTGCCGGGCCAGCGTTCGGGAAGCAGCGCCGGTGGCAGCTGCGGGTCCCGGAACAGGAAGGTACGCCACGCGTGCACCAGCCGGAACCGGGCCGCGTACGCCTCCTCGTCGCCACTGCGCGCGGAGACGCCGGTCAGCAGTGTTCGCTGCTCGGCGACGAAGTGTTCGTACGCCCGGCCGATCTCGGCCAGGTCCCAGGCCCGGCGGACCAGGCCCATCGCGCCCGGCGTGCCGGCGGCGTGCGCGGCGCTGAACCGCTCGAAACGTACGCCCGCCTCGCTGAGCAGCAGGTCGACGTCCTCGGCCGGACGGGTGGCCACCCAGGTCTGCTCGTCGAGCGTGCCGTAGCCGAGGTACCGCAGGTTCGCGGCGAGGCGCTGGCGGTCGCGTCGCGCCGTCGGCGCGTCGAGCACCAGCAGATCGAACCGCCCGTCCCAGGTGACCCGACCGGTGCGGTAGATCCGGGAGGCCGCCTCGTCCAGTCGTCGGGCCGCCTTCGGTGTGATCGAATAGCCCGGCCCGGAGGTCAGTTTGACCGGTTCGAGCCAGCCTTGACGGACCATGCGGGAGACCGCCGTCCGCACGGCGGGTGGGGCTATCCCGAGCGGCGCCAGCAGCTTCACCAGGGCGGCAACGGGCGCGCGGCCACCCCGGGGTCGGAGGTGGTCGCCGTACAGGTCGAAGAGTGCCGACCGTGCCTGCATGACCGCACATTGTGACAGGCCATCTCGCGATAAGCTAGATGCTGTTACATCAATGCTGCTTCGGTTTGGGTCCGGCGGTGTTCATCAGGGAAAATCGTTGGTCGACACCTCCCGCGCACGTTGCGGGTGGTCATGGCGAAGTGGCTGTGGGGCAACCCACCGACCCTGGTGTAGGTCTGAGGGGAGACAACATGGCGGCGATGAAGCCGCGGACGGGCGACGGTCCGCTGGAAGTCACCAAGGAGGGCCGGGGCATCGTCATGCGGGTCCCACTGGAGGGCGGTGGCCGGCTCGTCGTCGAGATGACTCCCGACGAGGCGACGGCGCTCGGTGACGCGCTGAAAGCGGCCGCCGGCTGAACAAGGCCGGTGCGTCGGCGACGCTCGCCGCCGCGGACGGTTCGTCAAAGCCCTGAGCCACCGGCTGAGCCGGTGGCTCAGGGCCTTCACACCATCTCGCCGGGCAGCCGCCCCGGCGATCGTCCTCAGGAGGTACGGCTCCGCGTGCTCGCCATCCGTCTGACCGCCGAGCCGGACCGGCTCGACATCCTGGCCCTGCCCGTCCGGTCCGGTGCCGGCGACGACACACCGGCCGAGCCGGTGCCCACCGGGGCGACGCTGCCCACGGGGATCGCCGACGAGGCTGCCGCGCTGGTTCCGCTGGCCCGCGTCACCGGCCGTCCCGGGCAGGTCCACACCCAGGTGCGACCGGGCGGCACACCGGCCCGCCTGCTGCTGCTCGGCGTGGGTGAGGCGGACGAGGCGGCGTGGCGCGCGGCGGGCGCCGGACTGGTCCGGGCAGCCCGAGATGAGACGCATGTCACAGTAGTGCTGCCTGCGGAGGCGGGGCCCGACGCGGTGCGCGGGCTGGTCGAGGGCCTGCTGCTCGGCTCGTACCGGTTTCGTCTCGGCGACGACCCGGACGCCCCCGTACTGACCGAGGTCGACCTGGCGGTCAGCGACCCCGAGGCCCACGCGCAAGCCGTCGCGGCGGCCCGGACGACCGCCGACATGACCCGGCTGGCCCGCGACCTGACCAACACCCCCTCCTCCATCAAGAACCCGGAGTGGTTCGCCGCCCAGGTCACCGAGGCCGCCGCCGACCTGCCCGGACTCGCGCTGCGAGTACGCGAGCCGGAGCAACTGGCCGCCGAGGGATTCGGCGGGATCCTCGCGGTGGGCGGCGGCTCGGCCAGCAGCCCCCGCCTGGTCGAGCTGGACTGGCACCCGGCCGACGCCCGTACCCACGTGGTGCTGGTCGGCAAGGGCATCACCTTCGACACCGGCGGCATCTCGATCAAGCCTGTGCCGGCGATGAAGCTGATGCGCAAGGACATGGCCGGGGCGGCGGCCGTCGTCGCGGCCACCCTCGGCGCGGCGGCCCTGCGGCTGCCGGTCCGGATCACCACGCTCGCCCCGTTGGCCGAGAACATGGTCAGCGGCTCGGCGTTCCGCCCCGGCGACATCGTCCGGCACTACGGCGGCCTGACCAGTGAGACGACCAACTCCGACGCCGAGGGTCGGCTGGTCCTCGCCGACGCGCTGGCGTACGCCGTGCAGGAACTCAAGCCCGACCTGCTGATCGACCTGGCCACGCTGACCGGGGCGAACGCGGTCGCGCTCGGCACCCGCACCGGCGCGCTCTACAGCGACAACGACCAGTTGGCCGGTGACCTGCTGGACGCCATGGCTGTGGCCGGCGAGTCCGCCTGGCGGATGCCGCTGGCCGCCGACTACGTCGAGCACCTCGGCAGCGACCTGGCCGACCTGCACAGCGCGTCGACGCAGGGGCCCGGATCCGTGCTGGCCGCGCTCTACCTGCGGGAGTTCACCGGCGAGCTGCGCCGCCAGTGGCTGCACATCGACATGTCGGCGCCGTCCTGGTGCGAACGCGACGACGCGGAGCTGACCCGGGGCGCGACCGGCTGGGGCGTACGCGGCCTGCTGCGCTGGCTGGCGACCCTCTCCTGACCGGCGGCCGGGCGGCGGTGCGGCCGGTTCAGCAGCGCACCGCGGCCAGCAGTCCGTCGCCCACCGGCAGCATCGCCGGGATCCAGTGCTCCGACTCGCGGATGGCCTTCACCGTCTCGCGCACCGTCACCGTCTCCGCGTCCCGGGCGGCCGGGTCACCGATCCGACCCCCGGCCAGCGTGCCGTTGAGGACCAGCACCCCGCCCGGCCGCAGCAGCCGCAGCGCGGCCTCCACGCAGGCGGTGAAGCCGGTCGCCTCGGCGTCGACGAACACCAGGTCGTACGCGCCGTCCGCGAGTCGGGGCAGCACGTCCAGCGCCCGTCCGGTGATGATGCGGGTCCGGCCGGCGACGAAGCCGGCCTCGGTGAAGATCCGGCGGGCGATCCGTTGGTGCTCCACCTCGACGTCGATGGTGGTGAGCACCCCGTCGGCCCGCATGCCGCGCAGCAGCCAGACGCCGCTGACCCCGGTGCCGGTGCCGATCTCGACCACCGCCCGCGCGTTGCCGGCGGCGGCGAGCAGGCGCAACGCGGCACCCGCGCCCGGGGTGACCGCGTCGAGTCCGACCTCTCGGGCGAGGCTGCGCGCGGTACGCAGCACGAGATCCTCGGTGACGTACGACTCCGCGAACTGGAGAGCCGGGTTCGTCGAACTGCCGGAACCGGCGACCGTGGCGATGGGACACCTCCGGGCGGCGAGCATGATGCGCAGGGCGGGTGGGCACTGTGACTCTAGAGGCGGCCCGCCACGGGCGCAGCCGCGCGTCCACCCGCAGTGACAACCGCTGACCCCATACGGCGCATCCGTGCAATCCTGGAAGCGGTATCCCGTCGACGGCATCGGGGCGGCGCCCGATCACCGGATCGCGGGGTACCGGGGGACGGACTGGGAGGCACCGAGTGACCGACGGCTGGGACTGGCGCCAGCCCGGCGCGAGCGGCGTACCGGCGGGACAGCCGGTGCCCGGAGCTCCGCCGGCGAGTTCGCCGGCACGCGAGGGCGGCCCGCCGGGCGCCTCACCGTGGTGGTCCGACGCGCTCACCGACCCGTGGCGGGATCCGAACGCGCTGGCGGCGGTGGTGCTGCCGGCGGCACCGATCGTCGGTGCCGAGCCGGAACAGGTCACCGACCCGGACGCGCCCGGCCGCCCGAGACTGCACCAGATGCTGCTGGTCCCGCTGCTGGCCGCGTTGCTCGCCGGCACGCTCGGCGGTGCCCTCGGGTACGCCTTCGCGATCCGTGGCGGCGCGGACGGGCCGGTGCTCGGTGCCGCGCCCGGCACCGCCCCCACGCTCGCGCAGCGCCCGCCGGAGTCACTGGCCGGTGTGGCCGAGCGGGTCCTGCCCAGCGTGGTCACCGTCCGGGTGGCCGGGGTGGGCGGCACCAGCGAGGGCTCCGGGTTCATCGTCAGCACCGACGGACACGTGATCACCAACGACCACGTGGTCGCCGGCGGCAGCGGCAAGGCCTCGGTGGTCTTCAACGACGGCAGCACCGACTCGGCGACCGTGGTGGGCCAGGACCCGGAGTCCGACCTCGCCGTGATCAAGGTCTCACGTACCGGGCTGCGTCCGGTCGAGTTCGGCGACTCCGACGCCCTCGCGGTCGGTGACCCGGTGCTGGCCTTCGGTTCGCCGCTGTCGCTGGCGAACACGGTCACGTCGGGCATCGTCAGCGCCCTGGACCGGACCATGCAGGCCGGTGAGCCGGGCGGCCCGACGCGCTACTACGCCGCGATCCAGACCGACGCCGCGGTCAACCACGGCAACTCGGGCGGGCCGCTTGTCGACGCGGCGGGACGGGTGATCGGCGTCAACTCCACCATCAAGTCCCTCGTCGCCGACGGCCAGGAGGCCGGCAACATCGGTCTCGCCTTCGCCATCCCGATCAACCAGGCCAAGCGGGTCACCCAGGAGATCATCGGCACCGGCAAGGCCCGGCGTACGGTGATCGGCGCGCAGGTCGGCGGGCCCGGTGCCAACACCAGCGGGGCGGGCGTCCGCCTCGCCGCGGTGGAACCGGCGGGGCCGGCGGCCGGTGCCGGGCTCCGGGCCGGCGACGTGATCCTGCGGCTCGACGGCCGACCGATGACCGAGCCGACCGACCTGATCGCCCTGGTCCGCAAGTACGCGCCCGGCTCCGTGGTGACGGTCGAGTACCGGCGGGGAAGCGACCGGCAGAACGCCTCGGTCACGCTGGCGGCGGATGCGAAGTGACCTCGCAGAACCCCTTCTGGCCAGGCCCCCGACGTGCGTACTCTGGCTGCGATAGCAGGGGGAGGAGGACGGGGTGTTCGAGAACCTGAACATGTGGGAGGTCGGCGCGCTGCTGCTGCTGGCGCTGCTGATCTTCGGTGACCGGCTGCCGCAGGTGATCAGCGACGGCCTGCGGATGGTGCGCAACCTGCGCAACATGGCGCGGAACGCCACCACCGACCTCAGCAAGGAGCTGGGCACCGACATCCAGTTGGAGGACCTGCACCCCAAGGCGTTCATCCGCAAGCACCTGCTCAGCGAGGAAGACGAGCAGGCGATCCGCAAACCGATGCAGGGCATCTACGACAACCTTCGGGCGGACGTCACCGGCGTGCACAACGACCTCAAGGAGGTCGCCACCGCCGCCGACCTGCGGACCCCCACCGCCACGCCGTTGACGACGCGTACCTCCGCCCCGGCAGCGTCCCCGCCGCCGGCCCCGCGCGCCGCCAGCTACGACGAGATCACCTGACGGCGCGCCCGTCCGTCAGCGGCCGGCCGGCGTGAGACCGAGCGGCTTTCCCAGCAGCGACTCCCGGCGCACCGCGAGCCGGTCGGCGACCTGACCCAGCGCCTTCGCCGCCGGGGAGTCCGGCGCGGCCAGGACGATCGGGTTCCCCTCGTCGCCCGCCTCGCGTACCCGGGTGTCGAGCGGCACCTGACCCAGCAGCGGCACCTGCGCGCCGATGGTCTGGGTCAGCGAGTCGGCGACGGTCTGACCGCCACCGGCGCCGAAGACCTCCATCCGGGAGCCGTCCGGCAGCTCCAGCCAGGACATGTTCTCGATCACACCGACCACCCGCTGATGGGTCTGCAACGCGATCGCGCCGGCCCGCTCGGCCACTTCGGCGGCAGCGGCCTGCGGCGTGGTGACGACCAGGATCTCGGCGTTCGGCAGCAACTGGGCCAGCGAGATGGCCACGTCACCGGTGCCCGGGGGCAGGTCGAGCAGGAGCACGTCCAGGTCGCCCCAGTACACGTCGGCGAGGAACTGCTGCAGCGCGCGGTGCAGCATCGGCCCGCGCCACACGACCGCGGCGTTGCCGGCGGTGAACATGCCGATCGAGATGACCTTCACGCCGTGCGACTCCGGCGGCATGATCATGTCCTCGACGCGGGTGGGACGGCCGTCCGCGCCGAGCATCCGGGGCACCGAGTGTCCGTAGATGTCCGCGTCCACCACGCCGACGGAGAGGCCCCGCGCGGCCAGCGCCGCCGCCAGGTTCACCGTCACGCTGGACTTGCCCACGCCACCCTTGCCGCTGGCCACCGCGTACACCCGGGTGCGGGAGCCCGGCTGCGCGAACGGGATGACCGGCTCCTCGGACGCCCCACCGCCGCGCAGCGTGGCCTGAAGCTGCTGGCGCTGCTCGGTGCTCATCACACCGAAGTCGATCTCCACGCCGGTGACCCCGCTCACCGCGCTCACCGCGGCGGTGATGTCCGCCCGCAGCTTGTCCTTCAACGGACAACCGGCGACCGTGAGTAGCAGCGCGACCCGGACCACCCCGTCGTCGCCGACCTCGGCGGATCTGACCATGCCGAGTTCGGTGATCGGCCGGCGGATCTCCGGGTCGTCGACGGTGGCCAGGGCGGCCTGGACGGCGTCGTGGACGGTGCTGACGGGAGCTGACATGCCCGCAATGCTACGTCGGGCGTGATCCGCCACCGGCGCCAGCAGCGATGGTGTGAGCCAGTCGATGACCAGGGTCAGGGGTGGCGGGAGGTGCCGCTGTCGCGCCGGCCGTCCCCCGGAAGGTCGCCGTCCATCTCGTCGCGGGGCTCGTCCAGCGGATCGGCGTCGTCGCCCCGCGCCGCCGATCCCTCCCGGAGCCGCCGCTCCAACCGCAGGCGACGCTGTGCCGCCTCGTCCAGTTCCTCGGCCATCCGGGCCAGCTCGGAACGGAGGAAGTCCCGGGTCGCCACCTCGCCCAACGCGATCCGCAGCGCCGCGATCTCCCGGGCCAGGTACTCCGTGTCGGCCTTCTGCATGCCCGCCCGGCGCCGGTCCTCGTCCAACGCCACCCGGTCCCGGTCGGCCTGGCGGTTCTGCGCCAGCAGGATCAGCGGCGCCGCGTACGACGCCTGGATGGACAGGACCAGGGTGAGGAACGTGAAGGTGTACGGGTCGAAGCGCAGGCCCGCCGGGGCGAGCGTGTTCCAGACGAACCACAGGGTGATGAACAGCGTCATGTAGACGATGAAGTTCGCCGTACCCATGCCCCGCGCGATCGCCTCCGACCAGCGGCCGAAGGTCTCCTGGTCGACCCGGGGCAACTTCAGGCCACGCGGCTCCCGGGGCAGGTCCAGCCGCTCTGTCCGCCGCTGCTCAGCCATCGGCTCGCTCCGTGCTCACATCGGCGGACACCGCACCGTCGGCGGCCTCCGGTGGGGGGCCCGGCACGGCGTCGCGGTCCCGCCAGTCCGGGGGCAGCAGATGGTCCAGCACGTCGTCGACCGTGACCGCGCCCACCAGCCGGTTGTTCAGGTCGATCACCGGCATGGCGACCAGGTCGTAGGTGGCCATCCGGCGGGTGATCTCCGGCAGCGGGGTGGTCGGCCGCAACGGGTCGATGTCGTTGACCACCACCCCGCCGAGCAGGTCCGCCGGTGGCTCGCGGAGCAGCCGCTGGAAATGCACCATGCCCAGGTAGCGGCCGGTCGGTGTGGCCATCGGCGCACGGGACACGAACACCTGCGCGGCGACCGCCGGGGAGAGCTGCGGTTCCCGGATCCGGGCCAGCGCCTCCGCCACCGTCGCGTCCGGGGGCAGGATGACCGGCTCGGACGTCATCACGCTGCCGGCCGTCCCGGGGGTGTACTTCAGCAACTGCCGGACCGGGTCGGCCTCGTCCGGCTCCATCAGGTCGAGCAACACGTCCTGCTCCGGTGGCGGCAGCTCGCCCAGCAGGTCGGCGGCGTCGTCGGGATCCATCTCCTCCAGCACGTCGGCGGCCCGCTCGCGGCCCAGCGCGGTGAGGATCTCCACCTGGTCGCGTTCGGGCAACTCGCTCAGCACGTCGGCGAGCCGGGGGTCGTCCAGCGCCGCCGCGACCTCGTTGCGGCGGGCGTCCGGCAGATCCTGCAACGCGTTGGCCAGGTCCGCCGGGCGCATGTCCTCCAGGACGGCGAGCAGGTTGGCGGTACCGCCGGGCTCGGCGAGGCCGCTGAGCCCGCGTACCTTCTCCCACTCGACCTGCTGGAGATTGCCCCGGCGGGCCAGCCGGCCGGTCTGTTCCCGGGCCGCCACCCGGGCCAGTGACCAGTCCCCGGCCCGGCTGCACTCCATCGCCACGTCCACCACCGTCGCCGCCCGGTCGTCCGGGTCGAGCTGCACCCGGCGGTCGAGCAACTCCTGGAGCACCAGCAACTCGTTCGGGCGCTTCTCGAATCGGCGCAGGTTCAACGTGCCACTGCCGAGCACCACCGCGTCCGCGTCGATCGAGATGATCCGGTTGATGGAGAGGAAGATGCGCCGCCGCATCGGGATCTCGGCGACCAGGCCCACCACCTCGGGCGGTCGCTGGCCGGCGCGGAGCCGAGCCACCGCGTCGCGTACCCGGCCCACCTGGTCGCCGTTCGGGTCGAAGACGGCGACGCCGGCGAGACGGGCGAGGTAGACCCGGGTCGGCGTGCTCACGGGCACCAGCCTAGGGCGTACGCGGAAGTCAGCGCCGGGCTGTCACGTCCGGACAGCCCGGAGGGCCTAGACGAGTAGTTCCGAAGTCAGGGGTCGATGTCTGGGCATGAAGAGAGGGCATCCAAGATCATGGTGTGACGCAAGACCTGGATACCCTCTTGACCGCACTGTACGTGAAGATCGACGACAGCATCCGCACCCCCCGGTGGCGGGGACGGCCGCCGCTACTGACCGACTCCGAACTGGTATGCCTCGCGGTGGCGCAGGTCCTGCTCGGTGCCCGCTCTGAGGCGCACTGGATCCGCTACGCCCGTATCCACCTGCGCCCCTGGTTTCCCTACCTGCCGCAGCGGCCGGGCTACAACAAACGGCTCCGCGCTGCCCTGCCGCTGATCAAAAAGGTCATCCGGGACCTGGCCCGCGACAGTGACTTCTGGTTCGACCACCACTGGATCGTCGACTCCACCCCCATCCCGTGCGGCATGTCCCGCCCCACCGCCCAGCGCTCAGACCTCGCCGGCTGGGCCGGATACGGCTACTGCGCCTCCCATTCCCGCTTCTTCTGGGGACTCCGGCTCTACCTGGTCTGCACCCCGACCGGGATGCCGATCCTGTGGGCCCTCGCGAACCCGAAGATCGGCGAGCGAGAGGTCCTCGCCGCGATGCTGGACGTCGAGGCCGGCGTGGTGGCAGAGCACGACAGGATCCTGCTGATCAGCGACAAGGGATTCGCCTCCAAGCCATTCGAGCGGCAGTTGGCCGAGCAGGGCATCGAACTGCTGCGCCCGTCCCGCAAGAAGGAGAAGGCCCGCTACGGCGAGCCGATGCTCAAGAAGGTCCGCCAGTTGATCGAGTCGGTCAACGACACCCTCAAAGGCCAGCTTGACCTGGAACAACACGGCGGACGAACCTTCGACGGTGTGGCCGTCCGGGTCGCCCAACGCCTCCTCGCCATGACCGCGGCGATCTGGCACAACAACAAGACCGGCGCACCCGTCACCCGGTCACTGATCGCCTACGACCACTGACCGCAATTCGGAACAACTCGTCTAGTGTTTAGCACCATGTCGACCTTGGCTTACGAGATCGTGGACGTCTTCACCGATCGCCCGTACGCGGGGAACCCGCTCGCGGTGGTCTTCGGCGCCGAGGGGCTGGCCACCGAACAGATGCAGGCGCTGGCCCGGGAGTTCAACCTCTCCGAGACGGTCTTCGTGCTGCCCGCGACCCAGGTCAACGCCACCTACCGGGCGCGGATCTTCACCCCGACCGAGGAGTTGCCGTTCGCCGGCCATCCCAGCGTGGGCGCGGCGGTGACCGCGAGCCGGCGCGGCCTGTTCGCGGCTGGGCAGGTCAGCCAGGAGTGCGGTGCCGGAGTACTGCCGATCGAGGTGACCGGCGACGGTGCCACGCTGACCGGCGGCACCCCCGCTCTCGGTCCCGAGTTCGACCCGGAGCCGCTGCTGGAGGTGGCCGGGCTGGTCGCCGACGACCACCTCGGCCCGGCACCCCGGGTGGCCGGCTGCGGGCTGGAGTTCCCGTTCCTGCCGGTACGCCCCGACGCCCTGGCGAGGGCCGAGGTCAATCCGGTGGCGGCCCGGCGGTACGGAATCGAACACGTGAGCGTCTTCTCCTGGAACGCCGCCGCGCAAACCGCGCAGGCCCGCGTCTTCGTCCCCGGTCTCGGCGTACCCGAGGATCCGGCGACCGGCTCGGCCGCCCTCGGCCTGGGCGTGTGGCTGGTCGCCAGCGGCCTGCTGCCCGGCGAGGGACGGTCGTCGTACACCGTCCGGCAGGGCATCGAGATGGGCCGGCCGTCGACACTGAACTGCACGGTGACCGCCGCCGGTGGGGTGGCGCTGGGTGCCAGCGTGGCCGGCCAGGTGATGCCGGTGGCCCGGGGCGAGATCCTGGTGCCGCCGTTCGTCGGCTGACCGACCGGGGCCGACGTACGGGAGGATGTGGTGGTGACCGACGAGCGTGACAGCACCCCACTTGTCGACGAGGCGATGAAGAAGGCCTCGGTGGCCTGGGTCGCGGTGGCGGGCGGACCGTCGCTCGCCCTGTGGTGCGTGCCCCTGGAGAGTGCGCTGTTCGTGGTCAGCGGCCCGGGGGAGCAGTCCGCCGCCGGGCTGGCCGAGGCCGACGAGGCCCGGGTGACGCTCCGGGGCGACCACGGCGGCGCGATCGTCACCTGGCCGGCCCGGGTGACCCGGGTACTGCCCGGCACCGACGAGTGGGACACCCTGGCCCCGCTGGTGGGGGCGAAGCGGCTGAACGCGCCGGGCCCCACCGCCGACCTGGTCGCCCGCTGGGCCGCCGACGGCTGCGCACTGGTCCGGCTCACCCCCGGCGGCCAGCCGGTGCAGGGCACCGACCTGCCCGCCGACTCGCTCGCCGAGCCACCCCGGCCCTCGCCGGCCGTACGGGCCGTCCGCAAGCCGTTTCGGCTGCACCGCGTCCGGCGTCCCTGACCGGTCGCCGCGCTCCTGGTCGGCTACCGCACCGTCACCGGTGCGGCCCGCCCGGCCGGCATCCGCTGCCGCCGGCCGGCACCCGCCGACTCGACCAGCTCGATCACCTCGCCGAGGGTGCCCAGCTCCCGACCGGTCCAGGCGGTGTCGACGTTGAAGACCAGATGGTCGACCAGATCCGGGGTGGCCAACCGGGCCGCGCTCAGCCCGGCCCGCTGCGCGCCGGTCAGCTCCTGACTGCCGCCGTCGCCCACGTACAGGCAGTCCTCCGGACGCAGACCCAGCCGCGCGCAGGCCGCCAGATAGAGCGCGGCATCCGGTTTGCAGCGCCCCACCTGCACCGAGTAGATCCGCACGTCCAGCAGTGGCGCGACGGCCAACTCCGGCAGGAACACCGGCAACTCGTGCGTGCAGTCGCTGATCACACCGGTGCGTACCCCCCGCTCCCGCAACGCCCGCAACGTCGGCACCGCCTCGTCGCGCAGACGCGTGTCGGTGCGTACGGCGTCCAAGCGGGCGGCCGCCGCCGCGTGCAGCGCCTCCTCGGTCGGCCGTACGCCGGCCTGCTCGCACAACCAGCGCAGGGTGGCCTCGGCGCTGCCGAAACGCCCGCCGGCGCGCTCGTAGAATGTGCGGTCGAGCAGCTCGACGAAGGTCTCCGTCGGACATCCGAGCAGTCGGGCGGTGATGCGGTGACCGGGACCGCGCTGAACCGGACGGGTCAGCGTGCCGAAGAAGTCGAACAGCACCGCCTGGAACCTGGGCATGGGGAAGCGCCTCCGGGCGGGGGTGAGAGGGTCCCGACGGGCTGCGCATGATCGTAACGGAACGCTGACGGAAAGTGGTCATCGCGGCCCGCCGGGTCACTGCGGCTCCGGCGGACGCGGCCTCGGCACGCGACTGAGCCACCGCCCCGCCGCCGACCCGCGACGGGCGGCCGGTCAGACCTCGTGCACCTCCAGCACGCTGGTGTCCGGTGCCTCGTCACCCAGCGCCGCCCGCAACGCGACCCGCTCCGGGTCGACCAGGAACCCGGCGTGCCCGGCGCGGGTGTCGAACCGGACCCCGCGACCCCGTGCCACCCTCCGCGTCGGACGGCGGATCACGGCTCAGGCGGGGAGGCCGACCGCCGCCGCGCTGGCCGCCCAGAGCCGGGCCGCGAGCTGCGGGTCGGACGCCTTGCGCAGCGGCCGGCGCGGTCGGCAGTCGAAGTAGTAGCCGCCACCGATCAGACGGGCGCGGTCCTGGTTGGCCAGCCACACCAGGGTCCGCGCCCCCTTGACCGGCCCGCGCAGCGGCAACAGCCGCATCCCGAGGGAGACCAGGCGACTCTCGTTGCCGAACCGGGTCCGCACCACGCCGGGATGGAAGCAGTACGAGTCGACGTCCGGCCACCTCCGGGCCGCCTCCGCCGTGAACAGGATGTTGGCCTGCTTGCTGGTGCCGTACGCGCCCATCGGACGGAAGCGGCGCAGCGGCCGGTTCAGGTCGTCCGGGTCCAGTGTGCCGCTGCGGTGCGCGCCGGAGGCGGTCACCACCATCCGCCCGACCCGGTCGGCCAACAGGTTGCTGAGCAGGAACGGCGCCAGATGGTTGGCCTGGATGGACAACTCGAAACCGTCGACCGTGGTGATCGGCTGAAGCACGATCGCGCCCGCGTTGTTGGCCAACACGTCGATCCGGTCGTACGCGGCCCGCACCTGCTCGGCCAACCGCCGTACGTCGTCCAGGGCCGCGAAGTCGGCGCGGAACATTTCGGGACGCTCACCGGACGCCTCGCGTACCTCGTCGGCGGCCGCACGCAGCCGGGACGGGTCGCGCCCGACGAGTACCAACTGGTCACCGCGACGCGCCAGGTCGATCGCCGCAGCCAGTCCGATGCCGGAACTGGCTCCGGTCACCAGCACGAGTCGACGGCCATTGAGATCATCCGCAGGTCCATACACCCCGGTCACGGCACGAGATTACCGTGATCGCCGGACCGGCCGCCCGCCCCTGACTCCGGGTCGGGGCGGGCAGACCTGTTCAGACGGTGGTCGTCCTGGCAGCCCAGATGATGAAGATCGACACGTAGGCGAGCACCACCAGCACGATGAACCCGGTGAGGATCCAGCCGACGATGATGGCCGCCTTCGCCATTCCCTCGCCACCCTCGCCGGTCTCCCGGATCTGGCGCATCGCCACGTGCCCCATGATCGCGCCGATCGGTGCGGTGAAGCATGAGCCGATCCCGATCAGCGAGAGGATCAGCGCCACGATGGCCAGCGAGTTGGTGCTCTGCTGCGGGTAGCCGTAGCCGGGCGGGTAGCCGTACCCGAGCTGGGCCGGTGGCGGGTAGCCGGCGGGCGGGTACTGCGCGGGAGCCGGCGGGAGATCGGACTTCGCGGCGTACGGGTCGATCGGCGGGTAGGGGCCGGCCGGCCGGTACGGGTCGTACCCGGCAGGCTGAGCGGGGACCGACAGGAGAGGATCGGCCGGCGGACTGGAAGGCTGACCGGCCGACGCGGGGTCGGGCCAGCCACCGGCCGGTGGGGGCTGTGTCATCGGGCTCACTTCCGTCGCGATGCTGTGGCAGTCAGGGTAGCCACCACCGGGTAGGGCGCGACGCGCCCGGCAGCGGGTGCGCGTTGCCCGGCACGGCGGCAGCAGGCAGGATCGCGGCATGGGGATTGACGCGCGCGCGGCGGACCGTTCCGGCAACAGACCGAGGCGGGACGTCAGCCGGCCGGGTGTGGCCCGACGCCCCCGCCCGGTGATGACACCGAGCGCGGCGGACGACGACGCGCCGGCACCGCTGCCCGAGCCGGTGACCATGCGGTTGGACGGCAAGGTCGCCCTGGTCACGGGGGCAGGCAGCCCGGACGGCATCGGGTACGCAACCGCCCGCCGGCTGACCGACCTGGGTGCCCGGGTGGCGATCGTCTCCACCACACGACGCATCCACGAGCGGGCCGGCGAACTCGGGGTGACCGGCTTCGTCGCCGACCTCACCGACGAGTCGGAGGTCGGCGCGTTGGCCGACGCCGTCGCCGAGCAGCTCGGCGACGTGGAGGTCCTGGTCAACAACGCCGGACTGGCCAGCCGGGCGAGCCCGGAGGTGCTCCGGCCGGTCGCCCAGCTCAGCTACGAGGAGTGGCGGGCCGAGATCGACCGGAACCTGACCACCGCGTTCCTGTGCAGCCGGGCCTTCATCGGCGGGATGGCCGAACGCGGCTGGGGTCGCATCGTCAACCTGGCGGCCACCGCCGGGCCGGTCAACGCCCTGCCCACCGAGGCGGCGTACGCGGCGGCCAAGGCTGGGGTGGTGGGACTGACCCGGGCGCTGGCCATGGAGATGATCGCCGACGGGGTGACCGTCAACGCGGTCGCGCCCGGCACCATCTACACCGCAGCCTCCACCATGGCCGAGATCAAACAGGGATTGGGCACCCCGGTGGGCCGCCCCGGCACCCCCGACGAGGTGGCCGCGGCGATCACCTTCCTCTGCTCACCGGCGGCGTCGTACATCACCGGGCAGATGCTGGTGGTCGACGGCGGCAACAGCGTACGGGAGGCGCGGTTCCGCTGACCGTCCTCAGGTGTTGGTGCCGGGCGAACCGGCCCAGATGACCAGCGCCAACCAGCCGCAGCAGGCCACCAGGTAGAGCCCGGTGAAGATGTAGCTGAGCGCCAGCCCCCAGGTGGTGAGCTGATCGCCCTCCTCACCGCTGGTGCGGAGCTGGCGCTTGGCCAGATGGCCGAGGGCGATACCGGCCGGGGCGAACACGAACGCGAAGACCAGCGACAGGATGGCGAGCACGTTGGTGCCCCCGCCGCCCTGCTGCGGTGACGGCGGGCCGTACTGCCCGTAGGGGCCCTGCGGCGCGTACGGCGGCTGCTGCCCCCACTGCTGCCCGTGCGGCGGCTGTCCCGGATGCTCGTACGACGGCTGCCCGTACGACGGCTGCCCGTAGTGCTCGCTCGACGGCTGCTGCCCGTACTGGTCCTGCCCGTACTGCTCACCCGGCGACTGGCCGTACGGCGGCTGTTGACCTCCGGGCGGTGGCTCGTAGGGCGACGGCGGCTGGTCCGGCTCCGGTGGCTGGCTCACGCTCTTCGACGTTACCCGCAGTGGCGGACCTTGTCCCCACGGTTGTCATGAAGGCGCCACCGTCAGGCGGGTACCCAAGCACTGCCGCCTCGACAGCCCAGCCCGGTCAGCTCAACCGGGTCAGTCCGGCGGCGGCGCGCTCGACGACCAGGCAGCGGTCCTCGACGTAGTCGATACCGGCCTGCTGCGCGATCTCCCGCGCCTGCGCGGAGACGATGCCGAGCTGCAACCAAACCGCCGGGGCACCGATCGCCACCGCCTGACGGACCACGTCGACGGCGTCCTCCGCCGGCCGGAACACGTCGACCAGGTCGACCGGGTGCGGGATGTCGGCCAGGGAGCGGTACACCGGCTCGCCGAACAGTTCCTCGGCGGTCGGGTTGACCGGGATGATCCGCCAGCCGTACCGCTGCATCTCGGCCGGCACGCTGTGCGCGGCCTTGCTCGGGTCACGGGACGCACCCACGACGGCGATCACGGCGGAGTCGGCGAGGATCTGCTGAGCGGAACGCACCAGCCGACTCTATCCACGTCCCGGACCCGTCAGAGCAGGCTGAGCTGTTCCGGGACGGTCGGTGTGGCCGTCGTCACCTGACGGTGCTCACTCCGATCCGGCCGGTGCAGCCCGTGCCGCCGGGCGGCGATCCGGACCCGGGCGGTCAGCTCCCGCTGGTACGACTGCGGGGCGTACGCGCCCGCCCGGTACAACTCCCGGTAGCGGGGCACCAGATCGGGGTGCTCCCGGGCCAACCAGTGCGCATACCACTCGCGGGCGCCGGGGCGCAGGTGCAACGGCAGCGGCGTCACGCTGGCCGCCCCGGCCCCGGCGATCGCCGCGACGGTCGCGTCGATCGACTCGTCGGAGTCGCTGAGGCCGGGCAGGATCGGTGCCATCAGCACCCCCACCGCGAAGCCGGCGTCGGCGAACCGGCGTACGGCGTCGAGTCGCCGCCGGGGGCCCGGGGTGCCGGGTTCGACCGACCGCCACAGCCGCTCGTCGACGAAGCCCACCGAGAACGACACCCCGACCCGGGTGACCTCGGCCGCCTGCCGCAACAGGGGCAGGTCGCGCAGGATCAGCGTGCCCTTGGTGAGGATCGAGAACGGGTTCGCGAAGTCGCGCAGCGCCTCGATGATCGGTGGCATGAGGCGGTAGCGGCCCTCGGCCCGCTGGTAGCAGTCGACGTTGGTGCCCATCGCCAGGTGCGCGCCCCGCCAGCGCGGCGCTGCCAGCTCCCGCCGGACCAACTCACCGGCGTTGACCTTGACGACCACCTGCCGGTCGAAGTCCGCCCCGGCATCGAAGTCAAGGTAAGTATGGGTATTCCGGGCAAAACAGTATAAACATGCATGACTGCATCCCCGGTACGGGTTGATCGTCCACTCGAACGGGACTCGGGAGGTGCCGGGGACCCTGTTCAGGATCGACTTGGCGCGCACCTCGTAGAAGGTCATGCCCGCGAAGTCGGGGGTGTCGAAGGTGCGTACGACCGCGTCGGGCAGCGCCAGCGGCAGGGGTGGCGTCGCTGGCGCTGCCCGTCCGGGAACTCCCTCGTCCGGGGGAGCGGCGAGGTTCTCCCAGCGCATGACCGTCATTCGAACACACGTACGACAAGGGTGCAAGTGGCGCGCCGGACACTGCGGTGTCAACGGGCCGGTGGCGGGGGAGGATGGCAGGCATGAAGAGGTCGACCTTCGTCTACGACGGGGACTGCGCGTTCTGCACCCGCTGCGCCGAGTTCATCGAGCGGCGGATCCCGACCGGTGCCACGGTGCTGCCCTGGCAGTTCGCCGACCTCGACCGGCTCGGGCTGACCGAGACCGAGTGCGAGGAGGCGGTGCAGTGGGTCGGCGTCGACGGGCACCGGTCCGCCGGCCCGGACGCGATCGCCGCGCTGCTCGCCGGCAGTGGCCGGCTCTGGCGGATCGCCGGGGCCGGGCTGCGGTTCCCGCCGGTACGCGCCGCCGCCTGGTCGGTGTACCGCTGGGTGGCCCGCAACCGGCACCGGATGCCCGGCGGTACGGCCGCCTGTTCGCTGCCCCAGGAGACGCGCGACCGCCTCTACGGTCCGTCGACCGGCTGAGTCCCGGATCCCGTTGGCGACGGCTCGGCGCGCGGATGTGGCGGCTCGGTGCGGCGGGCCAGCAGCCGTCGCGCCAGGATCACCGGACGGACCTTCTCCAGCGGCAGGAAACTGGTCATGGCGACCAGGTGCGGCGCGAACGAGATGGTGATCGTGGCGATGGTGACCAGGTGGAACGAGTAGAAGAAGGCGACCGTGGCGTGTCGCCACCGCTCCGGCAGTACGAAGATCGCCGGGCTGAGCAGTTCGAAGGCGAGGATGCCGAACTGGGCGACGAGCAGCAGGTGCGGCACCTGGGCGAGCAGGTCGGCCAGGTCGGTGCCCCGCCGGATGATCGCCTTCGCCAGCACCGAGCCGGTCGCCCAGTCCAGGCCGCCGAAGCGGAACTTGGCCAGGGCGGCGAGGAAGTAGGTGCAGATCACCGCGATCTGGGTGACCCGCAGGGCCCAGCCACCGGCCTCGGTGGGCGTCGGGTCCCCGTGCCGGGCACGGCCTGCGGTGGGTAGCACCGCGAGCGCGACGAGCAGGGCGAACCGGTCGTGGTCCACCTTCCCGTAGCTCATCGCGACGATCATCCACTGGAAGTAGAGGGCGAAGACCGTCCAGCCCAACAGCCGGGGAGCGCGCCCGGTGGCGGCGACCAGGGCGAGCAGCAGCAGCGCCCAGAAGACGACGCCGACCAGCGCCGGACTCGGGGTGGGCAGCGGTAGCAGGCGGCCGATGAACAGCGGCTGGTACATGTCGCCGGGCACGTCCACCTTGGCGCGTACCCAGGGGGTGAAGACGACCAGGTCGGCGGCGACGAAGAGGTAGATCAGGGTGCGGAAGGCGGCTACCCGGCCGCGTGGCACGGCCTCGGTCAGCCAGCGGATCACGGGGCCACCTGCCAGCGCACGACTGTCTCGTCGGACCACTGTCCGGTGGGCCGGCGGTCGGTGATGTCGTGCCAGCGGATCACGATCCGGACCTCGGTCAGCCGGGGCGCGTCGGGATGACGCCGTTCGTACGCGTCGGCGACCTCGCGCAGGCGGGTCGGGTCGGCGACGTAGTGGGCCTGCTGGCCCTCGATCTCGGCGCGGCGGATGCCGGTGGCCCGCTCGCCGAGGTCGACCACGGCGCCGGTGAGGTCCACGCCCTCGACCCGGGTGTCCGGGGCGTCGGCGTCGGCCGGGTCCGAGGTGGAGTACATCCGGAAGGGGCCGAACGGGAAGTGGTCGTCGTCGCCCCAGGCCGTCCCGGCGAGCAGGAGGGTCAGGCCGAGCGCGGTCGCCGCCACCCGGATCGTGCGGCCGTGGCTCGTCAACGCATCCATCGGGTGCCGAAGATACGGCACGGACGGCCTGGTGCGGCTCCCGTCGACCGGCCCGTGTCCCAGCTGTGACGAGTCGGGCCGGTGAAAGCGCCGACGGCCGGGCCCCCGGTCTCGGGGCCCGGCCGTCGGCGTGGGAGGTCAGTGGTTGTGCTCGGCGAGCTTCTTGCGTACGTCGTCCATGTCGAGGGCCTGGACCTGCTCGATGAGGTTCTCCAGGGCCGACTCGGGCAGCGCGCCGGGCTGCGCGAAGACGATCACGCCGTCGCGGATGGCCATGATGGTCGGGATCGAGCGGATGTCGAACTTGGCGGCGAGGCTCTGCTGCGCCTCGGTGTCCACCTTGCCGAAGGTGATCTCGGGGTGCTTGTCCGAGGAACGCTCGTAGACCGGGGCGAACCGCTTGCACGGGCCGCACCATTCGGCCCAGAAGTCGACCAGCACGATGCCGTCGCTCTCGGTCACCTGGTCGAAATTAGCGGTGGTCAGCTCGACGGTTGCCATGTCTATCTCTCCGATCACGCGGAACGTCTACGCCTGGTGGAACCCGACCGTACCCCGAGGCATTCCCGCCGGGCTGCCACCAAAACCCGGGGCCTGGCCGCCTTGGGAGCCTTTGTCCGCATCGACCGTCATCGGTCTCGCGACGCGTCCGCAGATCGCAATTGCACGTCGCAATTGCGTGACCGGTTGTGATGGGAGCGGTTCCAAGGAGATCGGGCCCTGTTACTGCTACGACACGGTAACTTTGGCGTTGACAAGCGCCGATTCGACCTGCGGAGATCGCTTCTGGGCGGACATTTGGTCACGTTGGGTAATGTAACGAAAAGGTAAATGTGACCCCGGTCTCTGTGCAGTCAGGCGCTCCTCCGGCAGAATCTTGAGGCATCAGAGCGTGGGCGGCGGGTGCCGGGGAGGGCCCCGCCGCTCATTGCGTCCAGCCCCGGTTCGACCGCTGAGTCCGACCCGGCGCGGCCACCGCCGAACGACTTTTTCCCGCCTCCGGACCGACCCGGCGCATATGATCGAGCCGGAGGTCCCGCCATGAGCGAGCGCAGCGAGCAGGTCATGATCGCCGTGGGCTATTCCGCCACCGAGTGGGAGTTGCTCACCGGGCTGCCCGGCCGGGTGATCGTGGTCGCCGCCCGGCCCGGGCCGGGGCGCGCGTACTCACCGGTGGCCGCCGGGCTCGCCGGTCTGGACGCGGTGGCGGCCGGCCGGGTCTTCGACAGCGATCTCATCCGGGCGGTGGTGGCCGCCATCTACGCGCGCCACGACGGCGCGTCGGAGGCCGGCGTGGGCCCCGGCGACCCGGTGGACCTGCTGGCGGCGTGTCGGACGGCGGTACGGGTGCTGGAGCGGCGGGCCGACCCGGCCGACTCGGCGGCGTACCGGCAGTGGGTGCAGTCGGTGGGTGCCCGGGTGTGCCGTACCGCGTCGGCGGCAGTGCCGGACGTGGCGCTGGCCCCGGCCGACCGCCGGTTCCTCGACCGGCTCGGCGGCGCGCTCGCGCTGCGCTGAGCCTTCTGCCGCGCACACCTCGCCGGGGTCGGCGCGGCGGCGCGTACCCTGCGTGGTCGTGATCGGTGAGCAGCTTGACGTCGGTGTTGGCCCGTGGCCCGGCGACCTGCCGGACGACCCCCGCTACGACCCGGAGCTGCTCGCCGAGGGCGACCGGCGCAACGTGGTCGACCGCTACCGGTACTGGCGGCGCGAGGCGGTGGTCGCCGACCTGGACCGGCGGCGGCACGACTTCCACGTGGCGATCGAGAACTGGCAGCACGACTTCAACATCGGCACGGTGGTCCGCAACGCCAACGCCTTCCTCGCTGCCGAGGTGCACATCGTCGGACGCCGCCGGTGGAACCGGCGCGGTGCCATGGTGACCGACCGCTACCAGCACGTACGGCACCATGAGACGATCGAACAGTTCGCCTGCTGGGCGGCCGGGCAGGAGCTGCCGCTGGTCGGCATCGACAACCTGCCCGGTTCGCGTCCGATGGAGACCACCACACTGCCCCGGCGCTGCGTGCTGCTGTTCGGTCAGGAGGGTCCCGGCCTCTCCGACGCCGCGCGGGCCGCCTGCGACCAGCTCTTCTCCATCGCCCAGTACGGTTCGACCCGGTCCATCAACGCGGGCGTGGCGAGCGGGATCGCGATGCACGCCTGGATCCGCACGCACGCCGGGTCGCCCCCGGACTAGAACCAACGCGACGGCGGCGCTGCCGGTCCCGGCCGAGTCGCTCGCGCGCCACGCGGGGCAATGAGGCCGCTCCGCTTGACGGCTCGCCCGTGCGGGGCGACGGTGGAGTGGTGACTGTTGCGGTGAGTTGTCCCAGATGTGGGGGGTCCGTGCGGGCGCCGGACCTGATGCACGCCGAGTCGCGCTGTCCGGACTGCGGGCCGGTGGCGCCGCTGCACGTACCCGAGCACATCGGCGCCGAGATCGTGGCCAGCGTCGTGGAACGGATCCAGTCGACGGCGCAGCCGGAGCAGCCGCCCGTCCCGCTGTGGTGCCCCTGGCCGCTGCCTCCGGGCTGGACCACCACCGGCGTGGCGTGGGCCGGTGACGACCGGATCGGGGTACGCGCCACCGCGGTCGCCTGTGCCGGCCCGGCGCCGCTGGGCGGTGGACCGGCCGATCTGGTCTTCGTGGCCGAGGAGCCGGGCGTCGGGCTCGGCACGCGGTACGCGGGGGTACTCGGCCCGGACGCCGGCCCTGAGTTGGCCGAGGCGTTGACCGATCCCGGTCCGGGGCATCCCGGTCATGTCGGGCGCGCGGGAATCCGGGTCGCTGGGCATCCCACTCCACTGTGGCTCGTGAGTTCACTGACAGATCGAAGCGCGTACGCCGGCGAGGCTCGGGGAATGTGGCTGTATGCGATAGCCTGGCCGGCGAGTGCGGGGCATCTGCTCGCCGAGGACGTGATGTTGCACGACCTGGTCGAGTGGACGCCGCCCGAACTCGTGTACGGCGCACCATCTCCGTACCTGCACGGGAAGGCGTGACTGCCTCCCCGGAATGTCGGAGAACGGACGCAGATATTCACGGTAAGACACCACGCTGATACTCTGGGTGCCGCTGCGGTAATTGGAACCCGGCGCCGTGCGAGAGGATGGCCCGCCATGGTCAAGAAGGTCCTCACCTGGGCCGGTATCGCATTCTTGATCTTCTTCGTCGCCTACCGGCCAAATTCCGCCGCAGACGTCTTCAAGTCTCTGGGCGGCGGGATCATGGACATAGCCCAGGGGTTCGGCGACTTCTTCACCAGCCTGGTCGCCTAGCCTCCGATGGGAAGCCCCTCCGGCCCACCCTTCGACCCCGACGACCCCGACCGGGCGCGCCGGGAACGCGACACCGAGCCGATACCCCGGATCGATCCTGACGACGGTCCGGGCTTCGGGTCCGGTGCGCGTCTCTCCGACGGGCCCGCCTTCTCCGACGACGCCGGCTACGGCGACGGTCCCGCCTACTACGCGGGTCAGGCCCGCTCCGAGCGAGCCTGGGCACGAGATCCCGAGGGCGGCTATCAGCCCCCGCAGATCTCCGAGGAGGAACTGGCCGGGCTGCGCTCCGACGCCAGCGGCATGGCGCCCCGGCGGGTACTGCCGCTGGAGGACGAGCCCAGCTCGCTGGTCGCACGCTATCTCTTCCCGACCGAGCGTTACCGGGGCGAGTGGAAGCGGCACTGGATCCACCTCGTCACCCCGATCCTGATCGGCATCGCCGCCACTTTCGTGCTCGGCTACCTCTCCGGCTTCCTCGCCGGACAGAACGTCGGCGCGCTCACCACGATCGCCGTGCTGCTCTGGTTCGGTGTGATGGGCTGGGTGGCCTGGCGGGTCGCCGACTGGTGGTACGACCGGTTCATTCTGACCAACAAGCGGGTGATGGTCGTCAACGGCATCATCACCCGGCGGGTCGCGATGATGCCGCTGGTCCGGGTCACCGACATGAAGTACGAGCAGACGCCGGCCGGACGGGCACTCAACTACGGCACCTTCGTGCTGGAGTCGGCCGGTCAGGAGCAGGCGCTGCGCGAGGTCAAGAACCTGCCCAACCCCAACGAGCTCTACCTGCGTGTGGTCGAGGAGATGTACGAGCCGCAGGCGGTCGAGGCGCGGTTGGGCAAGGAGCAGGACGAGGCCAAGGCCGACGACGGGGCCTGAAACTTTCCGACCGAACATCGGAGTCACTGCGCACCTTTCGCCCTCGACCCGCTACCCCGCGCCGTGGCAGGCTGCCGAGCAGGATCAGTTCGGGGGGGGCGTGGGCGGCAGCAATCCGCTGGAGGACGAGTTCCGTGACTTCGTCACGGCCCGTTCCGCCGCGCTGCTGCGCACCGCTTCCCTGCTCACCGGTGACTGGGGCACCGCCGAGGACCTGCTCCAGACCGCGCTGACCAAGACCTACCTGGCCTGGAAACGGCTCGGCGGCATCGAGGCCATCGAGCCGTACGCCCGGCGCGTCATGGTCAACACGTCGACGAGTTGGTGGCGGCGACGCTGGCACGGCGAGCGCCCGACCGAGGTGCTGCCGGAGCGTGCCGCCGCCGACGCGATCGAGCACCAACTCGACCGCGACGCGCTGTGGCGACACCTGCGCGCGTTGCCGGCCCGACAGCGCGCGGTGCTGGTGCTGCGCTACTACGAGGACATGTCCGAGGCGCAGACCGCAGCCCTGCTGGAGATCTCGCCGGGCACCGTCAAGAGCCAGACCTCCCGCGCGCTGGCCACCCTGCGGCGGCGGATCGGCGCGGAGGAGGAGATCACGATCCCCGGCGCATCGGCGGCCCCGCCCGGTCCGGCCGCCCGCCGGCCCGGTCGCCCGTCCGCCCGGTCCGCGTCGTCTGCCCGGCCCCGGCCGGCCGCCCGAGCCGACGCACCGCTTCCGGCAGGCCGACCCGACGCGCAGGTTCCGGCCCTGCGACCCGACGTACCGCCCGAGGCGGCGGCGTCGCTGCGGAAGCCGGACGACGCCCTGGTCGGTGAGCACCGGTGAACACCGTTTCCGGAGGTCGTGACAACCAGAGCGGGACCCCGGATCGTTTCGTCCACATGTCGCAGGACGAGCTGGAGCGCGCCGTCCGGGAGACGTTCTCCCGGCAGGTGGCGACCCCGTGCGCCCCGCGCGACCCGGCGAGTGCGCTGCTCCGCCGGGCCCACCGCGTCCAGCGTCGCCGCACGCTGGCCGGTATGAGCCTGGCCGCGTCCGCGATCGTGCTGGTCAGCGCCGGTGCGATGCAACTACGCGAGGACCGCCCGCCGACCGGTGCCGACACCGTCGTGATCGCCGACCCGAACCCGGCACCGGACACGTACCGCACCAGCCTCCCGCCGCCTGGCCCGAGCACCGAGACCCCGCTGGCCGAGGTCGACCTGGTGCTGGGCCGGACGATCGCCACCGCGCAGGGACGCCGGGTGCCCCTGCTCGGGACCGGCGCGGTGCAGCGGGTGCACCGGCTCACCGACGGGCGAGGCTGGCTGGCCGTCGGTGAACCGTCGCTGTCGGGTCGGTCGCTGTGGGCGGTGGCGCCCGACGGCACCGCCCGGATGCTGCTGGCGGGCGCCGCCGAAATCGTCCTCGACCGGCACGGCCGGCAGGTCGCCTGGAAGCAGGACCGGGTGCTGGCCGCCGCCGGCATCGCCAACGGCGTGCTGATCAGCACGGTACGCGCCGAGGCGCCGGCCACCGCCGTACCGCTGCGGTTCGTCGACGGCGCGGTGCTGGTGCGGCTCGACCCCGACCTCCCCGGGCACGTGCTGTGGCCACTGCGTCCGGGCCTGCTCGACGAGGGCACGGACCGGACCAGCCTGCGCGTATTCGGCGCGTTGCCCGACGGACGACTGGTCGGCGAGGTGCCCGCCGGCCTCACCGAGGGCACCTGCCTGACCCTGCTCGACCCGGCCGACGTCCGCGCGCCCGAGCAGCCCGCCTGCGGCCCTGCGATCGGGGGCGACGGCGTCGGAGCGGTCTCCCCCGACGGGCGATGGTTGCTGGTCAACGGGCGCGCCGGTAAGCAGGACTCGGCCCTGTTGGTCGACCTGACCCGACTCGACCCGTCCGTCCCGGCCCATCCGGCCGGACCACCGATGAACGGCACGGTGTCCTGGAACCGGCCGGACGTGGCGCACTACGCCGACGCGGCCGGTGCCCTGGTCCGGGTGGACGCCGAGCGGGTCAGCGCCGGCCGTCCCGCCGTCCCGGTCACCGTCGCCGGCCTGCGCCGCGACGAGCCGTTGGTGGTGGTGACCGGTGGCTGACCGTGGGCCCGGTAGCGTCGGGCGATGACCCCCCGGATCGACCTGCACTCCCACTCCACAGCCAGCGACGGCACGCTCGCTCCTGCCGAGCTGGTCCGGGCCGCTGCCGAAGCCGGGCTGGCCGTGGTGGCGATCACCGACCACGACACCACCGCCGGCTGGGCACCGGCCGTGCGGGCGCTGCCGCCCGGGCTTCGACTGGTACGCGGCGCGGAACTGTCCTGCCGCTGGTACGGCGACCAGCCGCCACTGTCGCTGCACCTGCTGGCGTACCTGTTCGACCCGGACCATCCGGAGCTGGTCGCCGAGTTGGCCCGGATGCGGGCCGCCCGGCTGACCCGTGGCGAACGCACCGTGGCGCTGCTGCGTGCCGACGGCGTCGACGTGCGATGGCCGGAGATCCTCGCTGCGGCAGGCGGTGGGGCGGTGGGTCGGCCGCACATCGCGCAGGCGCTGATCCGGGCCGGACTGGTCGCCACCACCAGCGCGGCGTTCGGGCCGGAGTGGCTGGGGGAGCGGTACCGCCTGCCGAAGGAGGACATCGACGTCTTTCAGGCGGTCCGACTGGTCCGGGCAGCCGGCGGGGTGCCGGTGTTCGCCCACCCCCGGGCCAGCCGACGCGGTCCGATCGTGCCGGACACGCTGATCGCCGAACTGGCGGCGGTCGGCCTGGCCGGTCTGGAGGCCGACCACGAGGACCACTCACCCGCCGAGCGGGCACACGTACGCGGGCTCGCCGCCGACCTGGACCTGCTGGTGACCGGGTCGTCGGACTTCCACGGCACACACAAGACCGTCCAGCTCGGCGCCTTCACCACCGCACCCGAGGAGTACGAGCGCCTCGTCGCCGCCTCGTCCGGGGTGACCGGAATCGCGTCGGGCTGCCACTGATCCTGCTGCTGGCCGCGATCGCCACCGTCGTGGCCCGATCAGGCGCAGCGCCGGCCGTGCGACTGTCGGGGGTGGATGGCAGGATCGTGGCCGTGCGACGAGCTTCCCCAGCAGGACGACCCGCGGCCGGTGGCCGTGCGCCCCGGCCCCGCGACGCGCAGCCCGAGCAGCTCGGCTTCGAGGGCATGCCGGAGCGGTTGTTCGTCTGCACCCCGAGCAGACTGGGTGCGTACGCGGACTGCCCCCGGCGCTACCGCCACGCGTACGTCGACCGGCCGGCTCCGCCGAAGGGGCCGCCGTGGGCGCACAACTCGCTCGGCGCCAGCGTGCACACCGCCCTGAAGAACTGGTACGCCCTGCCCGCCGACCGGCGTCGCCCGGAGGTGCTGCCCACCCTGCTCAAGGGCACCTGGGTACGCGACGGCTACCGCGACGACGCGCAGGAGCGGGACGTCTACCGGCGGGCACTGGGCTGGCTCGAAACGTACGTCGGAGGGCTCGACCCGGCCGACGAACCGGTCGGCGTGGAGCGGGTGGTGGCGACCAAGACCGGGGTGCTGGCGTTCAACGGGCGCACCGACCGGATCGACTCTCGACCCGGGCCGGACGGCCCCGAGTTGGTCATCGTCGACTACAAGACCGGCCGCACCGGGCTGGACGCGGACGACGCCCGGGGCTCGCAGGCGCTGGCGCTCTACGCGTACGCGGCCGAGCGGGTGTTCCGTCGGCCCTGCCGGCGGGTCGAACTGCACCACCTGCCCAGCGGCACGGTAGCCGCGCACGAGCACACCGCCGACTCGCTGGCCCGGCAGGTGACCCGGGCCGAGCAGACCGCCCAGGACATCATGGCCGCCGAGCGGTTGATCGCGGACGGCGGCGACCCGGACGCCGCCTTCCCGACCACGCCCAGCCCGCGCTGCGCCTGGTGCGACTACCGGCGGACCTGTCCGGCCGGTGCCGAACTGCCGGGCAAGGAGCCCTGGGCGGCCGTCGACCGCCCGGCCGAGCCGCCGGCCGGGCAGGGCTGAGTAATCGGCCGACGCTGAGCAAACGGCCGAGCGGAGCTGCGTGGCCGGCGGGTCAGGACCGGCCGTCGTCCGGTCAGCCGGAGAGGGCAGCCGACCGGGCCGCGCGTTCCTCGGCGGCGCGCCGCATCGGCCCTTCCCGCCAGTCGCGCGGCAGTGCGGTGAGGGCGAACCGGAGCGCGCGTACCGTCACCTCCGCCGAGAGGGCGGTGGTCGGCAGGCCCAGCCCGCCGTACAGTCGCCGGGCCCACCCGGGCAGCAGCGCCAGCGCGGTGCCGGCCACGCCCAGGTACGCCCACCTCAGCGGCCCGAGATTGAGCCCGACCCGGGCGGGCAGGCTGAGCTTCCACGGCAGCGGCGGCGCGGTCAGGAACAGGGCCGTCTCGGCGGCCTCCTTGGTCATCCGCAGCTCCGGGCGGACCCGGCGGTAGTACTCGGCCACCTCGGCGGCGGTGCCCGGCACCGTCTCCGGGTCGAGTCCGACCAGCGCGGCGGACCGGCGCTGCTCGGTGTAGTAGCCGTCCACCTCAACGTCGTCCAGTGGTACGCCGGCCCGACGCGCGGTGTCGAGGAACGACTCCACCTCGGTGACGTGCACCCAGCGCAGCAGGTCCGGCTCGTCGACCCGGAACCGCTGCCCGGTGGCCGGGTCGACGGCCGTCATCCGGGCGTGCAGCCGGCGCAGCCGCAACCCGGCCTCCTCCGCCTCGGCGGTGGTGCCGTAGACGGTGGTGCCCACGTAGTTGGCGGTGCGGACCAGCCGGCCCCAGGCGTCCCGGCGGTAGTTGCTGTTCTGGGCGACCCCGGCCATCGCCCTCGGGTGCAGCGCCTGGAGGTAGAGCGAGCGCAGACCGGCGAGGAGCAGGATCGGCTCCGCGTGCAGTTTCCAGGTGACCGAGTCGGGACCGAACAGGCCGGTGTCAGTGGAATCCACCCACCAAGCGTGCCACGCCCGGCTGCGCTCGCTCAGACGTCGGCGGAGCCGGGGGCCTGGCAAGCGGGGCAGAGCCCCCAGAAGGTGACCTCCGCCTCGTCGACCTGGAAGCCGGCTGCGGTGCGCGGATCCAGGCAGGGGGCGTCGCCGACGGCACAGTCCACGTCGGCGATCTCGCCGCAGCCCCGGCACACCACGTGGTGGTGGTTGTCGCCGACCCGGGCCTCGTAGCGGGCGGGGCTGCCGGCCGGTTCGATCCGGCGGGACAGCCCGGCCCGGGAGAGCGCCCCCAACACGTCGTAGACCGCCTGGATGGAGACCGAGTCGATCCGCTCCCGTACCCGTCGGGTGATCTCGTCGACGTCCAGGTGACCGCCGTCCGCCAACACGTCGAGTACGGCGAGGCGTGGCCGGGTGACCCGCAGGCCGTGCGACCGCAGCAGATCCTCACCACTGGACATGTGTCAATGACAGCACGGCCGCTTCACCCCGACAACAGACTGGCGGGTTCGGTGGCTCGGGCCACAGCCAGGCCGTTCGGGTGACAATCCGGTGAACCCTGAACGCCGGCGGCTCGTGTCAAGCAGGAGAGCGCTGGGGCGCAGCCACCCGGCCCGTACGCTGACATGTCACGATCACCTATCGCCGGAGGTGCCGATGTTCGAGAAGGCGCTGGGCCTGCCCATGCACGTGCTTGTCGTGCATGCGGTCGTGGTCTTCGTACCGCTGCTGGTGTTGCTCGCCGCCGCGTACATCGTGCTGCCGAGATTCCGTCCCCGCCTGGACTGGGCGGTGGCGATCCTCGCGGTCGTCGCGCCGATCACGGCGTTCGTCAGCGTGCAGTCCGGCGAGGCGTTGCAGGAGCGGCAGATCGCCCGGGGCTTCTCCGGCGAGATCATCGACCAGATGAACGCGCACGCCGCGTACGGTGACGTGCTGTTCCTGATCACCTTGGGGCTCGCCCTGGCGACGATCGTGCTGCTGGTGGCGACCAGCGGTCACCCCCGGGCGCCGAAGCTGCCGAACTGGCTGACCCCGGTGCTGTCGGTGCTGGTGATCGGGGCGGGTGTCGCCGCGCTCGTCTACGTCTGGCTCACCGGTCACTCCGGCTCCGAGATGGTCTGGGGCAACACCTTCGACTGACGGCCCGCCGCCGTCAGAAGAGCATCCGCGAGCAGAGCAGGCAGACCAACACCACGAGTACGGCGCCGGCGACCCCGCCGATCACCCAGGTCGTCCGCTGTGCCCGCTGCTCCTGCGCGTCCAGCGCTCCCATGTCCTGCGCGGGCAGCCGCCGTGGCGGTGCCGCCTGGAAATGCACCGGCGGACGCCATCCGGGTGGCGGCGCGATGGTGGGCGGCGGCCCGCTGTACCCGGCCACCCCCGTCCCGTGACCGTCCGGTGGACCACCGACCCGACCGCCCGGGCCGGTCGTGGTGCCCGCAGCGGGGGTCGGTGCCGTCGGCCGACGCCAGGGATCGTCGGAGGCCGGGCCGGGGTGGGGCGTCGTCACGTCGTCCGACGCTACCAACCCCCGGTGCGCCACGCCGTAGATTCCGCACCCGTGCTCACCGCAGCCGGTACGCCGGCATGATCGACGGGCTGGAGGCAGCCCGGGGTTGCGTTAGCCTTGGCGGTCGTGACGACTGGGGAACCGGGTGGGCGCGGCGACGACGATCGCGCGGTCGACCTGAGCGAGGACGACTTCGTGGTGCTGCCGGAGCAGAGCACCGACGACACCGATCGCGGCTGGGGCGAGCGGGCCGGTGGCAACGACGACTGGCTGCTCGCCGAGCGCCCGCCGCACTGGGACTGAGCGCCCGGGAGCGTCGCCCTGCGTCAGGAGGTGCTGGCCGCCGCCGGGGCCTTGCTCGTGCCGCCGCCAGATGAACTGCCCGAGGAGGCGCTGCTCCCGGAGGACGAACTGCCCGACGAGGAGTCCGAGCCGGTCGAGGAGGAAGACGACGACTCGGACGTACCCGACTTGCTTGGACTCGACGCGGTGTCGGTGCTCGCGGAGCCGTTGGAGCGGGAGTCGGTGCGATAGAAACCGGAACCCTTGAAGACGATGCCGACGGAGTTGAAGAGCTTCCGCAGCCGCCCCTCGCACGCGGGGCAGTCGGTCAGCGGCTCGTCGGAGAACGACTGCACCGCCTCGAGCTGGTGACCGCACGCGGTGCAGGCGTACTGGTACGTGGGCACGTTCTCCTCCGGATCTGACACGGCCGGTTGGCACTCGACGCATTCGAGTGCCAATGGTGCGTCATCAGGGCCCGGTTCGTCCAGCGGAAGTGTGGGGCGCGACACTGGTCGGCAGCGCGTGCAGGCCACCGCTCGGGGTGAGCGCCGCGCGTACCGGGCGGTCGTGCGGCTCGGCCGGGACCTCGTCGAGCAGTTCGCCGTCGTACAGGGGCGTGACCGTGAAAGCGGTCGCGGGCACCCGGGCCAGCGCCCGGTCGTACGAGCCGCCTCCCCGGCCCAGGCGTACGCCCCGGCGGTCGACGGCCAGGGCGGGCACCACGACCAGCTCGGCCGTGACGATCCCGTCGACACCGCGCCGAGGGGTGTCCGGCTCGCGGATGCCTCGACCGGCGGCGACCATCGCGCCGGCTCCCGCCCACGGGGCCCAGTCCAGGTCCAGGTCGTGGCGGAGCACCGGCAGCAGCAGCTCGGCGCCGGGCGGCAGCGCGTCAGCGAGCACCGCCGGCAGGCCCGGGCCGCCCGGCTCGCCGCCGACCGGGGCGTACGCGGCCACGCGGGTCGGCCGCAGGCGGCGTACCAGGGCCACCAGCTCGGCCTGGACCGCTTCGGCCGCGCTCTCGCGTTCGGCGACGGTGTACGCCCGGCGGCGAGCCAGCAACGTCACCCGGGCCGCCCGCTTCGCGTCATGCGTCACTTCCGCTCCTTCCGCAAATTCCGGCACGCAACACCCCTCACGCAACGCGTGTCACACCCTTGCGCTGTGTCAGCATCGCAGGCGACGGTCGCGCAACTTCCGGGGGGAAGGGGGAGCGTTGACGCTACGGGGGCGGTTGACCGCGGCTTTCCTGGCCGTGGCGTTCGGCCCGGTCCTGCTCGGCGCCGTCTTCGTCGCCTCGACCGTGGCGGCGATGGACCGCAGCCGCGCCACCGAGCGGCTGGCGGTGGCCGCCACCGCCGTGCGTACCTCGATCGACGCGCTCTGCCAGCAACTACGTGCCGCGGCGGACGCGGTCGCGCTCACCACCGACCGGCCGGGTGCCGCCAGCCAGGTGGTCAACCGGGGGCTCGCCTCGGCCGTGCTGGTCACCGACGTGACCGGCCGGGTCAGCTTCGCCACCCCGGAGGCGCCACCGGCCCCCTGGCGGGACTGCGCCCCGCCGGTGCCGCCGACGGTCGGTGTCGGCGCGGCTTCCGCCGCCGGGCCGGTCGGTGCGCTCGCCGTCCGGGTGGAACTGCGCGACGCAGCCGGCGCGGCGCTCGGCACCGTCTCCGCTGCCCAGCCGGTCGACCCCCGGTTCGTGGCGCGCCTCGCGGCGGTCACCGGCGTCGCGGTGACCCTGCTCGACGGCGGCGCCGCGCCGCCGCAGGTCGCACACAGCACGGAGTCGGCGAACGGCCGTGCGGAGGTGATCGCCGCGGCGGCGTCGCTGCGCGGCGAGCGGGTGACCGGTACGCCCGACGGCCGGTACCTGCGCCGGGCCGGCCCGAGCCTCGGCCAACCGCTGCCCCTGGTGCTCTCGGTGCCCAGCGACCAGCCGCCCGGACTGCACGCGGTGCTGGTCGGCGTGGTGCTGCTGGCCGCCCTGGTGGGGGTGGCCGCCGCCTGGCGACTGGCCCGGGTGACCACCCGTCCGCTGGTGGAACTGGCCGGCGCGGTGGACCGGGTGGCGGCCGGTGACCTGACCGCCCGGGTGCCGGTACGCAGCGACGACGAGGTCGGCCGGCTGGCCGCCGCGTTCAACCGGATGGCCCAGGAGACCGGTGGCTACCTGACGGCGCTGGCCAGCAGCCGGGACCAGTTGCGCGGGCATCTCGCGGTGCTGGGCGACACCCTGGCCAGCACCCACGATCTGCAACGGATCCTGCGGGTGATCCTGCGCAGCGCGCTCGCCGCGACCGGTGCCCGGGCCGGTGCGGTGCTGCTCACCGAGCCGGGCGGCGTGCTGGTCGCCCAGTGCTCCGAGGGGATCGACGGGCACTGGCCCGGTACCGGTTCGACGCCGGTGGGCAGCGGATTGCTGGGCGAGGTCGCGGCGACCGGTCGACCATGCCGGGGCCGGATGGAGACGGCCGACGCCTGCGGTGAACCGCCCTGCCGGACGTACGTCGCGGTGCCGTTCACCGCGCCCGAGGCGACCGTACGTGCGGAAACCGGTCCGGCGGGCGACACCGCGCCTGCCGGGACGCGGTCGGGCACGGCGACCTCGGCGGAGACGGTGCTCGGCGTGCTCGCCCTCTACGACCGGCCGGGCGGGGCGGAGTTCGACGACGACGACCTGGCGACGCTGCGGACCTTCGCCGGGCACGCGGCGGTGGCGGTGGAGAACGTCCGCGTCCACGAGGAGGCGCAGCGGCTGTCGCTCACCGACCCGCTGACCGGGCTGTGGAACTACCGCTACCTACGCGAGTCGGTACGCCGTGAGGTGGAGCGGGCCAGCCGGTTCGGCCGGACGGTGAGCGTCCTCGTGCTGGACCTGGACCGGTTCAAGCTGATCAACGACACCTACGGGCACCCGGCCGGGGACACCGTGCTGGCCGAGTTCGCCCGGCGCGTCCGGGGCGAGATCCGCGAGGTCGACCTCGCCTTCCGGCAGGGCGGGGAGGAGTTCGTGGTGCTGCTGCCGGAGACCGACGCCCGAGGTGCCACGATCGTCGCCGAGCGGCTCGGTGCGGCCATTCGGGACAGTCCGGTCGGGGTGGCCGGGCACGCCGGGAAGGTGGATACGGTGCCGATGACGGTATCGATCGGGATCGCCGTCTTTCCGGACCACGCCGACACCGGACCGCAGGTGCTCCAGGCGGCCGACGAGGCGCTGTACGCCGCCAAGACGGGCGGTCGGGACACCTGGCGGCTGGCCGCCGCGCGCGAGGCGTCCGCCACTCGGGAGTTGCCGGTGCTGGTGGCGACACGCAGCCCCCAGGACGGTCTGCCCCGGGCCGGACCCGACGACGATCCGGGCGAACCGACCACCGGCGACGAATCGCCCGGGGCCGGTTCCGTCAGGACCGGCAGAACTGCTCCGGCGGGCGGCGCGTCTTCCGGTCCTCACCCGCCGCGTCACGGCCTCGGCCGATAGTCTCGCGACATGTCGGAGCACTCAGCGAACCTCTCAGCGACCGCCGCCACCGGTCGTCCCCGTGCCGTCAAGGCCGTCATCCCGGCCGCCGGCCTGGCCACCCGGTTCCTGCCGGCGACCAAGGCGGTGCCGAAGGAGCTGCTGCCGGTCGTCGACCGCCCCGTGTTGCAGTACATCGTCGAGGAGGCCGCCCAGGCCGGGATCGGCGACGTGCTGCTGATCACCGGACGTGGCAAGACATCGATGGTCGACCACTTCGACCGCCGTCCCGACCTGGAGGAACGGCTCGCGGAGAAGCCCGAGCTGCTGGCCGCCGTCAAGCGCACCGAGGAACTGGCCGCCATCTACACCTGCCGGCAGCCCGAGCAGCTCGGCCTCGGCCACGCCGTCGGGTACGCCGAGTCGCACGTCGGCGACGAGCCCTTCGCCGTGCTGCTCGGCGACGAGTTCGTCAACCTCTCCGAGCCGCTGCTGCCGGCCATGCTGGAGCTGCAGGCCCGTACGGGCGGTGTGGTGCTCGCCTTCTTCGAGGTCGACCCGGCCGAGACCAAGCGCTACGGCATCGCCTCGGTGGAGCCCGCCGAGTCCGAGCTGACCGACATCGGCGAGGTCGTCCGGGTGACCGGCATGGTGGAGAAGCCCAAGCCGGAGGAGGCGCCGAGCAACCTGGCCGTGCTCGGCCGGTACGTGCTGCCAGGCAAGATCTTCGACGCGATCCGGCGTACCGAGCCCGGCAGCGGCGGCGAGATCCAGCTCACCGACGCGATGGAACTGCTGCGTACCGAGGGCACGCCGGTGCACGCGATCGTCTACCGAGGCATCCGCTACGACACCGGGATGCCTTTGGGCTACCTACAGACCGTGGTCCAGATCGCCAGCGAGCGCGAGGACCTGGGCGCCGAGTTCCGCAAGTGGCTGGCCGAGTTCGTCAACTCCGACCAGTCGGGCGGTCCCAATACATGACCGCTACGGCCGACGCCGAGGCGGCCGAAAACGGGTTGACGCCGCTCGCCGACTACCTGGGCAGCGTGCTGCGCAGGTTACGCGCGCTGCCTCCGCTCGACCTCGACCTCACCCAGGCGCACGGCAACGTCCTCGCCGAGGACGTCGTCGCGCCGCACTCGTTCCCGGCCTTCGACCAGGCGGCCGTGGACGGGTACGCCGCGCGCTGGGAGGACATCGCCGGTGGGGCCCGGGGCGTGGGATACGTTCCGGCCCAGTCCGGCCGTCCGGGCAGCCGCACGGTACGCCTCAACGTGGTCGGTGACCTCGGCGCGGCGAGCTGGCGGCCGGTCCGGCTCACCCCCGGCTCGTGCTTCTCGGTGGCCGCCGGAGCGCCGCTGCCCGTCGCCGCCGACGTCGTCGTCCCGGTCGAGTGGACCGACCAGGGCATGGCGGCAGTCGAGATCTTCCGCGCCCCGAAGCGGGGATACGGGGTACGCCGGGCCGGCGAGGAGGTGGCCGCCGGCACCCTGCTCGCCCGCGCCGGCACGTACGTCTCACCGGCGCTGGTCGCGATCTTCGCCGCCACCGGCATCGGGCACGTCGTGGTTCGTCCCAGCCCCCGGGTGGTGATCGTGGCCACCGGCGACGAACTGGTGGACGTGGGCCGGGGCAGCCAGCCCGGTCAGGTGGTGGACGCCAACTCGCACGCGTTGACCGCCGCGGCGGCGGAGGCGGGCGCCCTGGCGTACCGGGTGGGTATCTGCGACGACGACCCGGAGGGGCTGCGCGGCCTGCTGGAGGACCAGACCCTGCGGGCCGACCTGATCATCACCACCGGTGGCACCGGCACCGGGCCGGGCGACATGGTCCGTCGCATCCTGTCCCGCCGTGAGGGCAGCCGCACCGGACCGGTCACCTTCACCGACGTGGCGCTCTATCCGGGCACCGCGCTCGGGTTCGGCACCGTCGGTGCCGAGGAGGTGCCGGTGGTGTGCCTGCCCGGTGACCCGGGCGCCGCGATGATCGGGTTCGAGGTGCTGGCCCGCCCCGCGATCAACCTGCTGGCCGGCGCCGAACCGGTGTTCCGCCCGAGCGTGCGGGCGCACCTGCTGGAGACGGTCTCCTCACCCGGGGGCCTGCGGGAGTTCCGGCCGGCGCATGTCGCTGAGCGTCGAGGTGGGGGTTACACTGTCCAACCGCTCAACGGCGGTCCGTTCACCCTCGCCGGCCTGGCGGAGGCGAACGGACTTCTCGTTTTCGGCGAGCGGGTCACCGCCGCCGCTGCCGGCTCCACCGTGGACGTGCTGCTGCTCGACCGTCGACGGTGAATCCGGGTGACGCTCGGGAGTGGAGGAGTGGTGCTGTTCCGACGGGCGCCCGGCTGGCCGGTGGTGCTCTCCGACGGTCCGGTGCTGCTGCGGCCGTACCGGCGCTCCGACGCGGCCGCCTGGTCCGAGGTGCGCTGCGCCAACCGGGAGTGGCTGGCCCCGTGGGAGTCGTCGCCGGCCGGTGACTGGGCCGAGCTGAACTCGCCGGCCACCTTTCGCTGGATGCACCGCGACCAGCGGCGTTCGGCGCGTGCCGGCGAGGGGATGCCGTTCGCGGTCTGCCTGTACACAGGCGGCATGGAGCGACTGGTCGGGCACATCAACATCGGCAGCATCGTGCGTCGGGCGTTCTGCTCCGGCTACGTCGGCTACTGGGTGGACTGTCGGGTCGCCGGTCAGGGCGTGATCCCCACCGCGATGGCGCTCGCCGTCGACCATGCCTTCGGCCCCGGTGGCCTGCACCGGGTGGAGGTCAACATCCGGCCGGAGAACCGGCCGTCCCGCCGCGTGGTGGAGAAACTGGGCTTCCGCGAGGAGGCGTACCACGCGCGCTACATGCACATCGACGGTGCGTGGCGGGACCACATCGGGTACGCGATGACGAGCGAGGAGATCGCCGCCGAGGGCGGGCTGCTGGCCCGTTGGCACCGGTTGCGCACCCGTACGCCGTGAGCCGTCCCACGTGCGGATTCGGCGCGGCGCGGTGGTTCCGGCGAGCCTGACCCGTAACCTCAGGTAACTGCAAGCTGCGGCAGGCGCTGCCCGCTCCGCATGATTCACGTCGCCGACGCCGATCGGTGAAAGATCCTGCGGCCGGTCGGCGGTTGCTCCGAATCTTGGTGACGGGAGGGGTGAGGGTGCCGACCTCGGTGCTCCTCGCCGTCCTCGCCGCCGCCGGTCTGCTCGCTCTCGCTCCGGCGCTGGTTCGCCGGTACGACGCCGCCGAGCGGTTGGTGGCGGAGCGGGCGCAGTCGACGGCGCGGGTGCTCCAGCGCCGCCGACGACGCCGCACTGTCCCGGGCCGCCGACCGGTCAACCCGTCCCGCGCCCTCGTCGTGACCCTCAGCGAGGGTCCCAGCTCGGGCCAGCTCGCCGCCCCCGTTTCCGGCCCGCCCGCACCTCGCACCGGCGACTCCCCGGCCGCAGCCGACCCGGTGTCGGCCCGCTCCGGCAGTGCCGCGGGTGACCCGGCCTCGGCCCGCTCGGCCCCCGTCTCCGGCCCACCCGCGTCGCGCCGCTCCGGCCGCCCGAGTCGGCTGCGCTCCGCCACACCGGCCGGCAACCGTCCACGCCGCCGCCCCGACCGCCGCCGTCCGCACACCCCCGCCGTTTACCGCCGCCGCCGGGTCCTCGCCGCCCTGGTGCTGCTCAACGCCGTCGAACTGGTCGGCGTGCTGGTGGTCGGCCCCGGTTTCTGGATCAGCTTCGCGGTCACCGCCACCCTGCTCATCGTGTACGTCGTCCACCTGCGCGCCCGCGCACTCGCCGACCGTCGCCGACGGCGCGCCCGGGCCCGCGAGGCCGCCTGGCTGGCCGCCCGACAGGCCGAGGTACGCCGCGAACAGGCGCGCCGCGCGGCAGCCCGCCGGGAGGCCCAGCGTCGCCTGGCCGCCCAGCGGGAGTCCGTCCGGCGTACCGCAATGGGCCTGGACCGCCCCGCCGACCTGCCGCAGGCTGCCAGCGGCGGCTCGGTCTCCTACCGCCGTGCCGGTGGCCTGCGCGGCCGCCCCTACGAGGCCGGACGCGGCTCCCACAGCGCCTGACCGCTGCCGACCTCCGGCCGCTGCCGACCTCCGATTCCCGGCCAGTTCCAGCCGCGCCACCATCTCCGCCTGCTGCCTTCTCCGCCTGCCGCCCGGGCCGCCCACCGCTGGGTCGCAAGCGTGACGACGTCGGGGGGATCGCCACCATGCGGCGGGGGCCGAGACAGCAACATCAGGAATGTCGCTGTCTCGCGAGTGGGTGGAGGCAGCAGTATCAGGGACGTTGCTGCCTCGTAGGGCTGGGGGGCGTGCGTTCGGGGCAGCCGGCGTGGATCTTGCGCGTGGGAGGGGCGGGGCGGTTCGCGGCGGAGGCGGTCGACCTGTTAGCCTTGTCGCCGGCCCGCCCGGTGACAAGTTGGGTGGGGCCGACGCCGGTAATCGGCGGAGGGGCTGTGGCGCAGACCGGTAGCGCACCTCGTTCGCATCGAGGGGGTCAGGGGTTCAAATCCCCTCAGCTCCACCACAAAACAGCAGTTCAAGGGCGGGTTCTCGGATGATCGAGAACCCGCCCTTGATCATCTGTCCGTCTGGCGTCCGTCGGGCGGAGCCCAATCCGTGAAACGTGGCGAGCAAACTCAAGCCGAATGGGTGAGGTGGCCCACAAGTTCGTATCGAGCATCGACGGTCGGCAAGCTCATGCAGGGTGCCGGCCGTAGGTTCGACACGGCAGATTTGTCGAAGGTGGCCGATGGGGCTGGCTGGAGCCGACCAGGGCATTCGCCGTTCCAAGCGCACACGCCTGCGCTCTCGGGTCCGGAGGTGTCTTGAGTCAGGTGAGCGCACCTTCAAGTAGTTCGCCGACTAGGTGGAGATCGTCAACGTGGATGTCCTGCCCCTCGGGAATGGCTCGGATGATGCGGAATGAGCGCTGTGAGTGTTCGTTGAACCATCGGCGGGCATGGCGGGCGGCATCCGCGCGAAGCTGTGCTTCGGCGTTGGCTAGCTGACTGAGAAGTGTTGGTCCTGCTGCGGGGTCGAGACACAGGCGGAAGATGTCGGGTAGGTCGGTGCCCTTTTTCGCTTGTCCCCGGTTCATGATCGATCAAGGCGGGCCTGCGGCCCGCCGCCGTGTCGCGCCGGGGCGCGTGATTCGCCCAGGCGCCGACTCCGCAGCCGCTCAGGGTTAGAGCAACTGTCCACCGGGGAGGGGGCCGTGGGTGGCCGGCTGCGCCGCCAGGGGCCGGGTTCGTGTCGGGCGAGGTTGGGTCAACTGTGCCGCTGTGGCGGTGTCCGTCGGGGCTGGCAGTTCAAAGGCCGTTTGCCTCCCGGGGCGGACGGCCTTTCTCGAACTTGCACAGCAGCGGCGTGCAGCAAGCAGCCCTGCGGCCTCTCCGTGTTCGCCTCTTCACGCCCATGTGTCAGTCGAACAGCCGGTCGAGCGCTTCCTGTTCGAGGTCGCGCCAGCGCTGGGAGTCCTTCAGCGCCTTGGCGATCTCCTTCTCGTCGAGATGGTGGGCGCCCTCCTCGCGGATGCACGCGACGCTGAACGGGCGGCCGACCGACGGTGAAGTCCGCTCCAGTGCCTCCAGCACCCGTACCACGCCCACCACGCCGTACTCGACGGTGCGCGTGGTCATCCGGAAGTGGGAAAGCAGCGCGCCGGCCTGCTGGGCCATGGGCGCGCCGGAGCCGATGGCGTGGAAGCCCACATCCTCGTAACGGCCGATGAGCCCGTTGGGGTTGATCTCCACGATCCACGGACCGCCCTGGCTGTAGCCGACTGCGAGCAGGTACGCCGACACCCCGCCGCCGCCGTCCTCGCCGGGGACGTCCGGGATGTAGTTCTTGTAGTGCTTCTTGAAGACGGGTAGGACGCGCTCCTGCAACTCGTCGCCGATGTCGGGTGCTTCGAGGATGGCGGTGGCCGTGTCCTGGAGGAGGGGGCGCAGGTCGTTGAGTACTCCCCGCGCGCCGCTGCCGCCCCAGGCGGCGCAGGAGCCCAGCGGGTGCAGCTTCTGGGCGGGGAAGCTCAGACCGCGGTCGCTCTCGGTGATCTGGGAGTCCGCGCCGATCACCACCCCGTTGCTGCAGACAACGGCGAGTACGACGGTCATGGGGTCCTCCTGGGCAGGGGGTCCGGGGTCGGACGCGAGGTACCCGGCATCCCGTCTGCCTACACCCCCACAGGTGTCGGCCCGTTCGCGGCCCCGGACGAGATTCCCCTGCTGCCCGCGGAGGAGGGCAATCTCGGACGGCAGTTAGACCGATGCGCGGACCCGATGAGTGATGAGGTGCTCGGCCGCCGTCGCGGTGTCGTACTCGTACTCGTGGTCGTGAAGTTGTTCGGCGACGATCGCGGAGAGGGCGTGCTCGTGCGCGGCACGGACGACAACGGCTGAGCAGGCAGCAACCGCCATCGACCCGGTCCACGTCTTCGCCCGGCGTGCCGTTCGGCACCATCGTGCGCTCCATCCCCGCCGCCGTGTCCTGGCTTCCGCGGTCCTGGCGGGACAGCTTCAACTCCTACACCGCAGAAGGTGCCCCGGTCGGGGACGAGCCGGTCGCTGGCATGATCGAAGCCGGCATGCAGCACTACGGTTGCCGCAGCCCACCCGGATCAGTGAGCAGCGACTCCGTCGTCTGGACCTGCCGGTTCTGGCGATCATCGGCGCAGGTAGCCGGTCTCGTTCTGGTATTCCGGTCCCCACGCCTCCCGCAGCAGTTGACGCTGGGTGATCAGTTTGCCGGGGTGGCGCAACAGTTGTTCGAGGACGCCCCACTGGGTGGGGGTGAGCCGGACCTCGGTGCCGCCGTCGTGGGTCACGATCCGGTCGGCGAGGTTGACCGTGTGCTGGCCCAGCCGTACAACGCTGGTCACCGGGCCGTATGTGGTGTCGGGGGCGGTGTGACGGCGGGTGACGGCGCGGATACGGGCGAGTAGTTCGTCGCCTGCGGCACCGTGCCGTGGCCGGACAGTTCGAACACGTTGGTCAGGGTGACGCTGGCCAACGCCAGGGTCGCCATCACCGCAGCGATCGCGTAGCCCTGCCGGACCTGGCCCACCATCCGGCCGAACACCCGGGGCAGGCTGAACGGGATCACCGGCAGCAGGAAGATCTCCAGCCAGTTCGTCCAGGTGGTCGGGTTCTCGAACGGATGGGAACTGTTGGCGTTGTAGAAACCTCCACCGTTCGTCCCGAGATCCTTGATCACCTCTTGGCTGGCCACCGGTCCGCCGGTGATGGTCTGGCTGCCCCCGGTCAGGGTGGTGACGTCGGTGCCGGCGGAGAGGTTCTGCACCACGCCCCCGAGCATCAGCGCGAGCGCCCCGAGCACCGAGATGGGCAGCAGCACCCGCAGGGTGATCCGGGTCAGGTCGACCCAGAAGTTGCCCAGCTCGCCGGTACGGCTGCGGGCGAAGCCGCGGACCAGCGTGACCGCTACTGCGATGCCCACCGCGGCGGAGACGAGGTTCTGCACCGCCAACCCGGCCATCTGCACCAGATGGCCCATGGTCGACTCACCCGAGTACCACTGCCAGTTCGTGTTCGTCACGAACGACACCGCGGCATTCCACGCCCCGTGGCTGACCACCGGGTCGAACCCCAGAGACAGCCACAGATGGCTCTGCAACCGCATGAACCCGTACAGGAACAGGATCGACACGACAGAGAAGGCCAGCAGACTACGCGCGTATACGCCCCAGGACTGCTCGGCGGCGGGGTTCACCCCGACCAGCCGGTACAGGCCGCGCTCGATCCGTAGGTGCCGTGCGCCGGACACCACCCGGTACAGGTAGTCGCCGAACGGCCGGTGCACCACCACCAGCGCCGCGACCAGCGACAGGATGAAGATAACGCCGGCTGTGGTCGTACCCATCAGAAGCGCTCCGGGAACAACAGGGCGACCACCAGGAAAACGCCCAGGCCGATCGCCAGCACCACGCCCACGACGTTGACCGCGCTCATCGCTTCTCCACCGCCCGCACCAGAAGGGCGAGTGCCGCGAACAGCACCACCGTCAACACCACGTACACCACGTCAGACACCGCTGACCTCTCAATCCCGAACAGGTTGGCCCGGCCGTCCTTGCGGCCCGTCGGGCAATCACAACGTCATCCGCCCCGCCACGACAGGGTCCATAACGCGATCATCACGGCCGGCCGGCGATTCTTAACGCCCTATTCACGCCGCCCGTCCGATCGGGCAGCTCCGCCGTCAGGCTTGGCTGAACAACCTCGGAGTGCTGCCACGCATCCGCTTGATCGGTCAGCCCACCGGTTGATGAGGAAAATCTCATGAACGGCTCATCGTCCGGCCGTGCCCGCCGAGCAGGGTGGGTGCGGTGAGCACGCAGAAGGTGGCGACCGGGATCGGCCTGGCCTCGCTGGCCGCACTCTTCGTGACCGTGGGATTGCCGGCGCTGCTGCCGCCGGACCGCGTCCCGGAGATCCGGATCGTGGCGCCGACGGCGGAATCCACGCAGGTGGAAGTGGACAATGGCGAGGCGCCGGAGGCACCCGAGCCGGCGGTCCCACCGGCCCGAGACGGGGACGACGATGACGATGACGGACCCGACACCGGACCCGTCGGTGGCGCCAACTCGCCCGGCGGAGCAGCGGACGACCCCGACGACGATGACGACGGGGCCGCAGATGACGACGCCACCGACGACGACGGAGACTACGGAGACGACGCCGACGACGGCGACGATGACGACGGCGACGATGACGACGGCGACGGCGACGAGGACGACGGAGACGACGACTGACCTCGGCCCGGTGTCGGGCAGTCTCCGGCGGTCGTGGCGGTCGCTGGCCTGGTGGCGCCCCGCCCTGGGCCTGCGGTTGCGGCTGCTCGGCTGGGCGCTGGTCCTGCTCGCCGTCGCCAGCCTCACCTCGGTGTTCGTGGTACGGCAGGTGCTGCTCAACCAGTTGGAGAACCGGATCACCGCCGACATGCGGCAGGAGTTCGGAGAGTTCCGGCGGCTGGTCGACGGCACCAATCCGACCACCGGCCGGCCCTTCGGCGGTGACCTACGGGCCATCGCCGACACGTACCTGTTGCGCAACGAGCCGCAGGACGGCGAGGTCGGCCTCACCTTCATCGAGGGCGTGCACTACCGCTCCTCGGCCGACCCGCCCTACGACCTCACCCGCGACCCCGATCTCGTGGCCGGCTGGACCTCGCTGGTCACCAGTACCCACGGCGAGGTGGCCGGTACACCGGCCGGCGATGCGCGTTGGCTGGCCGTCCCGATTCAGATCAACGACGTACCCAGTGGCCATGTCGTCGTGGCCCAGTTCAGCGGCGACCGCCGGGCCGAGATCGACCGCGCCGTACAGATGATGGCGCTGGCGTGCGTCCTGGTCATCGGCGTGGTTGCCGCCGGCGGTTACCTCGCGATGGGCCTGGCACTGCGACCGCTACGGTCGATGACCGAGACCGCGCGGGACATCGAGGAGAGCGACCTGTCCCGGCGGATCGAGGTGGCTGGCACCGACGAGGTGGCCGACCTCGGTCGCACCTTCAACGGCATGCTCGGCCGGCTGCAACGGGCCTTCGCCGCCCACCGGGCGTTCGTCAGCGACGCTGGGCACGAACTGCGTACCCCGATCACCATTGTCCGCGGGCACCTGGAGCTGATGGGCGACGACCCGGCCGAGCGGCGGGAGTCGATCGCCCTGGTCACCGACGAGCTGGACCGGATGAACCGGATGGTGGACGACCTGCTCATGCTCGCCCGCGCCGAGCAGCCGGACTTCGTGCAGCTCGACACGATCGAGATCGGCTCGATGATGTGGGAGGTCTACACCAAGGCGATGGCGCTCGGCGACCGGGACTGGCAGGCCGGCCCGCCAGCGACGGCATCACCCTCAAGGATCGCAGCGCGCCGTGGAGTCGGTGCAGCTCGACGGCGTCACCGGCACGGACGACTCGCCCGAGTCCCCGGACAGCCCGGGTGAGTCGCCCTTCGACTCGGCCGACTCGCCCTGACCGGTGATCGCGGTGATCAGGGACCGGGCACCCGGATCACCGCGATCACCGCCCGCTCAGGGCGTTGCCCTGGGCGGGAGTCGCGGTGGAGTCCGGTCCGGCCGCCGCTGCGGGGGCGGGAAGCGCCCGATCCGGGGGCGGGGCCGGTGGCGGTCCACCGCTCATCCATTGCTCAACGTGGATGCCGTATGCGTGAGGGCTTGCGGCGGCAGGCGACCCGGATGATCGGGATCCTGAGTGAACTGTCAGGATTGCGCTATGACGGTCAAACTTGCCGGCAGGGTCGCCCTGGTCACGGGTGGAAGTCGGGGCATCGGCGCCGCCGTCGCGCGTCGGCTCGCCGAGGATGGCATCGACGTGGCGTTCACCTACCGTACGGCGGGGGACAACGCGAAATCTGTCCTGGCCGACATCGAGGCGTACGGGCGCACCGGTCTGTCGATCGGTGCGGACAGCGCTGATTCGGCGGCGGTCGTCGGCGCGGTGGAGCGGACCGTGGCTGAGCTGGGGCGGCTGGACATCCTGGTCAACAACGCGGGGGTGTTCGCGGGCGGACCGATCGAGTCGGTGAGCCTCGACGCGCTGGACCGGGCCGTCGCGGTGAACGTGCGCGGGGTGTACCTGGCCACCCAGGCGGCGGTGCGGCACATGGGCGAGGGCGGGCGGATCGTCAACATCGGCAGCAGTTTCGCCAGTCGCGTCCCTGCTCCCGGGGTCAGCGCGTACGCGATGACCAAGAGCGCGGTGAACGGGCTGACCCGGGCGTTGGCCCGCGAGCTCGGTCCGCGCGGCATCACCGTCAACCTGATCCTGCCCGGCTCGACCGACACGGACATGAACCCGGCCGACAGTGCCGGTGCCGACGCGCAGCGGACGCAGATCGCCCTCGGGCGGTACGCATCCCCGGCCGACGTGGCCGCGACGGTCAGTCACCTGGTGGGCGAGGGCGGTCGACACATCACCGGCGCGTCGATCGCGATCGACGGCGGCGCGACCGCCTGAGGGGTGGCGGCACGACGGTGCGGTGACCCAGGGCCCGTCCCGGCCTGACCGGCGTCAGGTCTCCCTGCGCCGGTTCTCGGCGTCGCCCTCGCGTTCTTCGAGTACGGCGAGCAGGGCCGACGCGACGAGCGCCACCGGCCGGTCGTCGTCGCGGGTCAACCGGCGCAGCATCTCCACCGCGAGGGTCCCCGGCATCTCGGCGAGCGCCTGGGTCAATCGCATCCGCGCCGCCGAGTCCACGCCCGGATCGTCGAGTTCGTCGGCCAGCGCAGCCATGATCCGCTCCTCCCACGTCGCGTCCCCGGCCAACGTGCCCAGCAGTTCGGCCGCCTCGACGTCGTTCGGGCCGGCGACCACGAGACCGACCAGCGTCGGTACGGCGCGGGTGTCGTCCCGTGCGCCGAGCGCGAGAGCGGCGGGTCCGCGAACGGTCGGCTCGGGGTCGGCGAGCGCGTCGACGAGAGCCGAGGTCGCCTCCTCGCCGGGCAACTCGGCGAGCGCCTGGACCGCGCGCCGCCGCACGTCGGCGTCCTCCGAGGCCAGGCCGGACGCCACGCTCGCCACCCCGGCGCCGGACGCCCGGGCCAGCGCCCACCGCAGGGCCCCGGCGACGTGCGGATCCGACTCGCCGAGCACCGCCTCGGCCAGCAACTCGGCGGGTACCGAGTCGTGCTCGGCCAGGACGGCCTGCTGGCGCCGGGCGGCACTGCCCGAACCGAGGCCGTGCAGCAGTTCGATGATCCGCGCCACGTCCGGCCAGCCGGCGGGCCCGGCCGCGTCGACCTTGCGGAGTCGGTCGAGTAGTTCGCGCTCGCGGTGCAGCCGCTCCTCGGCCCGGCGAATGAGGTCGCCGACCAGCGCGGCCGGGGTGAAACCGGGGTCGTCGAGGGCGCGGCCGACCTCGCGCAGCGACAGCCCCAGCGAGCGCAGCCCCTCCACGTGGAAGATCCGCCGGATGTTCTCCGGGGTGTACTCCCGATAGCCGCCCACCGTCCGGCCGGTCGGACGCACCAACCCGAGCGCGTCGTAGTGCCGGAGCATCCGGGCGCTGACGCCCGAGCGTCGTGCCACCTCACCGATCAGCACCAGGCGTACCCTCCCGGTCCGGGCCGAGCGCCACGACCCGTTTCGCCTCGTCCACGGCAAGGCCGAATCCGGCGTCCGGGTCGGACAGCAGCCGTTCGGTGGCGCGTGCGTGTGCCCGTACCGCCGGGTCTCGGTGTGTGACCGCGACCTCCAGGACCGGCTCGACCACGTCGGCCAGCGAGACGAGGGCCTGGCTCAGACTGAGCTGTACCTCCCGGTCGCCCCGACCGAACTGCGAGGCCAGCTCCGTGGCCAGCGCCGACCGCTCCGCATCGGGTACGAGCACCACGGCCGCCCGCCAGGCGGTACGCGCCACCGTGTCGTCGGCGTCGCGCAGCAGCGCTCGCGTGATCGCCGGCCAGGCGCTCCGGTCCCCGATCTTGGACAGAGTGTGCAGCGCCTGGCTGCGGGCCTGAGCGTGGGTGGAGTCGAGTTCCACCAGCAGCCTCGGCACCGTGGTCTCCGGCGGGAGCCTGGTCAGCGCCCAGGTGAGCATGTCGCGCACGAAGAAGTCCGGCTCCACCCCGCAGCGCGCCACGAGCACGTCCACGAGAGCGGGATCCGGGTGCGTACCGACGGCCAGGGCGGCGTGCAGCCGCTTGGACGAGTCGTCGGCGGCCAACGCGTCGACCACTCGCGCGTCGGGTGCGGGCTTGCCTGCCGAGTCGATGGGAACCACCTCCGACCACCAGTCAAGACCTTGACACTGTGACAGGGTCAAGTGTGCCGCCCAGATCGGGCCCGGAGGCCCGATCCCACCGAACCCGCCCTCGGCCTCACCGCTCAGGTGACGGCCACCTCGACGACTTCCTCGCCCACGCCCGAGATGGCCGCCGAGTGCGAGCGCATCGTGCGCCTGCTGCGGGGCGGGGGCTGAGGAATTGCCCTATGGTGGGTCGATGGCGTCCGTGAAGCAGGTCCAGGTCACCTTCGACTGCGCGGATCCCGAGCGTGTCGCCCGTTTCTGGTGCGAGGTGTTGGGATACGTCGTGCCGCCGCCACCGGAGGGATTCGCCGACTGGGCCGAGTTCGACCGCGCGCTGCCGCCCGAGCGACAGGGCTCGGCGTTCGCCTGCGTCGACCCCACCGGGGTCGGGCCGAGGCTGTTCTTCCAGCGCGTACCCGAGGGCAAGGTGGTCAAGAACCGGCTGCACCTCGACGTACGGGCTGGCACCGGGCTCGTCGGCCAGGGACGCGTGGACGTGCTCGAAGCCGAGGGCGCACGGCTGGTCGCGCTCGGCGGAGTCCGGGTACGGCTGCTGTCGGCCGACGGCTTCAACGAGTCCTGCCTAATTATGCAGGACGTCGAGGGCAACGAGTTCTGCCTCGACTGAGCGAATGCCCCCCACCCCACCCCACCCCACCCCCACAGCCCGCGTTGATCAAGAGGTTTTGGTCTTCTCGGGTGCCTGTCGAGGACGAATACTTCTTGATCAACCCGGGTTTCGGGGGTGGGTGGCGGTGGGGGTTGGTAGGGACAGGACGGCTGCCGTTGCGGGCGAGGGCCGCGCGGGCTTCGTCCGGCCCGAGAGCGATCACCGCACGAATTCGTTGGAGGATCTCGTCCTCCCAGGCGACGGGGTGAGGGTCGGCGCGGTTCAGCTCACCGGCCTCCTCTTCGTACCCGGTCACGGCGTCCGGCTCCGGGAACACCCCGTCCAGCCGCTGCGAGCACGTGTACGTGTCGGTCACCGGCACCGCGAGCAGCCAGACGATCACCTCCACCTGGAAGCTGGGCCGTTGCCTCAGCGGTGGTAGCGGCTGCATCGTCTGGGCCGTCCAGCCCACCGGGCCCCGGACCAACCGGCCCTGCGCGGCACGCCAGCCGTCGCCGAGTGCGGGCAGCAGGTACGCGTCGACGGCCTGCTCCCACCTGCCGGCATCCACGTGATCATTCCTCCTCAGCATCGAACGGTGATGGCCGGAACGTTTCGGAAAGCTCGCGGCAGCTGGTTCATGAGAGCCTCGTACCAGGTGGAGTCGAGCCCTTTGGCGCCGGTCTTCAGATCGAGGAAGAGTTCCGGTTGCAGCTCGTTGCCGACGAGTTCGGCGAGGCGCTTGTGCACCCGGTCGCCCCAGTGCTGCGGGGACTCACCGGGCCACTGCGGAACGTCCTGGCACGCCTGCTTCGCGAGCTGCTCGACACGGGTCTTCGCCTGCTGCTGGCGGGGGTTGAGGACGGGTGGGTTCGCGTTCGTCGGCAGGTACTCGTGCGGCTTGTTCGACGGCCGGACGCCCAGCGCGCCGTTGCGTTTGATCTCGTCGGCGAGGTCCGCGGCCATCTTCTTGGCGTCCGCCGTGCTGACCGCGCGGGCGACCGCTGTGTACGCGGCGTACACCTGATGGGTCCTGGGGTTTCGGGACGGCGGGATGCGGTACGACGCGCGGCAGCGGACCGTGGTGGTGTCCTTCGGCTTGAAGGCCGAGGTCACCCGGCTGCGGAGCTTGAGGTTCGCGGTGCAGCCGTTGGTGGTGCAGGGGCTGAGGTCGGCCTTGCCGCGGCGGTGTTCGACGCCGCCTGCGCCGGGGTCATCGGCTCCGCCCCGTCATCGGTCTGCCCGGAGAGTTGGGACACCACGACGAGCGCACCGGCCACGCAGAGCAGCAGGAGAACCAGCCTCACACCACCCACCACCACCAACTCACCCGCCGTCCGCCCCCAGCCCTTGTTGATCAAGATATTTCGGCCCTTCCGAGTGCCTGCGCGGCACGAAAACTCCTTGATCAACGCCTGCTTTCGGGGAGCCGCCGCCCGCGGTGGGGAGGGGTGTATTGATGGGTCTCTCTTGACGGGAGTGGTTTGTTAGCGCTATCAAGGCGGTGGTGTTCGTCGTCGGCGGGCCGGGTCAGTGGGTGGTGGGAGGAATGGTCATGGCGCAGCGCAGTGTCCGCAGGGTGGTGGCGATGGTGGTTGCCATGTTGATGGCGGGGACCGGGGCGGTGGTGGGGTCGGCGGCCCCGGCGCAGGCCGCTGCGGTCACGTTCACAAACCCGCTGATCGAGCAGCGTGCCGACCCGCACGTCTACCGGCACACCGACGGGTACTACTACCTCACCGCCACGGTCCCGGAGTACGACCGGATCGTGCTGCGCCGTGCCACCACGCTCCAGGGGCTGGCCACCGCCACCGAGCGGGTGATCTGGCGCAAGCACGGCAGCGGCGAGATGGGAGCGCACATCTGGGCTCCCGAGATCCACTTCATCGACGGCAAGTGGTACGTCTACTTCGCCGCCGGGCGTACCGACGACATCTGGGCCATCCGGCCGTACGTGCTGGAGAGCAGTGCGGCGAACCCGCTGGACGGGCCGTGGGTGGAGCGTGGACAACTGCAACCGGCGCGCAACGCCTTCTCACTCGACGCCACCACCTTCGTCCACAACGGAGTGCGCTACCTGGCCTGGGCCGAGTACGCCGGCAGCAACTCGAACATCTACCTCGCCCGCGCGGTCAACCCGTGGACGTACGCGGGCACCCCGGCCCTGATCGCCACTCCCACGCACGCCTGGGAGACCCGGGGGTACCGCGTGAACGAGGGGCCGGCGGTGCTGATCCGCAACGGGCGGGTGTTCATGACGTACTCGGCCAGCGCCACCGACGCCAGCTACGCGGTCGGGCTGCTCACCGCCTCGGCCACCAGCAACCTGCTCAACCCGACGTCGTGGAGCAAGCGGTCCACCCCGGTGCTGGCCAGCGACAGCCGGACGGGCCAGTGGGGTCCGGGGCACAACTCGTTCACCGTCGCCGAGGACGGCAGCGACGTGATCGTCTACCACTCCCGCAACTACGAGCGGTACCTCGGCAACGGTTACGACCCGCTGACCGATCCGAACCGGCGTACCCGGATCCAGCGCGTCTACTGGAACGCCGACGGTACGCCGAACTTCGGCGTACCGGTGCCGGACGGTCTGAGCCCGGTGCGGCTGCGCGCGCACGACCTGCCGGACCGCTACCTCCGGCACTGGGATTTCCGGGCGCGGCTGGAGTCGAACGTCACCGCCCTGGCCGACTCGCAGTTCCGGATCGTCGCCGGCCTGTCGAACTCGTCGGCGATCTCGTTGGAGTCGACCAACTATCCCGGCTACTACCTGCGGCACCGTGACCACCAGCTCTGGGTCGAGCGCAGCGACGGCTCCACACTGTTCCGGCAGGACGCCACGTTCACCCGCCGGGCCGGGCTCGCCGACGCGGCGAAGGTGTCGCTGGAGTCGGTGAACTACCCCGGCCAGTACGTCCGGCACCGCGACGGGCTGCTCTACCTGGAAGCTGTGTCGGACGGTCCCGGGCGCGCGTCGGCCACCTTCGCCCTGGACTAGGGATGAGCGACGGGTCGAGGTCCCCGGCTCAGCCGGGGACCTCGACCCGTCCTGTCGGGGGCCGTACCTAGACTCCCGCGACATGGCGACGGTGACATTCGTAGACGAGAGCACGGCCGGTGCTCGTACTCCCGCATGGGCCCTGCAGATCTTCGAGGAGCGGCTGACGCTGCGCGAGCTGATCCGGCGGCGGATCCACCAGGAGGTGGCCGAGCACAACGCGGCCAGCCCGCAGCCGCGTCGGTTGCTCGTCGAGCCCAACGCCACGGAGCAGGCCCTCAACGGTGACCGGGCGCAGCGTTCGCGCCGCCGGGTCGACGCCCAGCGGCAGGTCGCCCTGGCCGAGGAGGCGTTCGGGCGCAACGGTTTCGTGGTGCTGGTCGACGACCGTCAGGTCACCGAGCTCGACGACGAGGTCGACCTGCGCCGCGACACCGAGGTCACCTTCCTCAAACTCGTCCCGCTGGTGGGTGGCTGATGACCACCGCCACCATTGCCTGGTGCGTCACCCGGGTCCGCGACCTGATCGCCGACGACGACCTCACCGAGCTGGCCAGCCACCTCTACACCCACGCCCGGCTCTGCCGCGACGACCCGGCGGTGCGCGACGCGCTGCGTCCCCTGTCCCGCCCAAACGTGGCCCGGCTGGTGCATGCCATGGTCGTCATCGCGCTCGCCGACCGCAAGCACAACTGGACCGCCCGCGAAATGATCAACCAGGTCTGCCGCCGGCTCCCCACCGAGCTGACCCCGGAACAGCTCACGGACCTGACCAGGTACGCCGTCCGGGGCTGGCGTGCGCTCACGCCCGGCACTGTGGAGATCGTCGCCCGGGGCGTGGTCGCGACCGGTCCGCTCCCCGCCGACCTGCTCAAGGTGATGACCGACCGGTCCGGGGAAAGTCAGCGCCTGCGGCAGTTGGTGGCCGAGCTGACCGGCCCGCAGCTCGACCCGGGTGACCCGTGGGCCGCCCAGATCAGCACCGAGCTGGCCGCCCTCGATCCGGTCTGGCATCGGCTGGTGGCCCACGCCAGCACCGCGGTCGCGGCCCGACCCACGGTCGGCTGGTCGACCGAGGCGTCCCGCCTGCTCGCCGAGGTCGATTCGACCGAGGCGACGCGGGTGCTGGAGCGGTGGCTGGTGGCCGCCTCCCGTACCCCGCAGTCGCCGCTCGCCCCGGCCAACGCGGACGTGCTGCGCGGCCTGCTCTGGCTGGTCGAGCGGTCCGCACCCTCTCCCGAGCAGGTACGCCGCGTCGGCGGTCTGGTCGAGTCGATGCTGCGTCGGCTGCCGGGGATCGGGCCGGCCTGCCCGAAGGTGGCCAACGCGGCCGTCGGTGTACTCGGGCGGCTCGACGGCGAGGCGGCGCTGGCGCAGCTCGCCCGACTGTCGGCCCGGGTCACCTACAAGGGCACCCGCAACGAGATCGACAAGGCGCTCGACGCCCGCGCCGCAGCGATGGGCATCGGGCGGGACGAGATCGAGGAGTTGGCCGTTCCGGACTACGCCCTGACCGAGGTGGGTCGGCACCAGGTGATACTCGGCGGCTGCCGGGCCGAGCTGCTGATCGGCTCCACCGGTGCCACGCTGGCCTGGCACAACGAGTCCGGCCGGCAGGTGAAGAGCCCACCGGCAGCGGTACGCCGCGACCACGCCACGGAACTGGCCGAGCTGAAGGGTCTGGCCAAAGAGGTCACCGGGATGCTCGCCGCCCAGGCGGCCCGGCTGGATCGGCTGTTCCTGGCCCAGCGCGTCTGGACCTTCACCGCCTGGCGGCAGCGTTACCTCGACCATCCGCTGGTCGGCGCGCTGGCCCGCCGACTGCTCTGGCTGGTCGACGGGGTGCCCTGCGGCTGGGCCGACGGGGCACTGCGCACTCTGGACGACACCCCGGTCACCGCCGCCGACTGCGCGCAGGTGCGGATCTGGCACCCGATCGGTCGACCGGTGCCGGAGGTGGTGGGCTGGCGGGAGTGGCTGGAACGGCACCAGGTCGTCCAGCCGTTCAAGCAGGCCCATCGCGAGGTGTATCTGCTCACCCCGGCCGAGGAGAACACCGGCACCTACTCCAACCGGTTCGCCGGGCACATCCTGCGCCAACATCAGTATCACGCGCTGGCCGCGATCCGGGGCTGGTCCGACCGGCTGCGGCTGATGGTCGACGACAGCTACCCGCCGACCGTACGCGAACTGCCCGGCTGGGGCCTGCGCGCTGAGTACTGGGTGGAGGGTGCCGGCGACGACTACGCGTCCGACGCCACCGAGAGCGGGTCCTACCTGCGGCTCGTCACCGACCAGGTGCGCTTCTATTCACACACTGCCGCGCAGAACTGGTCGCACGCCTCCGGCGGCGGCTACTCCACGGGTTCCTGGGTGACCGGCCGTCCGGCTGACGCGCTGCCGCTGGACCAGGTTCCGCCGTTGGTGTTCAGCGAGGTCATGCGGGACGTCGACCTGTTCGTCGGAGTGTCCAGCGTCGGCAACGACCCGACCTGGTCGGACGGAGGACCGCAGGGCCGGTTCCGGGACTACTGGACGTCGTACAGCTTCGGGGAGCTGTCCGCGACCGCCGAGACCCGGCGTGACCTGCTGACCCGGCTACTGCCCCGGTTGGCGGTGGGGCAGCGCGCCCACATCGACGGCCGGTTCCTGGTGGTTCAGGGTGGCCTGCGGACGTACCGGATCCACCTCGGCTCGGGAAACATCCTGATGAGCCCGAACGACGAGTATCTCTGCATCGTGCCGGCCCGTGGCGCCGCCGACCTCGCCCAGCGGCACTTCCTGCCGTTCGAGGGGGACGGCATGCTCGCGGTCATCCTCAGCAAGGCGATGCTGCTGGCCAACGACACCGACATAACCGACCCGACGATCACCCACCAGATCAACCCCTGACCCGCGATCTTGGTGCGAGACGGTCCCGGTGAGGGCGGCTTCGTACCAAGATCGCGGGTCGACCCGGGTCACCGGGTGGGCCGACTCACACGCGAACTCGTCTGGGGCGGCGGGTGAGGGCGAAACCGACCACGCCGGCCACCGCGGCGAGCACGCCGCCGGCGGTGGTCCAGATCCAGCGGGAGCCGGCCTCGGGGAGCCAACCGGTGAGGTCGATGTTCCAGCCGTGGTCGTCCTCCTCGACCGGCGCGACCGTCGGCTCGGTGCTCAGCACGGCGCCGGCGTCGGTCGGCGGCACCAGCGGGGCTTCCAGCCTGCCGTCCTCCGGGGCGCTGCCGGAGTCTCCGCTGGCGGAGATCAGCAGGTCCACGTCGATCGGGCGGCCCAGGTCGGGCTCGGGCACGTCGACCACGGAGAGCCGCACGTAGTAGGTGCCGGGCAGCGGGTCGGCGGACCACGGCTCGGCCCAGGGCCGTACGCGCCGCAGCGTGCAGCCGATGGCCACGGTACGCGCAGAGACATCGGCGGTCGGGGTCTGCGCGCCGGCCGTGCACGCCTGGCGGCGGCGCAGGCCGTCGAAGACCTCGACGGTCCAGGTCGACGTGCCGGTGCGGTCCTCGGCGAGGGCGACGGTCGCGGTGATCTCGTGGGTCTCGCCCGCCGCCGCCGGGAACGACCAGTAGAGGTACTCGCCGGTGGAGGCGCCGACCCGGACCGGCTGGCCCGCCGCCACCGGGGTGGCACTGAGGAAGGTGGTGCCGGCCTTGGTCACGGTGGTGGCGCCGGGCGAGGGAGTGGGGGTGGGCGCGGCCAGCGCCGTACCCGGTGCCAGGGCGATGCCGGCGGCCATCAGCGCGGCCACGGTTGCCGATCGGGTACGCATCAGTTCTCCCTCCAGGTGGCGACCCACCAGCGGGTGAGCAGGCCGGTGACGAGCCCGGTGAGCAGACCGGCCAGGGTCAGCAGGAGCAGCAGCACCCAGCCTCGGCCCAGGTCCGGCCCGTCCGGGGCGGGGGACGCGGCTACCACGTCGACGGTCAGTTCGACCGGCATGCCGGGGTCTTTCGCAGTGCCCGCCCGGGGCGAGAACATGTTGCTGACCACCAGACAGACGGTGGTCACCGCCGGGGTGGCGCTGGCCGTCGGCGCGGGGCCGGGGTCCTCGTCGCGCTCGTCGTCGCCGTCCTCATTGGCCGACCAGCGCAGGCCGGCCGAGACGACGTCGGTGCGTCCACTGCCGGCGTCCACGCCACGGACCAGTTCCCGCCCGTCGGTCGCGGTGGCCCGCAGCAGCACGCCGTGGTCGAGGTTGATCGGCCGGTCGAGCGCGATGCTGACCGAGGCGCGCAGTTCCTGTCCCGCGCGGACCGGCACCCGGTACCAGCGGTGCTCGGAGAAGGTCTCCCGGTCGGTGTAGACGCCGGGGGAGAGCAGTGGCGCGCCCTCGCAGACGTCGGTCCCGTCGACCTTGGCCGGCGTGGTGGCGTACGTGTCGCGGGCCCGGTCGACGAGTTGCTTGAGCCGGTCGGTGAGGTCGTCGGCGCTGGTCGCGGCCGTGTACGTGCCACCGGTGGCGGCGGCGATGCAGAGCAGCTGCTTGCGGACCTTCTCGTCGGGGGCCAGGCCGAGGGTGTCCACCACCAGCGTGGTGCCCTGGGCGGCCAGTTCCCGGGCCACCTGGCAGGGATCCGGTGGGGCGCAGGTGTCCTCGCCGTCGGTGATCAGCACGATCCGCCGGGCGGTGGTGCCGGTGCCCAGATCTTTCGCGGCCTCCCGCAGGGCGAGCCCGACCGGGGTGAAACCGGTCGGACGCAGGGTCGCCACGGCGGCCTTGGCCTTCGTCCGGTCCACCGGGCCGACCGGCACGATCTGCTGTGTGTCCCGGCAGCCCTGCTGCTTGTCCTGGCCCTTGTAGGTGGCGCCGAGTACCCGGATGCCGAGCTGGGTCTCGTCGGGCAGGGCGTCCACCACCTCGCCGAACGCCTGTTGCGCCACGGAGATGCGGCTGCGCCCGTCGATGTCGGTGGCCCGCATCGAGCCGCTCACGTCCAGCACCAGCTGGACGCGGGGCGGCTCGGCGACGGGTTCTGCCTGGTCGTCGTCGGCCCGGGCCGACGCGGGGCCGGCCAGCATGGTCGCCGCCAGCAGCCCCAACAGGGCGGCTGACGGCCATCTCTTGTTGATCACCGGGCGGAGTGTAGCGATGTCCACTCAGGACGGTAACTCCGGTCGTCGGGCGAGCCGGTCACCGCGCGGCCTGCCCGACGTGCCACCGGTGAGCGTCTACGGCCGCCAGGAGCCGGCGGACCGGAACAGCGGCTTGTACTCCACCACGCCGTTGGTGTCGGCGACGTCGAAGACGACGGTGCCGGTCCGCCTGGTACCGGTCGGCAGGTTGTTGCCGGAACCGAGGGAGTCGCCGCACCCGGCGAGGATCCCGGCCAGGCCGTTGACCGTGGTCCCGTCGGCGGCCACCCACTCGAAGTAGATCGGGTTGATGGAACCGGTGCCCTTGGTCACGGTGGCCGTCACGTCGGCGATCAGGTAGCGGCCCTTCTGCGGGTCGGGTGCGAACGAGCGGCAGCCCTCCCGCACGGTACGGACCCGGGTCACGGTGATCTCGACGGTGCCCTGGTTGTCGTTCACCACGAGGGTGGTGCCGATGCTCAGGTTGTACGTCTCGCCGCTGGGCGGCGAGTTGGTGGGCGGAGGCGGCGGAGGCGGCGGAGGCGGTGCCGCCTGGGTGGGTGCGGTGCTCGGCGACGGATCCGGCGACGACGACGTGGCCGACGGCGTGGGCAGCGCGCCGGAGTCCCGGTCGGCACTATTGATCAGCGCGACGACGCCTCCGCCGCAGCAGAGCAGCGCCAGCGCGGCCACCACGGCCACCACGATCAGCGCGGTCTTGCTCGTGCCGCCGCTGGGCTGCGGCGCCCCCAACGGGTAGCCGTGCCCGCTCGGCGGGTAGCCGGTGCCGCCGGGCGGATAGCCGCCCTGCGGGTAGGCGCCGCCCGATGCGTACGGTCCGCCCTGCTGATAGGCGCCGGCTGCCTGGTAGGGGTCGTGCGACGGGTACGCGGCACCGGCCTGCGGGTACGCGGCACCGGCCTGGTAGGGGTCGGGCTGCGGGTATCCGCCGCCGGCCTGGGGCGGCGCGTACGGCGATCCCGAGATGGGCGGCTGGGGCGCACCGGAGGCCGGATAGTGGGGGGCACCGGAGGCCGGGTAGTGAGGGGCGCCGGAGGCCGGCGGCTGGGGCGCGCCGGAGACCGGCGGGGCGGGTGGCGGTTGCGGCGCGGCCCACGGGCTGTCGGCATCGTCGGCCGGCGGGGCGGACCACGTGCCGTCGGGTTGCGTACCCGCCGGCGACCCGACCGGTGGCAGTGGTGCCCACGGATCGCTGGGCGGTTGCGGCGGCTGGTAGGGGTCGTGCGGCCCGGATGGGGGCTGGGGGTCGCTCACCGTACTCCTCGGGCACCTGACGTCGAACGCGAACCGCCTGACGCTACCTCGGACGGGCAACACCGAGCGGCCACCGGTGGGGGTACGAGCGGAGGAGGGCCGGGGACCGTACGGCCCGGTCAGGGGCGGTGGCCCTCGCCCCGTGTGTCGGCGGCGGCATGCGTCGACGGCTCACTGCGGCAGGAGTACGGCGGCGGTGCGGACCAGGTCCGAGTCGACCACGTACCGCCCGATGACCCGGGTGGGCGGACGGTCGACCGGGGCGGCGTCGATCCGGGCCGGTGCGATCCGTGCGGTGAAGGTCCCGAAGTCGGGGTCGAGGTCCACCGTCGCGTCGTGGAAGTCCAGCCAGGTGCCGACGAGCGGGTGCCACAGCTTGTAGACCGTCTCCTTGGCGCTGAACGCCACGGTCGGCCAGGAGACGCCGGACGGCAGGCGGGCGTACCGGTCCTCCTCCTCGGGCAGGCAGATCAGCCGGCGTACGCCCGGGCTCAGTTCCTTGTGCTGCTCGGCGTCCATGCCGACCCCCCGCACCTCGCTGCGGCGCGCGACCGCCGCCGCGCAGTAGCCCCGGGTGTGGGTGATGCTGCCGACTGTTCCCGCCGGCCAGACCGGCGCGCGGTCCTCGGCGGCGGGCACCGCGACCGGGGGCAGGCCCAACGCGGCCATCGCCCGTCGGGCGCAGACGCGGCCCGCGGTGAAGTCGCGTCGCCGGCTGTCCACGGCGCGTTCCCCAAGACCGGCCGCCTCCTCGGCGTAGAGCTGCCCGGACCAGTCCTGCGGCCGGGCCACCGCCACCGCCACCTCGGGGGGCAACAGGTCACGCATGCGCGACCACACGGTGGTGCGTACGGTGGATGGCGGCGGTCATGGTTGGTCAACGTACCGCAATGACGTGACGCGGTGCCGATCCCGGGCGCTGTGGGGACGCACGGTGCTTGTGGCGCGGCGGCGGGTGCTCACCCGCAGTCCTGTGTGGAGGCGGACGGGAGCGCGATGACAGGTGTGGCGGACCGGTTCTCTGGCCACGACGCCACCCGTCGCGTCACGTGCGATGTGAGCCGATTTCCGGTTCGGTGTGGGCCCCCTCCGGGGTGTCGGCGGCCACAGATCGTCGCCGTGCCGGACCCCGGTCGGAAATCTGACCCGAGCCGCCCCGTTGTGCCGCTGGTCATGGGTGGTTAAGCTGCTGATGCGCGCCCCAATCGCCCGCTTCCCCCGTGGCAGGCGATCGGGGCGCGTCCTTTTGCCTGACACCACACCTGCAACACCGCGCGCCTGCAACAGCGCGAAAGGGCCCGCACGCCTGCGCGTGCGGGCCCTTCGCCGTACGCGTCAGATCCAGCGACCGTTCAACCACATCCGTGCCGACCACTCCGCGTACGGCAGCGGCTGGCCGACGAAGATCGGATAGAAGTACGCGAAGCAGAGGACGACGAGCACCACGTACGCGCCCGCGATCACGCCGCCCACGAGTCGGCGGTCGCGGGTGGCCTCGTCGTCGCCGACCGGTCGGGTACCGCTCGGCCCGGCCGGCGACGCGACCGCGCCGAGCACGTAGACCACCGCCAGGACGAGGAACGGCAGCGCCGGTGCGGTGTAGAAGGAGAACATCGTCCGCCCGTCGAGGGCGATCCAGAACCACGGCAGCAGGCCGGCGGCGACGCTCAGCAGGATCGCACCGGCCCGCCAGTCCCGACGGGCCAGGCCGAGCCAGACCAGCGCCACCAGCGCCGGCAGGAACGACCACCAGAGCAACGGCGTACCGAGCAGCAGGATCTCCTCGGCGCAGCTCGCCGCGCCGCACGGGCTGTCAGTGGTCCAGTGGAAGGCGACCGGCCGGCCCAGCAACAACCACTGCCACGGCCACGACTGGTACTTGTGCGGGTCGTCGAGTTGGCCGTGGAAGCCGAGCGCGGCCTGGTGGTACTGGATCAGGTTCCACAGCGCCCCGATCACCGGGATGTCGCTGAGCCCGGCGTCCGGGTAGCGCTCGGCGACCCGGTAGTAGCCCTCCTCACTGCGGAGCCAACCCGACCAGGCCGCCACGTAGGTGACCGCCATCAGCAGGCCGGCGAGCACCATCCACGGCACCCCGTCGAGCAGGGTGGCCCGCCACGGCCGGGGCACCCCCGCCGAGCGGCGGGCACCGACGTCCCAGAGGAACATCAACAGCGCGAACGCCGGTACGAAGAACAGGGCGCTCCACTTCACCGCGAAGGCGCAACCGAGCAACACCCCGGCGGCCAGCCGCCACCAGGGCCAGTTGCGCCAGCCACCGGCCGGTCGACCGGCGCGGCCCGGGGCGGTCGGGTCCAGCCCCGCCTCCAACGCCCGCGTCCAGCGGCGCCGGGTGGCGTCCCGGTCCAGCACCAGCGCGCCGAACGCGGCCAGTACGAAGAAGAGCAGGAAGAGGTCGAGCAGTGCGGTCCGGGACAGCACCAGATGGAAGCCGTCGACCGCGAGCAGCAGGCCGGCGGCGCAGCCGAGCACCGTGGAGTGGAACATCCGGCGGCCGATCCGCACCAGCAGCAGCACCGACAGCGTGCCGAAGAGCGCCGCCGAGAAGCGCCAGCCGAACTCCGGCGAGGTGGTGAGCAGGGCGCCGGGCACCGAGATGCCGTGTTCGGCGTCGGAGTAGCCGAAGGCCCACTCGCCGAGGCCGATCAGCCATTTGCCCAGTGGCGGGTGGACCACGTACGACGGGCCGCCGTCCTTGTAGTTCCACTCCACGCCCTTGTCGATCAGACCCCAGGCGTCCCGAGCGTAGTAGACCTCGTCGAAGATCTTGCCGGCCGGGTGGCTGAGGTTGGCGAAGCGCAGGACCGCGGCGATCGCCACGACCACCGCGGTGGCCAGCCACGAACGGCTGTCCACCCGGGCCTCGACGGTGGCCAGCCGGCGGCGGATCGTCGCCGGTAGGCCACCGCTGCCGGTACCACTGGTCGGGGCGGCCGGGCGCTCCGGCCCCGGCTGGTCCGCGTTCGCGCTCTGTGCTGTCGACGCACTCGTCACCCGGCGATCGTAGGCTGCGGAGGGGGTCGGTGGCGTGCGTCGTCTCCCAATCCGGTACGACCGTCGATGAAGGAGTGCCTACTCGTGGGTGAAATGTCCGAAACTGGCCGCCTGGTTCTGCTCGGCGCGCCGCTCGGCAACCCCGCCGACGCCTCCACCCGACTCCGAGACGTGCTCGGCACCGCCGACGTGGTCGCCGCCGAGGACACCAGGCGGCTGAGCCGGCTGGCCCGCGACCTGGACGTGGCGATCCCGGGGCGGATCGTCTCCTACTTCGAGGGCAACGAGGAACGCCGTACCTCCGAGCTGGTCGACGTGCTCACCGCCGGGTACCTCGTCGCGCTGGTCACCGACGGCGGCATGCCCAGCGTCTCCGACCCCGGCTACCGGCTGGTCCGCGCCGCACTGGACGCCGGGGTCCCGGTGACCGCCGCCCCCGGCCCCAGTGCCGTCACCACCGCTCTGGCCCTGTCCGGGCTGCCCTGCGACCGGTTCTGCTTCGAGGGCTTCCTGCCGCGTGCCGCCGGCGCCCGCCGGGCGCGGCTGCGGGCGCTGGCGACGGAGGAACGCACCCTGGTCCTGTTCGAGTCCCCGCACCGGATCACCGCCGCGCTGACCGACCTGGCCGACGCGTTCGGTGTCGACCGACCCGCCGCGCTCTGCCGCGAGCTGACCAAGACGTACGAGGAGGTGCTCCGTCGCCCGCTCGGTGAACTCGCCCGCTGGGCCGCCGAGGGTGATCCGCGTGGCGAGATCACGCTCGTGGTGGCCGGAGCGCCGGCCGCACCGGCGGTGCGGCCGGACGACGACGCCCTGCGCGCCGCGGTCGCCGAACGGGAGGCCACCGGCCAGAGCCGCCGCGACGCGATCATCGACGTGGCGACCGCCTTCGGGCTGCGCCGCCGCGACGTCTACGCCGTCGTGCACCAGGCGTAAGGACGAGATGCAAGGACGAGATGTAAGGAAGGGCCCCCTACTAACGCCTGGTGTATAGGAAGGGTCCCTTCCTTACATTCACCAGGCGGCGGCGAGGAAGCCGAGGGTGGTCGTCAGCGGGCCGGCGAAGGCGGCGGTGACCGCCCAGCGGCGGCCCAGCGAATCAGGCAGCCGGGTCGCTCCGGTCCACCGGGCGATCCCGGCCGCGCAGCCGAGCACCCCGAGCAGGCCGAGCAGCCAGCGCAGGTGAGCGCTGACGCCGTGGTCGGCGTACGCGACGGCGGCGTCCGGGCCGGTCACCCGGGCGGGTAGCGCCATCCCGGCCGTCGTGCGCTGCTCCGGCACCCCGCTGATCCGTACGCCGTGGGTCCGGAACTGTCCGTCGGCGGAGGTGAAGATCCCCCGGCAGCGTTGGGTCAACCCGTCACCGGTGCACACGGTCACCACGGCAGTGCCCGAGGTGCCGTGCCCGACGGCGAGCCAGAACGGACCGGCGCTGACCCAGGCGAAGAACGCCGCCACCAGGCTCAGCCCGACCAGCGCGGCCATCCCCGGCAGCGGGTCCGGCGGATGACGGGCCCGCTCCCGGCGGCGTACCGGCCGGAGCCGACGCCACCACGACCCGCGCTCGCCGGGCGGATCCTGCCGCACCGGCGTGCCGTCCCAGTGCACCTCCTCGATCGGCGCCCAGAACGTGTCCGCCTCGTCGGCGGTGGCCACGAGCGGGTTCTTGCCGAGATTCCGGGACGCACGCATCGGCGCCCGGTGGGGCAGTGTGTCGACCGGCGCGCCGGTGGTCGGCTCCAGCTCGACGCCGTGCTCGGGCGCCGCCGGGTCGGCGGGGTCCGACCCGGCCGGGGCCGTCCCGTCGGGCGGCACCGGCCGAGGGTGCGGGGCCACCGAGTGGGTACGCGCCGACCCGGCCGGATCCGGCCGGGTCTCGGTGGGAAGGCCGTCCTCGTGGTCGCGGGCGGCGCGGCTGCCAGTCACGCGGTTCATTGGACACCGGCGGGGGTGTCCGGACGTGCAGCTCAGACAGCGTGTCGGCGACAAATCAGACTAACGTTCTGTCCTTGAATGACCGGATTGCCGAGTGGGTGGCCCTATTGGTTCGCGGCCGTCGCAGGTGGGTCACTACGCTTGCTGGGCATGAGTCACGTTCTCGCGGCGGTCGCCTGGCCGTACGCCAACGGCCCGCGCCACATCGGCCACGTCTCCGGTTTCGGCGTCCCCTCCGACGTCTTCGCCCGGTACATGCGGATGGCCGGTCACGACGTGCTCATGGTCTCGGGCACCGACGAGCACGGCACCCCGATCCAGGTGCAGGCCGACGCCGAGGGGCTCACCCCCCGCGAGCTGGCCGACCGCTACAACCGGGTGATCGTGGAGGACCTGCACGGCCTGGGTCTCTCCTACGACCTGTTCACCCGCACCACCACGCGTAACCACTACGCGGTGGTGCAGGAGCTGTTCGAGGGGATGTACCACAACGGCTACATCGTGCCGAAGACCACCATGGGCGCCATCTCGCCGTCGACCGGCCGGACCCTGCCCGACCGCTACATCGAGGGCACCTGCCCGATCTGCGGCTACGACAGCGCCCGCGGCGACCAGTGCGACAACTGCGGCAACCAGCTCGACCCGATCGACCTGATCGACCCCAAGTCGAAGATCAACGGCGAGACGCCGAAGTTCGTCGAGACCGAGCACTTCTTCCTCGACCTGCCCGCCCTCGCCGACGTGCTGCGGCAGTGGCTGGACACCCGGGAGGGCTGGCGGCCCAACGTGCTGCGGTTCTCCCGCAACCTGCTGGACGACCTCCAGCCCCGGGCCATCACCCGGGACCTGGAGTGGGGCGTACCGATCCCGCTCGACGGCTGGCGCGAGCGCGCCGACAAGCGGATCTACGTCTGGTTCGACGCGGTGATCGGCTACCTCTCCGCCTCGGTGGAGTGGGCCCGCCGCACCGGCGACCCGGATGCCTGGCGACGCTGGTGGTCCCTCGACGCCGAAGGTAAGGACGCCCAGTCCTACTACTTCATGGGCAAGGACAACATCGTCTTCCACTCGGTGATCTGGCCCGCGCTGCTCGCCGGCTACTCCGGCGAGGGCAGCCGGGACGGCGAACCGGGGCAACTCGGGCGGCTCAACCTGCCCACCGAGGTGGTCTCCAGCGAGTTCCTGACCATGGAGGGGCGCAAGTTCTCCTCCTCTCGCCGGGTGGTCATCTACGTCCGGGACTTCCTGGAGCGATACGATGCCGACGCGCTGCGCTACTTCATCGCGGTGGCCGGCCCGGAGAACAACGACACCGACTTCACCTGGGCCGAGTTCCTCCGCCGCAACAACGACGAACTGGTCGCCGGCTGGGGCAACCTGGTCAACCGGTCCGTGTCGATGGCGGCGAAGAACTTCGGCGCGATCCCGCCGGTCGGCCCGGACGGTCTCACCGAAGCCGACGAGGCGCTGCTCGCGGTGGCCCGGGCCGGCTTCGCCACCGTCGGCGACCTGATCGCCAGGCACCGGCAGAAGCAGGCCATCGGTGAGGCGATGAAGGTGGTCGCCGAGGCCAACAGGTACCTCTCCGACCAGGCGCCGTGGAAGCTCAAGGACGAGGCGGACAAGCCCCGGATGGGCACCGTCCTGCACGTCGCCCTCCAGGTGATCAGCGACGCCAACACCCTGCTCACCCCGTTCCTGCCGCACGCCGCGCAGAAGGTGCACGAGCTGCTCGGCGGCGTCGGCGTACACGCGCCCATGCCAGTGATCGAGGAGGTCGACGACCTCGACGGCGGGCCCGGGCACCCGGTGTTGACCGGGGACTACACGCAGGGCGCGCGCTGGGAGTCCTTACCACTCGCGGTGGGTCGGCCGCTCGCCGCGCCCAAGCCGGTGTTCCGCAAGCTCGACCCGTCGATCGTCGACGAGGAGCTGGCCCGGCTCGAAGGCTGACCACGTCGGCGGGCGCGACCCCGACATCGGGATCGCGCCCGCCGTACGTCCGTCCGGCGCGGCACCTTCCGCAGCCGAGGAGGCCGGGTCAGGCCCGGACCATCGACGGCGACCCGATGAACTCCATGATCGCCTCGTTGACCTGGTCGCCGTTGGCCCACGGGATGCCGTGCGGGGCGCCCTTGAGGGTGACCAGTCGGCTGTCCGAGAGCAGCGGCTGCAACCGCTGACCCGTCTTCGGGTACGGCAGGATCATGTCCTTGTCGCCCTGCACGATCAGTATCGGCACGTCGATCCGCGACACGTCGGCCCGGAAGTCGGTGCCCCAGGCGTCCACACAGTCGTGCGTGGCCTTGGCCGAGGCCCGCGCGCCGATCTCCCAGTGCGCCCGGAACGCCTCCTCGCTGACCAACCTGCCCCGGTTCTCGTCGTAGTTGAAGAAGTTGGTGCAGAACTGGGTCAGGTAGGCGAACCGGTCCTCGACGATGGCCTGTTTGAACCCCTCGAAGAGGCTCGCCTCGACACCTTCCGGGTTGTCCGGAGCCTGCCGCAGGTACGGCGCCAGCGGCGCCAGCAACACCGCCCGGTCCACCCGGTCCGAGCCGTAGGCGCCCAGGTAGCGGGTCACCTCGCCGGTGCCCATCGAGTGCCCGACCAGGATCGCGTTGCGCAGGTCCAGTTCGGTCATCAGCACGTCGAGGTCGGCGGCCAGGGTGTCGTAGTCGTACCCGAACGCCGGTTGGGCCGAGCTGCCGAAACCGCGTCGGTCGTACGTGATCACCCGGTAACCGGCCGCGAGCAGGGGACTCACCTGCCTCTCCCAGGTCGCCCCGTTGAACGGGAATCCGTGGATCAGCACGATCGGCTGACCGGAGCCGTGGTCCTCGTAGTACAGGTCGATGGGCGCGGAGTTCTCCGTCCCGACAGTGATGAAGGGCATGTCCACTCCTACGATTCGCGACAACGCTGTCGCCCACGCATTCCCGTGCGACCTGCCGATATGCCCGAGCCGGAGCGGCGTCAGAGGACGTACGGTGGTCCAGCACGCCCGCAGCCGCAACCGCAGCCACCCCGGCTCCTTCCGCAACACCAGACACAGCACGTCGAGGCGAACCACGGGTGGCGAACGGGTGGACTCGGGCGGTGTGTGATGCTGTCGACTGATGAGCGAGCCCACGGAGTCCCGCCGCCAGCGCGCGTCCCGCCGCGCCGGTGAGTTCCCGCCCGTGCCGGAGCCGTTGCCCCGACCGGTGCTGGACAGCCACACCCACCTCGACATCACGGTGAACGAGGTCGGCGTACCGCAGGGCAGCGCCGCCGCCGACCCGGTCGCCGCCGCGATCGACGTCGCCGCCGCCGTCGGCGTGGACCGGCTGGTGCAGGTCGGTGTCGACGTGGAGTCCTCCCGCTGGGGCGCCGAGGTGGCCCGCACGTACCCGGCGGTGGTCGCCACGGTGGCGCTGCACCCCAACGAGGCGCCCCGGTGCCGCGACCTCGACGCCGCGCTGCGCGAGATCGAGACGCTGGCCGCCGAGGACCGGGTACGTGGCGTCGGCGAGACGGGCATGGACTTCTACCGCACCGGCGACGAGGGCCGGGCCGCGCAGGAGGAGAGCTTCCGGGCCCACATCGCCATCGCCAAGCGGTACGCCAAGACGCTGGTCATCCACGACCGCGACGCGCACGCCGACGTGCTGCGCATCCTCGACGACGAGGGCGCACCGGAGACCGTGGTGCTGCACTGCTTCTCCGGCGACGCCGAGTTCGCCGCCGAGTGCGTCTGCCGGGGCTACCTGCTCAGCTTCGCCGGCACGGTCACCTTCGGCAGCGCCGGGGCACTGCGGGAGGCCGCAGCGCTCACCCCGCTCGACCAGATCCTGGTCGAGACCGACGCGCCATACCTGACCCCGATGCCGCACCGGGGCCGCCCCAACGCGTCGTACCTGATTCCGCTGACCGTCCGGGCGCTGGCCACCACCACCGGCGCCGACCTGGACGACCTTTGCGCGGCCATCTCCGCCACCGGCGAACGCGCCTTCGGCCCCTGGTCCTGACTGTGGCCGCAGAACTGCTCGGCCCGGCGGAGATCCGGGAACTCGCCGCCCGCCTCGGCGTCGCACCCACCAAGAAGTTCGGCCAGAACTTCGTGCACGATCCGAACACCGTTCGCCGGATCGTCACCACCGCCGGGCTGGCCCCGGACGACGTGGCCCTGGAGGTCGGCCCCGGGCTCGGCTCGCTCACCCTCGCCCTGCTCCGCGCCGCCGCCCACGTGCACGCCGTCGAGATCGACTCGACGCTGGCCGGCGCGCTGCCCGACACCGCCGCCCGGCACGTCGGCCCGGACGCCGTCCGGCTCACCGTGCACCACGCCGACGCGCTCCGGATCACCGCCGCCGACCTGGCCGATCCGGCCCCCACCACACTGGTCGCGAACCTGCCCTACAACGTCGCCGTACCGGTGGTGCTGCACCTGCTCGCCGAACTGCCCGGCCTGCGCCACGGCCTGGTGATGGTGCAGAAGGAGGTAGCCGACCGGCTCGTCGCCGGTCCCGGCTCCAAGGTGTACGGCGTCCCTTCGGTCAAGCTCGCCTGGTACGCCCGCTCCCGGGCCGCCGGGAAGGTGCCCCCGAACGTGTTCTGGCCGGTGCCCAACGTCGACTCCGGCCTGGTCGCCTTCACCCGCCGCGAACCACCCCGCGCCGACGTGTCCCGGGCGGCGGTCTTCGCCGTGGTGGACGCCGCCTTCGCCCAGCGCCGCAAGACCCTGCGTGCCGCCCTCGCCGGCTGGGCCGGTGGGGCCGACCGGGCCGCCGCAGCGCTCACCGCCGCCGGGGTCGATCCCGGCGCGCGCGGCGAGTCACTCACCGTCGAGCAGTTCGCCGCCGTCGCCGCGTCGGCCCCGACCCACCCGCCGGCCGCGCAGTAGGCTGGCGCGGACGCCGGTACGCCGTCGCCGACATCGCCGAGGAGCTGATCGTGGAGAAGCCGTTCGACATCCGGGTGCGTCCACGGGACACCGTCCGGTGACCGAGGCATGGCGACCGGAGGGTGAGGAACGGCGTGGTGCCGGCGGACCGGTCCGCGTACGGGTGCCCGCGAAGATCAACCTGCACCTGGGGGTCGGCCCGCTACGGCGCGACGGCTACCACGAGCTGAACACGATCTACCATGCGATCTCGATCTACGACGAGCTGACCGCGCGGCGGGGCGACACCCTCATCCTCACCATGGAGGGCGAGGGCACCGGCGAACTCGCCCTCGACGACTCCAACCTGGTCATGCGGGCCGCCCACGCCCTCGCCGGCTACGCCGGTGTCATGCCGCACGCCCGGCTGCACCTGCGTAAACAGATCCCGCTCGCCGGAGGTCTCGCGGGCGGCAGCGCCGACGCCGCCGCCGCACTGGTCGCCTGCGACGCCCTCTGGGGCACCGGCCTGTCCCGCGACGAACTGGCCGGCATCGCCGCCGACCTCGGCTCGGACGTGCCCTTCCTGATCCACGGCGGCACCGCGCTCGGCACCGGTCGGGGCGAGGCGGTCAGTCCCGTGCTGGCCCGACCCACCTCCTGGCACTGGGTAGTCGCCATCGCCGACGGCGGCCTGTCCACGCCGCAGGCGTACCGGGAACTCGACCGGCTCCGCGACGCCGGCACCGCCGGGGAACCGCTGGGCAGCACCGACGCGCTGCTCGCCGCGCTGCGCCAACGTGACCCCCGGGTGCTCGCCCCCACCCTCGGCAACGACCTGCAGGACGCCGCGCTGGCCATGCGTCCCGCCCTGGCCGACACCCTCAAGGCCGGCGAGGCGGCCGGCGCGCTCGCCGGCATCGTCTCCGGATCCGGTCCCACGTGTGTCTTCCTCACCGCCGGTGCCGCCGACGCCGAACGCGTCGCCGCCGAGCTGGAAGCCGCCGGGGTGTGCCGCGAAGCCCGCATCGCCCATGGCCCGGTCCACGGTGCCCGCGTCACCTGACTCCACCGGCCCGCCCTGCACAGGGCCGGTCTCTCGCCGAGCCGGTCAGGCGCGCGGCCGTGGTCCAGTGCGGCCCGTGTCGAGCTGACGGCGAGATCGGATCGCAGGCACCGGGTCGTGACCGACTACGGTGCCTGTCGAGCTGACGGCGGGAATGAATCATGCTCGGGAGAGCATCGCCCTGCGCCACGTTCCGCCGCGCTGCGGTCTCCGCCGGCATGGTCGCGCTGGACCGACTGGTGAAGCCGTGTGCGGTCCGGGTGCGGCACCAGCGGAGGTCGACGCCGAACTCAGCATCGGCGAGAGCACGGACGGATCAGCTCGACAGGCAGCCGACCAGAGACCGTGCCGGGCCGCCGTGGGCCACCCGCACGCCGAGGTCCATCCGTACCGCCGGGGCCCATTCACGCCACCGAAGTCCGACCGCACTGCCGAGCGTCACCCGCCCGTGCGCGCTCCGCTGCCCGGCGGGCGCCGAGTGGTGACGGTGTTCCGCGTACCCTGGAAGGCCAGGCGTCCCCAGGTGCCCGCCGGCACCGGGACGCCTTGATCATGGAAGGTGGGTTTGTGGCCAACATCGTCAACCTGGACCGGGTGTCCAAGGGCTACGGCGCCGCCGGGCCGCTGCTCACCGACGTCTCGCTCGGTCTGGACGACGCCGACCGGATCGGTGTGGTCGGGCTCAACGGCACCGGCAAGTCGACGCTGCTACGGCTGCTCACCCGGATCGAGGAACCCGACGACGGGCGGGTCACCCACCGCCGTGACCTGCGGGCCGCCTGGTTGCCGCAGAACCTCACCCTCAGCCCCGACGCCACCGTCCGGGACGTCGTCCTCGGCACCGAGTGGCTCGCCGAGAGCATGGGCGCCGAGCACGAGTGGGCCGGCGACGCAGGCGTACGCGCCATCCTCGACGGGCTCGGCATGCCGCACCTGGGCCTCGACGCCCAGGTCGGGCCGATGTCCGGTGGCGAGCGCCGCCGGGTGGCACTGGCCGCGCTGCTGGTCCGCGACGCCGACCTGCTGATCCTCGACGAGCCCACCAACCACCTCGACGTCGGCGGCGTCGACTGGCTGGCCCACCATCTGCTCGGCCGCAAGGGCGCCCTGGTCGTGGTCACCCACGACCGCTGGTTCCTCGACGCGGTCTGCACCACCACCTGGGAGGTCGCCGACCAGGCCGTCCGAGCCTACGAGGGCGGCTACGCCGCCTGGATCCTCGCCCGGGCCGAACGCGAACGGGTCGCCGCCGCCACCGAGGCCCGGCGGCAGAACCTGCTCCGCAAGGAGGTCGCCTGGCTGCGCCGGGGCGCACCCGCCCGGACCTCCAAGCCGAAGTTCCGCATCGACGCCGCCAACGCGCTCATCGCCGACGTGCCACCGCCTCGCGACACCATGTCGCTGCAACGGCTGGCCACCGCCCGGCTCGGCAAACAGGTGTACGACCTGGAGGGCGTCCGCCTGCACGCCGGTCCCAAGACCATCCTGGAGAACGCCACCTGGCAGGTCGGCCCCGGCGACCGGATCGCGATCCTCGGCGCCAACGGCGCCGGCAAGACGACGCTGCTGCGGATGCTCGCCGGCATCACCCGCCCCGACGGCGGACGGCTGGTCACCGGCTCCACGGTACGGCCGGCGTTCCTCTCCCAGGAACTCGCCGAACTCCCCAGCGAACTGCGGGTCCTGGAGGCCGTCGAAGAGGTCGCCCGGCGGGTACGCCTCGGCGACCGGGAGATCTCCGCCGCGCAGCTCGCCGAGGTGTTCGGCTTCGACGACCGGCGGCTCTGGACCCCGGTCGGTGACCTCTCCGGCGGCGAACGGCGACGGCTCCAGATGCTGCGTCTGCTAGCCGGGGAACCGAACGTGCTGCTGTTCGACGAACCCACGAACGACCTCGACACCGACACCCTGGCCGCGCTGGAGGACCTGCTCGACTCCTGGCCCGGCACCATCGTGGTGGCCAGCCACGACCGCTACCTCATCGAGCGGGTCGCCGACACCACGTACGGCATGTTCGGCGACGGCCGACTGGTGCACCTGCCCGGCGGCGTCGAGGAGTACCTGGCGCGTACCCCCGACCGGCCCGGCCTGGGGCGCAGCGTCACGCCCCCCGCTGCCGCGCCCACCGACGGCGGCGGGGTGATGAGCGCCGCCGAGGCGCGGCAGGCGCGCAAGGAGCTGACCCGCCTCGAACGGCAGGTAGGCAAGTTGGAGCAGAAGGAGGCGGCGCTGCTCGACCAGCTCGCCGCCAACGCCACCGACTACACCAGGGTCGCCGAGCTGGACGCCCAACTGGGTCAGGTCCGTGCGGAACGGGAGCAGGTCGAGGAGGCATGGCTCGCCCTGGCCGACGAGATCCCCGCCGGCTGATCTCCGGCCCGCCCGTCGCGACCTGCGTCCTTCGGGGACCCCGTGTGCGGCGTCACACGGCCGGGTACGGGAGAATCGCCGACGACCCTCACCCAACGGCGTTGGAGACACAGACATGGCGCACACTCCCGTCAACCACCCCGCGCGGCCGATCTACCGGGCGATCGGCGGGCTGACCGGTCTGTACCTGGTGCTCTTCGGTCTGCTCGGACTCGTCGGCAGCACCGGAGAGCCCGCCTTCGGCCTGAGCGACAACCGGGTCCTGGGGCAGGGCACCAACCTCGGTTTCTCGATCTTCTGCCTGCTGGCCGGCGGCCTCGTGCTGTTCGGCACGGTGATCGGTCGCAACCTGGACGTCCTGATCAACCAGTGGACGGCCTACGTGATCATGGTGGTCAGCCTCGGCGGACTCGCCTTCATCCGCACCGGGGCCAACATCTTCAACATGAGCGTGGCCAGCGTCGTCGTGCTGATGTTCCTCAGCCTGGTTCTGCTGATGGCCGGCATGTACGGCAAGGTCGGCAGCGACGACGAGCACGAGGCGTGGCAGAAGGCTCGCCTGGTGCTCTGATCCGTTCTGCTCCTTCGGTTGCGGTGGTGGTTTTCGCCGGGGTTGCGGTGGTGGGTTTTCGCCGGAGCCCGACCCGCTCCGGGCGGTCAGGCTTGATCCCTGCGCGGGTCAGGCTCCGGCGAAGACCTGTCGGAGGCCCGCTTCGCCCCCGGGCTCGGCTTGATGGGTGTTTTGCCCTGGGATGACTTCTGCGTGGGGGACAATTGTCCTGATTGTTCCCTGTTCGTGGAGGACCGATGCCGCACTTCCCGATCAACCACCCGGCACGGCCGATCTACCGGGTGCTGTCCGGCCTGATCGGGCTCTACATCCTGGTCTTCGGCGTCTGGGGCACCGCGCTCACCTGGGGCGAGCCGCTGTTCGCCCGAAACAGCAACTGGGCCCTCGGGCTCCGCACCAACCTGGCCTTCTCGCTGGTCTCCGTCGTCTTCGGGATCGTGCTCATCGTCGGCGCGTCCCGGCGCGGCAACCTCGGCCACTACATGAACCTGACCGCGGGAATCGTCTTCCTGGTCACCAGCATCCTGATGATGTCGGTGCTGCAGACCGCGGCCAACTTCCTGAACTTCTCCATGTCGACCGTGGTCGTCTCGATGCTCTTCGGCCTGATCCTGCTCGGCACCGGCCTGTACGACAAGGTCGGTCCGCCCGAGCACGCCGAGGCCGAACGCAACCGCCGCTACCACCCGGTCGCCGAGATCCACCGCCGCCACTGACCGGCGTCGCCCGCCGAAACCTCAGCGGACGCGCGTCGTGGTCAGCCCCGGCTTCGCCTCCAGGTGCGACAACCCGTTCCAGGACAGGTTCACCAGGTGCGCCGCCACCGTCTCCTTGCGCGGCTTGCGGACCTCCAGCCACCACCGGCCGGTCAACGCCACCATCCCGACCAGTGCCTGCGCGTACAGTTCGGCCAGCTTCGCGTCGTACCCACGGCTGGAGAACTCCGCGCCCAGGATGTGCTCCACCTGGTGCGCGACGTCGTTCATCACGCTGCTGAAGTTGCCCGTCGCGGACAGCACCGGCGACTCCCGCACCAGCACCCGGAAACCACTGGTCTCCTCCTCGATGTACCCGAGCAGGGCCAACGCCGCCTGCTCCAGCAACTCCCGAGGATGGCCCGCGGTCAGCGCGGTGGTGATCCGGTCCAACAGCGAACGGACCTCCCGGTCCACCACCACCGCGTAGAGGCCCTCCTTGCCGCCGAAGTGCTCGTAGACCACCGGCTTGGAGACCTTGGCGCGGGACGCCACCTCCTCGATGGAGGTGGCGTCGAAACCGCGCTCCGCGAAGATCTGCCGACCGATCGAGATCAACTGCTCACGGCGCTGAGCTGCCGACATGCGTACCCGGGACGTGGGCTTCGTCGACGTGGCCGGCACCGCGCGCCGACGACGCTTGCCGCTCTCGTCGCTGGACACCTCGGTCACCTCGTCACCTCGCCGGCGCTCGGTGACGCCCTGTCGTGGGATCCTGCTCGCGCTCTGCCCGGTCACCCGAACATACTGCCAGGTAACTTGCCGGTCGGTCGCCCTGTCACCGTCAGGCCGCCGCGCCGTCCGCCGGCTTCGCCAGCTTCGCCGCGAGCCGCTCCGGCTTCGGCCAGCGGACGTCCCACGCGGCACCCACCTTCTCGAACAGCCAGATCACCCGGGCCGAGATGTCGATCTGTCCACGCAGTACCCCGTGCCGGGCGCTCGTCGGATCGGCGTGGTGCAGGTTGTGCCAGCTCTCCCCGAACGACACCAACGCCAACGGCCAGAAGTTGGCGGCCCGGTCACCGTGCCGCATCATGAACGGCCGCTCGCCGTAGACGTGGCACACCGAGTTGATCGACCAGGTGACGTGGTGCAGCAACGAGATGCGGACCAGGCCCGCCCAGAACAGCGCGGTCAGCGCACCCTGCCAGCTCCACGTCAGCAACCCGCCCATCAGCGCCGGCCCGAGCACCGAGGCGGCCGCCAGCACCGGGAAGAGTTTGCCGATCCGCTGGATGTCCCGGTCGGCCAGCAGGTCCGGCGCGAACCGCTCCTGGTTGGACAGCTCGCGGCCGAACAACCAGCCGACGTGCGCGTGGAACAACCCCTTGGTCAGGCCGCGCAACGTCGTCCCGAACCGCCACGGCGAGTGCGGGTCTCCCTCCAGGTCCGAGAAGGCGTGGTGACGCCGGTGGTCGGCGACCCACTGGATGATGTCGCCCTGCACGGCGAGCGAGCCCGAGACGGCCAGGGCGATGCGCAGCCACCGCTTCGCCTTGAACGACCCGTGGGTGAAGTAGCGGTGGTAGCCGACCGTGATGCCCAGACCGGCCAACACGTACCAGAACGCCGCGATGCCCACGTCGACCCAGCTCAGCCAGCCGCCCCAGGCCACCGGCACGGCGGCGACCAGTGCCGCGAACGGAATCACCACGAACGCCCAGAGCGCGATCAGGATGCCGGGTGACTGGGTGCCCTGGGTGAGAGGCTTCGGGCCGGACGGATGGGAGTCGAGTGCAGCGCTGGACATGGCACCTCGCAGGGACGGTGAGATCGCTAACTACGCCTACGTCACCGTAACTTACGTCGCCGACAGGTCACATCAGGCAGCGATCTCTACCGATGCCCGAAGTGTCACACCCTGGCCCTAGCCTGCACCGCATGACCGATTCCGACGCCGCCGAGGTGCGCCGACTGCGCACCGAGGAACAACTCTCGGTCCGCGAGATCCGCGACCGCACGGGGCTCGGCCGCAACCGGGTGTACGACCTGCTGCGCGGCGTCCCTCCGCCGGAGCGGACCCGGCGGCCCAACGCCAAGGACGCGCTGCGCGCCGAGGCGGTGGCGCTCCGTGCGGCCGGGCAGTCGGTGCCGGACATCGCCCGGCGGCTGGGCGTGAGCCGATCCACCGCCTACCTCTGGGTCCGGGACCTGCCGCCCGACCACCAGTCGGAGATCGGTCTGGAACGTCGTCGCGTCCGGTCGAGAGCCATGACCGAGGCGCGGTGGGCGGCGCACCGCCGGACGCGTGACGAGGCGCAGGCGGCGGTGCACGCGACGGCTGCCGAAGTCGTCGGGGGCCGTTTGGAAGAGCGCGACCTGCTGCTTCTCGGCGCAGCGATCTACTGGTGCGAGGGGGCCAAGTCGAAACCGTGGCGACGCTACGACCATGTGCAGTTCGTCAACACCGACCCCGGATTGCTCGCCCTCTTCTTGCGCTTTCTCGAGACGTGCGGGGTCGACCGCGCGGCCCCGACCTACCGGGTCAGCATCCACGAGTCGGCGGACCCGGTCGCCGCGGCCGAGTGGTGGGCGGAGGAGCTGGGGCTGCCGCTCACCCGCTTCCAGCGAGCGAATGTGAAGAGACACAACCCGGTGACCGTCCGCCGCAACACCGGAGAGGGCTACCGGGGCTGCCTCGTGATCAATGTGCCGCGTAGCCGCGAGCTCTACTGGCGGATTGAAGGTATGATCGCCGAGCTGTTCCGGTCTGCGGCAGACCGCACAAGCATGAATTGATGTGGTGTTGCGGCTTGACATGTCAATGGGGTGTGGGGTAACGGCAACCCGCAGGCCTTTGGAGCCTTGAGCTCCTGGTTCGAATCCAGGCACCCCAGCACTTCGGGTGACCGCCGATCCTCGTGGCCATGCTAACCAGACCGGATTGTCTGGTTAGCATGGCCGCGAGACTGTCCGCGTTCCGACGGGAGCCACCTCGTGTCCGAGCCCCATCCCCGTACCGTCGTCGTACTTGCTGCCGGGGAGGGCAAGCGGATGAAGTCCGCGTTGCCCAAGGTATTGCACCCACTGCTCGGCCGAACGCTGCTCGGGCACGTGTTGAACGCGGCGCAGCCGCTGGCGGCGGAGCGGACGATGGTGGTGGTCGGGCACGGGGCGGACCAGGTCCGGGCGCATCTGGCCGAGGCCGCGCCGGGGGCCGTCCCGGTGTTGCAGGCCGAGCAGCTCGGCACCGGGCACGCGGTGCGGATCGCGCTGGAGGCCGCGCCGGAGGCGTCCGGCACGGTGGTGGTGCTCAACGGTGACGTGCCGCTGCTGCGGCCGGAGACGGTGGCCGGTCTGGTCGCGGCGCACGAGAGCGAGCGGGCGGCGGCGACCGTGCTGGCCGCCGAGGTGCCGGACCCCACCGGCCTGGGGCGGATCGTGCGCGACGCCGGGGGCCGGTTGGAGCAGATCGTCGAGCAGCGTGACGCCACCCCGGCCCAGCTCGCCGTGCGGGAGATCAACGCCGGTATCTACGCCTTCGACGCGGTCCGGTTGCGGGACGTGCTCGGCAAGCTCTCCACCGACAACGACCAGGGCGAGGAGTACCTCACCGACGTCTTCCAGCTGCTGGTGTCGGCCGGTGAGCCGGTGGGGGTGCACCTGGCCGGTGACCACACCGAGACGCTCGGCTGCAACGACCGGGTGGAGTTGGCGGCGCTGCGGCGGCTGCTGCGGGACCGGGTCAACGAGCGCTGGATGCGTACCGGGGTGACTCTGCTGGACTCGGAGACCACCTGGATCGACGTGACGGTGGCCCTGGACCGGGACGCGGTGGTGGACCAGAACACCCAGCTGCGCGGCGGCTCGGTGGTCGGTGCGGGCGCGGTGGTCGGGCCGGACGTGACGCTGATCGACACGGTGGTCGGGCCGGGTGCGACGGTGCTGCGCAGCCACGCGGTCGGTGCCGAGGTGGGTGCGGGGGCGAGCGTCGGGCCGTACGCGTACCTGCGGCCGGCCGCGCGGCTGGCCGAGCGGTCGAAGGTGGGCACGTTCGTCGAGGTGAAGAACTCCGAGGTGGGTGAGGGCGCCAAGGTGCCGCACCTGTCGTACGTGGGTGACGCGACGATCGGGGCGCGGGCCAACATCGGCGCGGCGACGATCTTCGTCAACTACGACGGGGTGAACAAGCACCGCACGGTGGTCGGTGAGGCGGCGTTCATCGGATGCGACACCAGCCTGATCGCCCCGGTCGAGGTGGGCGCGGGCGCGTACGTGGCGGCGGGCAGCGCGATCAGCAAGGACGTACCGCCGGGGGCGTTGGGTGTGACGCGGGCACAGCAGCGCAACGTCGAGCACTGGGTGGCCCGCAGGCGGCCGGGTACGGCGTCGGCGGCGGCGGCCGAGCGAGCGTTGCAGGGTGCTCCGGGTGTGACCTCGGCCGCAAGCGAAGGTGAGGCAATCCACGGCGCCGCCGAGCCGGTGGGCGGTGCGTCCGAGGCGGGAGATACTGCAACCGAATAGTCCCCGGTCGACCACCACCGTGGCCGGGTACCACCGACCAAAACGGGAGCAGACGGGCCCATGGGCAGCATCGTCGCCGAAAACCGCAAGAGCCTGATGCTCTTTTCCGGACGTGGGTTTCCGGAGCTGGCCAGGGAGATCGGTGAGGTGCTCGGCGTCGCGCCGACGCCGGCCGACGCGTACGAGTTCGCCAACGGCGAGATCTTCGTACGCTTCAAGGACTCGGTGCGTGGGTCGGACGCCTTCGTGGTGCAGTCCATAACGCACGGGGTGAACACGTGGGTCATGGAGACCCTGATCATGGTCGACGCGTTGAAGCGCGGTTCGGCGAAGCGGATCACGGTCGTGCTGCCGTTCTATCCGTACGCGCGGCAGGACAAGAAGCACCGGGGGCGGGAGCCGATCTCGGCGCGGCTGATCGCGGACCTGTTGAAGACGGCGGGCGCGAACCGGATCCTGACCGTGGATCTGCACACGGCGCAGATCCAGGGCTTCTTCGACGGCCCGGTGGATCACCTGTTCGCGATGGACATTCTGGCCGAGTACGTGGAGCGCAAGTACGCGGGCCGGCCGATGACCGTGGTCGCGCCGGACTCGGGTCGGGTGCGGGTGGCCGAGCGGTGGACCGACCGGTTGGGCGGTTGCCCGCTGGCGTTCATCCACAAGACGCGGGATCCGTTGAAGCCGAACCAGGTGGTGGCGAACCGGGTGGTCGGCGAGGTCGAGGGTCGGGTCTGCCTGATCGTCGACGACATGATCGACACGGGTGGCACGATCTGCAAGGCGGCCGACATCCTCAAGGAGTCCGGTGCGGCGGACGTGATCGTGGCGTCCACCCACGCTCTGCTCTCCGATCCGGCGACCGAGCGGTTGAAGAACAGCCCGATCAGCGAGGTCGTGGTGACCAACACGCTTCCGTTGCCGCCGGAGAAGCAGCTCGACAAGCTCACCGTGCTCTCCATCGCGCCGCTGCTGGCCCGGGCGATCCGCGAGGTGTTCGACGACGGGTCGGTGACCACCCTGTTCGGTGGGTTGAGCTGACGTCGGTCCGGGCGGGTCGGTCGATTGGACCGGCCCGTCCGCCGGTGTGGTGACCGCGCTCGGCAGCGGCGCGTGAGCTGCCCGGCGGGGTTCTGCGGGGACTGCCGGGACTCCGGGAATCCGCTCGGGTAGACTGGTGCGGTTGCCACGGCGAGGGTGCCCTGCGGGCCGCTGAAGAGCGCCGCACGGAGGCACCGTGATCGACGCGGTGCTCCGGGCAGTCGTTCTGACGCATGAGCCCCTGCGAGCCCCCCGCCCAGCACCGCCAGACGACAAGCTGCCGTAGCGAAGCATCAGGAGTTTCCCCGTGTCCGAGGTAAAGATCAGCGCCGAGCCCCGCACCGAGTTCGGCAAGGGTGGTGCCCGCCGTACCCGCCGGGCCGGCAAGGTGCCCGCCGTGCTGTACGGCCATGGCGAGAAGCCCAAGCACATCGCGCTCCCGGCCCGCGAGTTCGCGGCGGCCATCCGTAACGGTGGCGCCAACCAGCTCCTCGCGCTCGACATCAGCGACGGCACGCAGGCGTTGGCGCTGCCGAAGGCGATCCAGCGGGACCCGATCAAGGACACCTTCGAGCACGTCGACCTGCTGCTGGTGCGTCGGGGCGAGAAGGTCACCGTGGACGTGCCGGTGCAGCTGACCGGTGAGGCGGCGCGGGACACCCTGATCGTGCACGACCACGACACCCTCTCGGTGACCGCCGACGCCACCAAGGTGCCGGATCACCTGGAGGCGTCGATCGAGGGCGCCCAGGCCGGTTCCCAGGTCACCGCCGCTGACGTGAAGCTTCCGGAGGGGGTCGAGCTGGCCGCCGACCCGGAGATGGCGGTCGCCACGGTCACCGCGGCGCCGACCGCCGAGCAGCTCGAGTCGACGCTGCCCGAGGTCGAGACGGCGGAGGCCGAGGCTGAGGCTGAGGTCGGCGAGGAGACCGCCGAGGTCGGCGAGGAGACCGCCGAGGCCAAGACCGAGGCCTGATCGGTCCGCAGGCTGCGCGACAGGCGTCCCCGGGCTCCGGGGGCGCCTGTCGACGTATCGGGGACGGCCGCCGGGTGGCGGTCCGCCGGGACGAGGGAAGGGGCGGGCGGTGACGGACGAGACCGGGCCCTGGCTGGTGGTCGGCCTGGGCAATCCGGGCCGGGAGTACGCAGGCAACCGGCACAACGTCGGTTTCCTGGTCGCGGACCTGTTGGCAGGGCGGTTGGGCGGCAGGTTCGGCCGGCACAAGCGGGCGGTGGCGGAGGTCGCGGAGGGGCGCCTCGGCTTTGGCGGCCCGAAGTTGGTGCTGGTCAAGCCGTTGACGTACATGAACCTCTCGGGCGGGCCGGTGGCCGGTCTGGCCCAGTTCCACAAGGTGCCGCCGGGTCAGGTGATCGCGGTGCACGACGAGCTGGACATCGCGTACGGCCAGGTGCGGGTGAAGTGCGGTGGTGGCGAGGGCGGGCACAACGGTCTGCGCTCGATGTCGAAGTCGCTGGGCACGAAGGACTACGTACGAGTGCGGTTCGGCATCGGACGGCCGCCGGGGCGGCAGGATCCGGCGGACTACGTGCTGTCGGATTTCGGCGCGGTGGAGCGCAAGGAGTTGGACTTTCTGGTGGATCGGGCTGCGGACGTGGTGGAATCCGTGGTCATCCGAGGCATCGAACCGACGCAGAACCTCTACCACGGTGCGTGAGGTGCGGCTGTGACGACGGGAGCGCAGACTATGAGCAGTCCACCGACGGCCGACGGGGCGTTCGCGCGGTGGTTGGCCGCTCGCGCCGGTCAGGAGTTGCTGCGGCTGCGGGCGGAGATGGGTTTCGCCGACGCCGGTGCGTTGAAGTCGGCGGGGGACAAGGTCTCGCACGAGCTGATCCGGACCGAGTTGGCGAGGTGGCGTCCGGGTGACGCGGTGCTCTCCGAGGAGGACGAGGGTTCCCGGCTGGCGTGGACGGCCGAGGTGAACGAGGCGTCGATCTCGCGGCTGACCGCCGAGCGGGTGTGGATCATCGACCCGTTGGACGGTACACGCGAGTTCAGCGAGGAGGGGCGCGCGGACTGGGCGGTGCACGTGGCGCTCTGGGCGCGGGACGCGTCGGCCTCGCACGGACTGGTGGCGGGTGCTGTCGGGTTGCCGGCACAGCAGCAGGTGCTGGCCACGGACGTGTCGCCGGCGTACCCGGCGGAGGCGGTCGGTGGCGCGGGCCGGCGGCTGCGTCTGGCGGCCAGCCGGAGCCGGCCGCCGGTGTTCCTGACCGACCTCGCCGAGGAGGTCGGGGCAGAGTTGGTGCCGATGGGATCGGCCGGCGCGAAGATCGCCGCGGTGGTGACCGGCGAGGTGGACGCCTACATCCACGCCGGGGGGCAGTACGAGTGGGACTCGGCGGCGCCGGTGGCTGTGGCGACCGCCACCGGACTGCACGCTTCCCGGATCGACGGTTCTGCGCTGAAATACAACGAGGCCGACCCGCGTCTGCCTGACCTGCTGGTGTGCCGTGCGGATCTCGCCAACCGGTTACTTGCAGCGTTGCACCGGCATTGCGGGTAGCCTGGCGCTACTTTCTGACATCCCCGACCGGAAAGGTCTGGAAATCGGATGACCGAGCGAATCGAGCCGGTGTCATGATCGCCACCGCTGCCTACCAGGTGACGCATCTCGACGCGCTGGAGGCGGAGAGCATCTTCGTGATGCGCGAGGTGGTCGCCGAGATGGAACGGCCGGTGCTGCTGTTCTCCGGTGGCAAGGATTCGATCGTGATGCTGCGGCTGGCGCAGAAGGCGTTCGCTCCGGCCCAGATCCCCTTTCCGGTGATGCACGTCGACACCGGTCACAACTTCCCCGAGGTGCTGGACTACCGGGACCGCCGCGTCGCCGAGCTGAACCTGCAACTGGTGGTGGCCAGTGTGCCGGAGGCGCTGGCCAGCGGGTTGGTCCGGGAGTCGGCGGACGGGATGCGCAACCGCATCCAGACGCCGGTGCTGCTCGATGCGGTGGAGAAGCACCGGTTCGACGCGCTGTTCGGCGGGGCCCGGCGGGACGAGGAGAAGGCCCGCGCCAAGGAGCGGGTGTTCAGCTTCCGCGACGAGTTCGGCCAGTGGGATCCGAAGAACCAGCGGCCGGAGCTGTGGTCGCTCTACAACGGTCGACACCATCCCGGCGAGTCGATCCGGGTGTTCCCGCTGTCCAACTGGACCGAGTTGGACGTCTGGCACTACATCGCCCGGGAGCGGATCGAGTTGCCGTCGATCTACTACGCGCACGAGCGCGAGGTGGTCGAGCGCGACGGGATGCTCTACGCGGTCAACGAGTTCCTGCCCGCGCGGGCGGGGGAGGAGCGGTTCAAGGCCCAGGTGCGCTACCGCACCGTCGGCGACGCCTCCTGCACGGCGGCGGTGAGCTCGGACGCGGACACGGTCGAGAAGGTCATCAAGGAGGTCGCCGCGACCCGGATCACCGAGCGCGGGGCGACCCGGGGTGACGACCGGGTCAGCGAGGCCGCGATGGAGGACCGCAAGCGGGAGGGCTACTTCTGATGACCACCGAGACGCTCGCGCCGGGCAACCACGAGGGCCGGGCCGCCGGGCCGGTCGGGTCGGACGCCCGACCGATGGACCTGCTGCGCTTCGCGACCGCCGGCAGTGTCGACGACGGCAAGTCGACCCTGATCGGTCGGCTGCTGTACGACACGAAGTCGCTGTTCACCGACCAGTTGGCCGCGGTGGAGGCGGTCAGTGCGGCTCGGGGCGACGAGTACACGAACCTGGCGCTGCTCACCGACGGCCTGCGTGCCGAGCGGGAACAGGGCATCACGATCGACGTGGCGTACCGGTACTTCGCCACGCCCCGGCGCAAGTTCATCATCGCCGACACCCCCGGACACATCCAGTACACCCGGAACATGGTCACCGGGGCGTCGACCGCCGATCTGGCGTTGATCCTGGTGGACGCCCGGAAGGGCCTGGTCGAGCAGTCCCGCCGGCACGCCTTCCTCTGCTCACTGCTGCGGGTGCCGCACCTGGTGCTCTGCGTCAACAAGATGGACCTGGTGGACTACTCGCAGGAGGTCTTCGAGCGGATCGCCGACGAGTTCACCGCGTTCGCGGCGAAGCTGGACGTGCCGGATCTGACCGTGGTGCCGATCTCCGCGCTGAAGGGCGACAACATCGTCACCCGTTCGGAGAACATGCCCTGGTACGAAGGCCCGGCGCTGCTGCATCACCTGGAGCGGGTGCACATCGCCAGCGACCGGAACCTGGTCGACGTGCGGTTCCCGGTGCAGTACGTGATCCGGCCGCAGTCGACCGTGGTCACCGACTACCGCGGCTACGCCGGCCAGGTCGCTTCGGGGGTGCTCAAGCCGGGCGACGAGGTGATGGTGCTGCCGTCCGGCTTCACCAGCCGGATCGCGTCGGTGGAGACCGCCGACGGGCCGGTCGCGGAGGCGTTCCCGCCGATGTCGGTGACGGTACGGCTGACCGATGAGATCGACATCTCCCGGGGCGACATGATCTGCCGCCCGAACAACGCCCCGGCGGTGGCGCAGGACATCGAGGCGATGGTCTGCTGGATGGACGAGAGCCGCCCGTTGCAGGTCGGCGGCAAGTACGCCATCAAGCACACCACCCGGTCGGCGCGGGCGATCGTGCGCGGCCTGCACTACCGTCTGGACATCAACTCACTGCACCGCGACGAGACGGCGACCGAGTTGCGGCTCAACGAGATCGGCCGGGTGCGGTTGCGGACCACCGTTCCGCTGCTGGCCGACGAGTACCGCCGCAACCGCACCACCGGCGGTTTCGTCATCATCGACGAGACCACCAACCGCACCGTCGGCGCCGCCATGATCGTGGAGACCGCCTGACCGCACGGCGGGCCGGGCAGGCTCGCCCCTCCGGCAACCCTGGTCGCCTCCACCCGATGACCCAGGGTGTGCGGCGACTCGTCGCAAGGTCGTGCTCGATCCGGGATCGAGTGGTCTCGTGGCGGCACCGAAGCCACTCGATCCAGGATCGAGCGTGGTCATGGGGTGCGATGCGGCGAGTGCTGGGCGGGTCAGTCCAGGCGGGTCGCGCCGGCGGCCGGTAGCGCGGTGAAGCGGGTGGGGGTGGCGTAGCCGCGGGCGGCGTAGGCCGCGGTGACGGCGTCGCCCACCTGCGCGGCCCGGGCCGCCTCGACCAGGGCCAGGACGCAGCCGCCGAAGCCGCCGCCGGTCATCCGCGCGCCGAGCGCCCCGGCGGCGAGCGCCGTGTCGACGGCGGTGTCGACCTCTCCGACGGTGATGGCGAAGTCGTCGCGCATGGAGGCGTGCGAGGCGGTGAGCAGCGGGCCGATCCGTCGGATCTCCCCGGCCCGCAGCAGGGTGACGGTGTCGCGTACCCGCTGGTTCTCGGTGACCACGTGCCGGGTCCGGCGGCGGGTCTCGTCGTCGGGCAGCCGGGCCAGCGCGTCGTCGAGGGCGTCGGCGGGTACGTCCCGGAGTGCCGGCACGCCCAGCAGGCTCGCCGCCTTCTCGCAGGTGGCGCGGCGGGACGCGTACTCGCCGTCGGCGTGCCGGTGCGGGGCGCGGCTGTCGATCACCAGGATCGCCAGACCGGCGTGGTCGAGGTCGAACGGGATGTGTTCCACCTGCTCGGTGCGGCAGTCGAGGAAGAGGGCGTGTCCGGCCCGGCAGCGGATCGCGGCCGACTGGTCCATGATGCCGGTCGGTGCGCCGACGTAGTGGTTCTCGGCGCGTTGCGCCAGCCGGGGCTGGTGTCCGGCGGGCAGGTCCAGCCCGCCGAGATCGACGAGCGCGGTGAGCACGGCGGCCTCCAGCGCGGCCGAGGACGACAGACCCGCGCCGAGCGGCACGTCGGAGGCGACGGCCAGCCAGGCGCCGGGCACCGGGTGCCCGGCCTCGCGCAGCGCCCACACCACCCCGGCCACGTACGCGGCCCAGCCGGTGACCCGGCCGGGGGCGGTCACCTCGTCGGCGCCGAAGCGGACCGTCTCGCCGGTGAGTTCGGACCAGACCGTCCAGTCGTCGGTGGGCCGGGCGGCTGCGGCGACGACAGTGCGCAGCGGCAGCGCGAACGGCAGCACGAAGCCGTCGTTGTAGTCGGTGTGCTCACCGATCAGGTTGACCCGGCCGGGGGCCGCCCAGCGGCCGGTGGGCGGCTCGGCGTACACCTGCCGGAAGCCGGCGTCGGCGCGGGCGGCGACGCCGGTCACGGCCGGCCCAGCACGTGCGCGCGGTAGAAGGCCCAGGCGTCGGAGACCATGTCGTGCAGGGTCGGCTTGCGCGGCTCCCAGCCCAGTTCGGCGCGGGCCAGCGCGGAGGAGGCGACCAGTTCGGCGGGGTCGCCCTCGCGGCGTGGCGCCACCTCCACCGGCACCGGGTGGCCGGTGACCTCGCGGACCACCTCGACGACCTGCCGGTTGGTGAAGCCGTTGCCGTTGCCGAGGTTGTAGATGCGGTGCCGTCCAGGGGTCGCCGCGTCGAGGGCGAGCAGGTGGGCGCGGGCCAGGTCGGCGACGTGGATGTAGTCGCGGACGCAGGTGCCGTCGGCGGTGGGGTAGTCGTCGCCGAAGAGTTGCAGCTTCTCCCGCCGGTCGGCGGCCACCTCCAGGGCGATGGGGATGAGGTGGGTCTCCGGGTCGTGCCGCTCGCCGAGGGCGGTGTCGCCGTCGAGGTACGCCCCGACGACGTTGAAGTAGCGTAGCGAGACGGCGGCCAGGCCGTGCCCGATCGCCTCGGAGGTGAGCGCCATGTCGACGGCGAGCTTGGTCGCGCCGTACGTGTTGGTCGGAGCCTTGACGGCGGTCTCCGCAATGGGCAGCTCGGTCGGGTTGCCGTAGACGGCGGCGGTGGAGGAAAAGACCATCCGGGGCACGCCGGCGGCGCGGACGGCGTCGATCAGCGCCAGCGACCCGACGGTGTTGGTGTGCCAGTACTTCTCCGGGGCGGTCATCGACTCGCCGGCGGCGATCAGGGCGGCGAAGTGCAGCACGCCGTCGAATCCCGCCTGCGGGGTGAGCACCCGGGCGGCATCGTGGATACCGGCCTCGACGTGGGTGGCGTCGGGCGCGAGCGCCTCCCGGTGGCCGGTGCGCAGGTCGTCCAGGACGACCACCTCGTGCCCGGCGTCGAGCAGCATCCGGGTCACCACGCTGCCGATGAATCCGGCGCCGCCGGTGACGAGTAGTTTCACGTCGCTCTCCTCCTGCCTGGACCTGTGGGGGTCACCCTACAACTCCATCACGACCAACCATTTTTCAACAGAGTCGAACACGGCCGAGGCGCGTCCCGCTGACTACCATCACTGTCATGCGGGCAGCGCGTCGGCGCGGACCCAGGCGACGGGGCGCACAGCGGTCCCGCCGCCAGCCCGGGCCGGTGGCCAGAGCCGTCGCCCGAGTGGTGGTGCGCGCCGCCGACGGCACCCTGCGACTCGTCACCGACCTGCTCGGCGCCGGATCGGCCGCCGGCCGGGAGCGGATCAGCGAGGCTGAACTGCGGGACCTGGTGGCCGCGAACACGGTGCTCGATCCGGTCGGCCGCCGCATCATCGACGAGGTGCTGGTGGCCGGGGCCAGTCTGGTCCGCGAGGTGATGATGCCCCGCACCGAGGTGGTGTTCCTCAGCGCGTCGCTGACCGCCGTCGAGGCGGAACCGCTGGTCCGGGCCGGTACGCACACCCGCTACCCGGTGGTCGACGGCACCCACGACGACGTGGTCGGCGTGGTGCACCTGCGCGACGTGCTGCTGCGCCCGGACCGCGACCCGGGCACGACCGTCGGTGAACTGGCCCGGGAGATCAAGCGGCTGCCGGCAAGCAAGCGGGTGCTGGCCGCGTTGACCGAGATGCGGCGGGAGGGACACCATCTGGCCGTGGTGATCGACGAGTACGGCGGCACCGCCGGCATCGTCACCTGCGAGGATCTGATCGAGGAACTGGTCGGTGAGATCCACGACGAGTACGCCGACACGCCCGAACCGATCCTGGCCGGCCTGCCCACGGTGGTCGACGGCCGGCTCAACCTCACCGACTTCGCCGAGCGCACCGGCGTGCACCTGCCGCACGGCCCGTACGAGACGGTGGGCGGCTTCGTGATGGCGGCGCTGGGCCGGCTGCCCGGACCGGGCGACGAGATCCCGGTGTCCGGGGCGGGTGACGATCCCGCTGCGTCCGGCGGTGGCTGGCTGCTGCGGGTGCTCACACTGGAGGGCCGCCGGGTGGCCCGGCTCGCGGTCACCCTCGCCCGCCTGCCCGAACAGCGCCGCGATCCGGGCGGTGTCGCGGACCGGGCGCGACCTGCCGGCCCGTCATGACGGACGCCGGGTGTTGCTGACAGAATCGGCGGCATGTCCGACGTTCCCGCCCGACCTCGCGTCTTCTCCGGTATCCAGCCGACGGCCGACTCGTTCCACCTCGGCAACTACCTCGGCGCGGTGCGGCACTGGGTGGCGTTGCAGGAGTCGCACGACGCGTTCTACTGCGTGGTCGACCTGCACGCGGTCACCGCGGGGCACGAGCCGAAGGTGTTGCACCAGCGGTCGCGCATCGCCGCCGCGCAGCTCCTCGCGGTCGGGCTGGACCCGGAACGCTGCATCCTGTTCGTGCAGTCGCAGGTGCCCGAGCACGCGCAGCTCGCCTGGCTGCTGGGCTGTATCACCGGGTTCGGCGAGGCCAGCCGGATGACCCAGTTCAAGGACAAGTCCCAGAAGCAGGGCAACGAGCGCGCCAGCGTCGGGCTGTTCACGTACCCGATCCTGCAGGCCGCGGACATCCTGCTCTACCAGGCGCACGCCGTGCCGGTCGGCGAGGACCAGCGCCAGCACCTGGAACTCTCCCGCGACCTGGCGCAGCGGTTCAACTCGCTGTTCGGCCAGACCTTCACCGTGCCCGCGCCGCACATCGTGAAGGAGACCGGCAAGATCACCGACTTGCAGGACCCGACGGCCAAGATGTCGAAGTCCTCGTCGTCCCCGGGCGGCATCGTCGACCTGCTGGAGGATCCGGCCCGCTCGGCCAAGAAGATCCGCTCGGCGGTCACCGACACCGGCCGGGAGATCGTCTACGACGCCGAGACCAAGCCTGGTGTCACCAACCTGCTCACCATCTACTCCGCGCTGAGCGGGCGCAGCATCGACGACCTGGTCGCCGCGTACGACGGCAAGGGCTACGGCGATCTCAAGAAGGACCTCGCCGAGGTGGTGCGGGAGTTCGTCACCCCGATCCAGCAGCGCACCCGCGCGTACCTCGACGACCCGGCCCAGCTCGACAAGCTCCTCGCGGCCGGTGCGGAGAAGGCCCGGGCGGTGGCGGCGCCGACGCTGCGGACCGCGTACGAGCGGGTGGGCTTCTTCCCGCCGGTACGCGGCGAGTAGTCGCCCGCGCGAGGGCGAGCAGTCGGTGGCCGGAGAGGTGACGCGGAGCGTGGGTCAGGGCAGCGGTGTCCCGCCGACCGGCGACATTGTCCAGATCGGCATCGCGGTCGACATCCCCGAGCCGTGGGGCGGCGAGCTGACCCGGCGCCGGCTGGCCTCGGGCGACCCAAACACGGTGCAGGCCCACGTCACCCTGCTCGGGCCGACCGAGATCCCGGTGGCCGCGTTGCCCGAGGTGGAGCGGCACCTCGGGCGGGTCGCCGCCGAGCACCTGCCGTTCACCCTGCACCTGCGGGGCACGGGCACCTTCCGGCCGGTGACGCAGGTGGTCTTCGTGACGGTGGCGGCCGGGATCAGCGAGTGTGAACTGCTCGCCGCCGCGATCAACTCGGCCCCCCAGCTCCGGCGTGAGCTGCGCTTTCCCTACCATCCACACGTGACGGTGGCCCAGGACGTCGCGCCGGAGGCCCTCGACCGGGTGTACGAGGACCTGGCCGACTTCTCCGCGATCTTCGAGGTGGAGGGCTTCACCCTGTTCTCGCACAGCGGGCAGACCCGGTGGCAGCCCCGCCGGGACTTCCGGCTGGGCGGCTGACCGGTGAACCTGCTGGGGCGGGTGGAGGCGGGCGTCGACCGCGGGTTGCGTACCGCCCGCCACCGCTCCCCGGCCTTCGGGCACCTGTGGCGGGCCGGCGTGCGCTACACCGACCTGCACGGCGGGCGGTTGGCCGCCGCCATCGCCTACTACGGCTTCTTCGCGGTCTTCGCCCTCGCCCTGGTGTCGTACGCGGCCTTCGGCGCGATCCTGGACGAGAACGACGAGGTGCGCGCGGGTGCGGAGGAGTTCCTCCGGGAGAACCTGCCGTTCCTCGATCCGGCGCAGGTGGCCGAGAGCAGCGGCACGGTCGGCGTGGTCGGTCTGCTGATCCTGGTCCTGACCGGGATCGGCTGGGTGGAGGCGATCCGCTCCTCGCAGCGGCTGATCCACGGGCTGGACCAGCATCCGGGCAACCTGGTCGTCCGCCGGCTGGTCGACCTCGGCGTACTGCTCGTGGTCTTCGTGCTGCTCGGCATCTCGGTGGCGGCGGTCGACGCGCTGGAGACGCTGCTGCGGTTCCTGCTGCGCAGCACCGGCTCGTTCGCGTTGACCACGATCAGTGCGGTGCTCAGCGTGTTGGTGAACGCGGTGCTGGCGACGCTGCTGCTGGTGGCGGTGCCCCGGCTGCGGATGAGCCGGGCCCGGCTGCGGCCGGTGGTGCTGCTCGTCGCGGTCGGCATCACGCTGCTCAACACCGTCGGGCGGTTCTGGGTGGGACGGGTGGAGCACAACCCGGCGTACACCGTGGTGGCCACCGCCGTGGGTCTGTTGGTCTATCTCTACCTGCTCAACCAGTTGGTGCTCTTCGGTGCCGCGCTGGCGGCGACGAGCCGGCGCGGCCGGGTGGTGGACCTGGCCAGTCGCCCCCGTCCCGTCGACCACGATGTGGAGAGCGACCCCGGTACGCCCGGCGGGGCCGGCTGACCGTGATGCGGGGAACCCGCCCCGATGTCGTCGACCACCGACGATGATGGGCCCGTGGGGGCACTCGTGACGTTGGACCTGCCGAGCGGTTCACCGATGCTCGGCCTGCCGTGGATCATCACGTTCGGGCCGCTCGGTGACGCCGACGAGTGGGAGCCGGTGGTCTGCGGGCCGTACGAGCGACCGCACGCGTTGGCGCTGGCCGAGGCGGTGGTGGCCGAGGAGCAGTTGATGGCGGTGGTCGAGCCGCTGGTGCCGGCGGTGACGGTGGAGCAGATCCGGGGTGAGATCGCCGCCGCGCAGCTCGCCGCCACCGACGAGACGGTCCAGGTGGAGGAGGCTGACCTGTACGGCGACTACGAGGACACCGTCGACGAGGAGGAGATGGCGGCGGCCGAGCGGGAGGGCGTGAGCGGGCCGCTGCCGGTGCCGGACGAGGCCGAGCTGCGGGCCGGGTTCACCCGGATCGCGACGCAGCTCACCGGAGGCTGAGCACCACCCGGCACCGGTGCCCGGACGTCGACGTCCGGGCACCGGTGCCACCGCACCCCCCACCACAAGGGGTAGTCGTCCCGGTCGTCCCAGGGACCAGGTCGTCGAGGTGATACCCCGGTCAGCGCCGTTCGAACCAGGCGGCCGTGTCACCCGGGAGCAGGTGTCCGCCGTCGCGTTCGGTGAGCGGCGCGCTGGCGACGAGCGGCGTGCCGTACCCGTCGATCAGGACCGGCGAGTCGCCGGTGTTCATCACGCAGGTCAACGACGTGGAGCCGGCGTTCCGGTGGAACGCGAGCACGTCCGGCCCGGTCTCCCGCCAGGTGATGCCGCCGGTGCCGGCCAGTGCCGGGTGGGTGTGCCGGATCCGCAGCGCCGCCCGGTACAGCTCCAGGGTCGAGCCGGGCACGCCGGCCTGGGCGGCGACCGAGAGGGCCTGCCAGGTCGCCGGGGCCGGTAGCCAGCTCAGCGCGCTGCCGGCCGGTCCGAAGCCGTACGGCGCCAGCTCGCCGCTCCACGGGATCGGGACCCGGCAGCCGTCCCGGCTCTCCCCGGTACGCAGGAACGCCGGGTCCTGACGCAGTTCGTCGGGCAGGTCGAGCACCTCGGGCAGCCCCAGCTCCTCGCCCTGATAGAGGTAGGCGCACCCGGGCAGGGCGAGCATCAGCAGCGCGGCGGCACGGGCCCGACGCAGCCCGATCTCCCCGTCGCCGTACCGGGTGACGTGCCGTTGCCGGTCGTGGTTGGACAGCACCCAGGTGGTCGGGGCGCCGACGATGGTGGACTCGCCCAACGCGGTGTCGATGACCTTGCGGAACGAGTCGGCCGACCAGGTGGCGTCGAGGAAGTCGAAGCTGAACGCCTGGTGCAGCTCGTCCGGGCCGATGTAGCGGGCCAGCCGCTGCGGGGTCTCCGCCCATGCCTCGGCCACCGCCATCCGGTGGCCGGGGTAGCTGTCCAGGATGGGACGCCAGGCGCGGTAGATGTCGTGCACCTCGTCCTGGTCGAAGTAGGGCAGGCGGCCCTTGCCGAGCAACTCGGACTGGCGGCGGCCGGTGGTCATCGAGCTGAAGCCGACGTCCGGCAACCCTTCGGCCTTGATCATGCCGTGGGCCACGTCAATGCGGAATCCGTCGACGCCACGGTCCAGCCAGAACCGCAGGATGTCCTCGAACTCGGCGCGTACCTGCGGGTGGCGCCAGTTCAGGTCGGGCTGGGCGGGGTCGAACAGGTGCAGGTACCACTGGCCGTCGGGGACCCGGGTCCAGGCTGGGCCGCCGAAGATGCTCTCCCAGTCGTTGGGGGGCTGTTCACCCTGCTCGCCCTTACCGTCGGCGAAGAGGTACCGCGCCCGCTGCGCCGAACCGGGGGCGGCGGCCAGCGCGGCCTGGAACCAGGGGTGCTGATCGGAGGTGTGGTTCGGGACGAGGTCCACGATGATCCGCAGCCCGAGGGCGTGCGCGTCGGTGATCATCGCCTCGAAGTCGCCGAGGGTGCCGAACATCGGGTCGACGTCGCGGTAGTCGGCCACGTCGTAGCCGCCGTCGACCATCGGCGAGGTGTAGAAGGGGGTCAGCCAGAGCGCGTCCACCCCGAGGTCACACAGGTAGGGCAGGCGTTCGCGGATGCCCTGGAGATCGCCGATGCCGTCGCCGTCGGAGTCGGCGAAGCTGCGGACGTAGACCTGGTAGACGACGGCGGATCGCCACCAGTCGGCGTCGGAGGTCAGCGGCGACGGAGGGCTGACGGTCATCGGGTGTTCCCCGTTCTGTGGCGCGGGACGGCGGCACCCGGGCGTGGGCGAGGTGGCGCGGGTGTCTGAGAAGAATGCCGCGCCGTCGCTGCAAGAGTCAAGCATTTCTTGCGCAAGGAGAGCGGTGCATGTGTGGCGTCTCGTCGACGGCCGCGGGCGGCCGGAATCGGGCCGGCCTCACGGGGGAAGGAGGGCGGTAGGTGTCCGGCGTCACGCCGGGACCGACAGGACCGACGGCGCCGGTCGCCGGCCCTGGCCGCCCTGCGAGGCGGCGTCGTCCCGGCGGGCCACCGCGGTCGAGCCGCGCACCACCAGCTCGGGACGGAACAGGTACTCCGAGTGCGGGGCGGCGTGCCCGTTGATCTCGTCGACCAGGGCCCGGACCGCGGCGACCGCCATCGCGGCCACCGGCTGACGCATGGTGGTCAGCGGCGGATCGGTGAAGGCCATCAGCGGCGAGTCGTCGTAGCCGACCACCGACAGGTCCTCCGGGACGGACAGTCCGCGCTGCCGGGCGGCCCGGATCGCGCCGAGCGCCATCAGGTCCGAGCCGCAGACGATCCCGGTGGCGCCCCGCTCGATCAGGCGGCCGGCGGCGGCCTCGCCGCCCTCCACGCCGAACAGCGAGAGTTCGGTCAGCTCGCCCAGCTCGTCGTCGTCGAGCTGGACGAGGCGGCTCATCGCGGTCTTGTACCCGCTGACCTTGCGCTGCACCGGCACGAACCGGTCCGGCCCGGTGATCAGGCCGATCCGCCGGTGGCCCAGGGCACCCAGGTGTGCCACGGCCAGCTCCGCCGCCTCGCGGTCGTCGCAGGAGACGAAGGGTGCCGGGATGCCGGGGGCGTACCCGTTGATCATGACGATCGGCAGCGGCCGGGCGATCAGGGTGCGGTACCGGTCGTGGTCGGCGGCGGTGTCGGCGTGCAGTCCGGAGACGAAGACGATCCCGGACACCTGACGGTCGAGCAGCATCTCCACGTACTCGTCCTCGCGGACGCCGCCGGGCGTCTGGGTGCACAGCACCGGGGTGAACCCGGTCGGGGCCAGCGCCGACTCGATGATCTGGGCGAAGGCGGGGAAGATCGGGTTGTCCAGTTCCGGCACCACCAGGCCGACCAGGCCGGCGCTGCGCTTGCGGAGCCGGGCGGGGCGCTCGTAGCCGAGCACGTCGAGGGCGGTCAGGACGGCCTGCCGGGTCTCGGGTGCCACGCCGGGTCGGTCGTTGAGCACCCGCGACACCGTGGCCTCGCTGACGTCGGCCTGCTGGGCTATGTCGGACAGGCGAGCGCGCATGGGCGCACTGTAGCTCACCCTCAACTTCTTGCGCAGTGGCCAGCAAGAACTTGCAGAATCGAGCACCAGGTAGTGGTTCGCCCTCGCAAACGCGGGCTCGCGTGCCCCGACCATGGGGACCGTGGGTGCGTTTCCGGTGTGCACAGCGTGATCCGGGCGTTGTTCGCGGCCCGGGAGGCCCCCTGCGAAATGCCGGTAAAGCCGCAGTTGTGGAGTGGTGAGGTTGCGGATTCGGCTCGGTTGTTGCAGTGATGTTCGCAAGGGGTTTCGAGTTACGAAAGTTCTTGCTACTGTCCCGCCGATACCCGGCAGGCAATCTAGGAGCGAACATGCGTCGCACAGCCAGGGGGATCGCCGTACTCGCCTCCGCCACCCTCGCCCTCTCCGTCGCCGCGTGCGGTGGCGAAGAGGACAACCCGGCTGATGGACAGTCCACCGTCGACCCCGCTTCCCTCACCGCAGAGCTGACCTGGTGGGACACCTCGGATCCGCAGAACGAGGGCCCCGCGTTCCAGGAACTGATCGCCAAGTTCAACCAGACCCACCCGAACGTGAAGATCAACTACCAGTCGGTCCCGTTCGGTGAGGCGCAGAACAAGTTCAAGACCGCCGCGCAGGCCAAGAGCGGCGCTCCGGACATCCTCCGCGCCGAGGTGGCGTGGGTGCCGGAGTTCGCATCGCTGGGTTACCTCTACGCGCTGGACGGCTCCGAGTTGCTCGCCGACGAGTCCGACTTCCTGGAGACGCCGCTGGCCTCCAACAAGTTCGACGGCAAGACGTACGGCGTCCCGCAGGTCACCGACAGCCTGGCGCTGATGTACAACAAGGAGCTGCTGAGCCAGGCCGGTGTCAGCGCGCCGCCGAAGACCTGGGTGGAGCTGAAGACGGCCGCGCAGGCCGTCAAGGAGAAGACCGGCGCCGAGGGTGTGTACGTCAACCCGGCCGGCTACTTCATGCTGCCCTTCATGTACGGCGAGGGCGGCGACCTGGTCGACCCCGCGAGCCAGAAGATCGTCATCAACTCGGAGCAGAACGCGGCCGGGCTGGCGATCGCCAAGGACCTGATCGCCAGCGGCGCGGCTGCCAAGCCGTCCGCCAACGACGCCTACGGCACCATGATGACCCTCTTCAAGGAGAAAAAGGTCGCCATGATCATCAACGGCCCGTGGGAGGTCAACAACGTCAAGTCGGCGCCCGGCTTCGGCGGCCTGGAGAACCTGGGCATCGCCCCGGTGCCGGGCGGCTCGGCGCGGGCCGGTGGCCCGGTCGGCGGCCACAACTACGTGATCTGGTCCGGCATGCCGCAGGAGAAGGTGGAGGCCGCCGTCGCGTTCGTCAAGTTCATGAGCTCCGCCGAGTCCCAGGCGTTCCTGTCGGAGAAGCTCGGCCTGCTGCCGACCCGCACCTCCGCGTACGCCCTCGATCCGGTCAAGAACAACCCGATCGTGGCCGCCTTCCAGCCGGTCGTGGAGGCCGGTGTGGGCCGCCCGTGGATCCCCGAGGCCGGTCAGTTCTTCGGCCCGCTCGACCAGATGGCCACCGAGGTCCTGATCCAGAACAAGGACCCGAAGGCCGCGCTGGACACCGTGGCCAGGAAGTACAAGGCCGAGGTCGTGCCCGGCTACGGGCTCTGACCGCCCGCGCCGGCTCCGGCCGGTGACCTTTCGGCACCCGGCAGGGTCGCGCGGCCGTCGCGGTCGCGCGCCCCTGCCGGACCTCTCCTCGGGAGCGCTGATGACCACCGTGACAGCCGACCCGGCGCCGTCGTCCACGACGCCGCCCGGCCGGTCCGCTCGAACGTCCCGGCTGCGCCGCAGTTGGGACAAGCACTGGTACGCCTGGGCGATGGTGCTGCCCGTCGTGATCGTCCTGGCGGTGCTGATCTTCTACCCGCTGTTCCGCGGGATCTGGCTCTCCTTCACCGATCTCACCGAGGCCAATCAGGTCGCCGAGATCTGCACCAAGTCGATCACCGGCAGCGAGGTCTGCCGGGACAACCCCAACAAGTGGGAGTTCGTCGGCCTCGACAACTACGTCCGCGTCCTCACCGGCCAGGTCGGCGACTTCTGGCAGTGGACCGGCGTCACGCTGATCTGGACGTTCGTCTGCGTGGCCTTCCACTTCGGCCTCGGCCTCGGCCTGGCCACCATGCTCAACCGGCCGATGTGGGGCCGGAGCATGTACCGGGTGCTGCTGGTGCTGCCCTGGGCGGTGCCGGCCTTCGTCAGCGCCTTCGCCTGGAAGTTCATCTTCAACGAGCGCTTCGGCCTGGCCAACGCCCTGCTCTCGGCGATCGGGATCGATTCGGTCTCCTGGTTCGCCGACCGGTGGACGGCACTGCTGACCGCCATCGTCACCAACATCTGGCTCGGCGTGCCGTTCATGATGGTGGCCCTGCTCGGCGGGATGCAGACCATCCCGTCCGAGTTGTACGAGGCGGCCGAGATCGACGGCGCCTCGCCGTGGCAGCGGTTCGTCAACATCACCCTGCCCGGCCTGCGTCCGGTCAGCATGACGGTGGTGCTGCTCGGCACCATCTGGACCTTCAACATGTTCCCGATCATCTTCCTGGTGACCGAGGGACAGCCGGCGGGCCAGAGCGAGATCCTGGTGACCGGTGCCTACCGGGCGGCGTTCGAGGGCATCCGCAACTACTCGCTCGCCTCCACGTACGGCGTACTGATCCTGTCGATCCTGCTGGTGTTCTCGGTGTTCTACCGGCGGGCCCTGCGCAAGCAAGGCGAGGTGTGGTGATGGCGCAGGCACGCAGACCCGGTCGCAGCCGCCGTAACCCGGTGAAGTCGGTCCTGCTGCACGGGACGTTGATCCTGGCCTCGCTGATCGCGATCGGCCCGATCGCCTGGGTGCTGCTGTCGTCGCTCAAGCCCGGGTACGCGATCCAGAGCAGCGAGCTGACCCTGTTCCGGGACACCACGCTGGCCAACTACAGCTACGTGCTGACCAGTACGAACTTTCCCCGGTGGTTCCTCAACTCGGTGATCGTCGCGGCGTTCACCATGGGGATCGGCATCTTCCTGTCGGCCACCACCGGCTACGCGGTGTCCCGGTTCAACTTCCCGGGTCGCCGGCCGCTGATGATGGTCTTCCTGGTCACTCAGATGTTTCCGGTGGCCATCCTGATCGTGCCGATCTACACGATCATGGCGCGGCTCGGGCTGATCAACACCATGCCCGCGTTGATCATCGCGTACCTGACCATCGCGGTGCCGTTCTGCGCCTGGATGTTGAAGGGCTACTTCGACTCCATCCCGACCTCGCTGGACGAGGCGGCGGCGCTGGACGGATGCGGTCCGTTCGCCACCTTCTGGCGGGTGGTGCTGCCGCTGGCCCGCCCGGCGGTGGCGGTCACCGCGTTCTACACCTTCCTCACCGCGTGGGGAGAGGTGGCGTACGCGTCGGCCTTCATCCAGACCGACAACAAGTTCACCCTGGCCTACGGGCTCCAGCAGTTCGTGCCGCAGTTCAACCCGCAGTGGGAGTACCTGACGGCCGCCGCCGTCCTGGTCACCGTCCCGGCCGGGCTGGTCTTCTTCTTCGCCCAGAAGCACCTGGTGTCCGGCCTGACTGCGGGCGGCACCAAGGGCTGACCAGGAAGCCCTCTACTACAATTCGTCGTTGATAGGGCAGGATGGGTCGGGTGGAAGCACTTCGACTCATCCTCCTCTACGGCCACCTGATCGGCTTCGCGCTGCTGCTCGGCGGTGCGATCGCCCAGTACCTCACCGGCAAGATCCGGATCAACGCCGCGATGCTCTGGGGTGCGGTGATCCAGCTGGCGACCGGCATCGGCCTGTCGGCTCCGCTGCGTGACGGCGACGAGCCGGCCCCGGCGAAGCTCGGTGTGAAGCTGGTGCTCGCGCTGATGATCTTCGTGATGGTCTTCTTCTCCCGCAAGCGGGACGAGGTCAACCGGGGGCACTTCCTCGCCATCGCGGGATTGACCCTGGCCAACGCCGCTGTCGCGGTCTTCTGGCGGTAGGCGGCGAGCGCACCGATCGCTTGCCAGAAAAGGACTCAACGGACGTGGCTCCGCCCGCCTGCCGCAACCCTGAGTGATCTGCCCCACCGGCGCATTACGTACCGGTAACAGGCCTCCAACAGTCCTGCACGATTGTCGTTCGGCAGGTGGGCGCGGGCGTACGCTCTGCGTCCGTAACGTGGGATGCCGGCGGCACAGCGCAGGCCGGTTCAAGGGCAGCCACCGCAACCACGCGGTGTGCAGTGGGAAGGAGACGTCTTGCGCTCGGTGCGTGGGATGCGGATCGCCTCGGTCATCGCGGCGGGTGGGCTCGTACTGAGCGCCGCCGCCTGTGGCGAGGCCCCGGATGAGGACAACAACGCCGGCTCCGGCGGCGAGAAGTACACCGCCTGTATGGTCACCGACGTCGGCGGCATCGACGACAAGTCGTTCAACGCCTCGGCCTGGAAGGGTCTCGAGGAGGCCAAGGCCGAGAACAGCAACATCGACATCAAGTACGTCGCGTCCAAGGCCGAGGCCGACTACGAGCCGAACCTCACCCAGTACGTGAACCAGGACTGCGACTTCATCCTGGCCGTCGGCGGCCTGATGGGCGACGCCACCAAGAAGATCGCCGAGGCGAACACGGACCAGCAGTTCGCGATCGTCGACGCCAACCCCGGGGTGGCCAACGTCTTCCCGATGGAGTTCGACACCGCCCAGGCCGGTTTCCTGGCCGGCTACGTCGCGGCCGGCATGAGCGAGAGCGGCAAGGTGGGCACCTACGGCGGAATGAAGATCCCGCCGGTGACCATCTTCATGGACGGCTTCGTCGACGGCGTGGCGCACTACAACCAGGCCAAGAGCGCGAACGTGCAGGCCCTGGGTTGGAACAAGGAGACCCAGAACGGCTCCTTCACCAACGACTTCATCAAGCAGGACGAGGGCAAGAAGGTCAGCGACGCGCTGGTCGCCCAGGGCGCGGACATCATCATGCCGGTCGCCGGCGGCGCCGGCCTGGGCACCACCGGTGCGGCCAAGGCCTCCGGCGGCGCATACAACACCATCTGGGTGGACGTCGACGGCTGCGAGAGCACGCCGGACTGCTCGGCGATCATCACCACCGTGGTGAAGAACATCCCGGGCGCCGTCAAGGAGGCCGTGCTCAAGGCCGCCGGTGGCGAGAAGCTCAACGCCGACGAGGGCTTCGTCGGCACGTTGGCCAACGAGGGCGTCTCGATCGCCCCGTACCACGAGTTCGATGGCAAGGTCCCGGCCGAGCTCAAGGCCGAGGTCGAGAAGCTCAAGGCGGACATCGCCGCAGGCACCGTCAAGGTCGAGTCGGCCGCCCAGCCGAAGTGACTCGTCACCGGTCGCCCCGGTGAGACGATCACCGGGGCGACCGGTACGCGGAGCCCATGATCCGGCCGCTCCGGCGCGGGGGAGACCCGCGCTCGGGGCGGCCGGTCCGCGCCCCGGTCGGGTCCTGGCCGCAATCCGCTCGCCAGCAGCTACGCTGCACCATCGCTTCGCACTCCAGGAGGTTGCGCTGAGACTCGAACTGCGCGGCATCACCAAGCGGTTCGGTGATCTGGTCGCCAACGACCACATCGACCTGACGGTGGAGCCTGGAGAGATCCACGCCCTGCTCGGCGAGAACGGCGCGGGCAAGTCGACCCTGATGAACGTCCTGTACGGGCTCTACCAGCCCGACGAGGGCGAGATCCTGGTCGACGGCACGCCGCTCAAGCTGCGCGGCCCCTCCGACGCGATCGCGGCCGGCATCGGCATGGTGCACCAGCACTTCATGCTCGTACCGGTCTTCACCGTCACCGAGAACATCATGCTCGGCGCCGAACAGGTGCGCGGCGGCATCGCCGGATTCCTGGACCGGCGTCGCGCCCGTCGCGAGGTCGCCGAGGTCTCGCAGCGCTACAACCTGCGGGTCGACCCGGATGCGGTGATCGAGGACCTGCCGGTCGGCGTCCAGCAGCGGGTCGAGATCGTCAAGGCCCTGACCCGCGACGTCGACCTGCTCATCCTGGACGAGCCCACCGCGGTGCTCACTCCGCAGGAGACCGAGGAACTGCTCACCGTGATGCGGTCGCTCAAGGCCGCCGGCAAGTCGATCGTCTTCATCACCCACAAGCTCGGCGAGGTCAAGGCGATCGCCGACCGGATCACGGTGATCCGGCGCGGCAAGACCGTGGGTACGGCGTCGCCCGAGGCCAGCCGGGACGAGCTGGCCGCGCTGATGGTCGGCCGCAGCGTACGACTCACCGTGGAGAAGGCTCCGGCCACGCCGGGCGAGCCGGTGCTGGAGGTTTCCGGCCTGGTCGTCGACGACGACCGGCAGATCCGCGCGGTGGACGGCGTCGACCTGACCGTACGCGCGGGCGAGGTGCTCGGTGTCGCGGGTGTGCAGGGCAACGGGCAGACCGAACTGATCGAGGCGGTCATGGGGCTGCGCCCGGTGCTCGCCGGCACGATCAGCCTCGACGGCCAGCGGGTCGACGGCTGGAGCACCAAGAAGGTGCTGCGCGCCGGGGTCGGCTACGTCCCCGAGGACCGCAGCGTCGACGGCCTGGTCAAGGAGTTCAGCGTCGCGGAGAACCTGGTGCTGGACATCTACGACCGGCCGCCCTTCGGCAGTGGCCTGTCGCTCAAGCCGGACGCGATTGCGAAGTCGGCGCAGGAGCGGATCGACCAGTTCGACGTCCGGACCTCCTCGGCCCAGGCGCCGGTGGGTACCCTCTCCGGCGGCAACCAGCAGAAGGTGATCGTGGCGCGGGAGCTGTCCCGGCCGCTGAAGCTCTTCATCGCCGCCCAGCCCACCCGGGGCGTGGACGTCGGCTCGATCGAGTTCATCCACAGTCAGGTCATCCGTGAGCGCGACGTCGGCACCGCCGTGCTGGTGGTCTCCAGCGAACTCGACGAGGTGATCGGGCTGGCCGACCGGATCGCCGTGATGTACCGCGGACGGATCATCGGCATCGTCGGCCCGGACACGCCACGCGAGGAGATCGGCCTGCTGATGGCGGGCATCAGTCCCGACGCGACCGGCGGCTCCCCGGACAGCACCGCGGCCGCCGACGGCACCGCCGTGGCGACCAGCGACCGGGACGAACCGGCGGTGACCGACGCGGAGACGGTGTCCGCCGACGGTACGACCGCGACCACCGACCGCGACGTCACGGCCACCACCGACGGCGTGGCCCCGCCCCCCGGAGGTCCCGGCAACGAGGACGGCAAGGCATGAGCGAGCCCAGCGAGCGAATCATCAGGCTCAGTGCGCCCTGTGTCGGCACGGAGCGAAGCGGAGTGCCGGCATGACCACTTCTTCCCAGCCAGGTTCGCCGGACAAGGAACCGGCGAGCGAGGAACAGGCCAACCGGACGGCGATCGGCAACACCGAGCGCGCCGAGACGGCCACCACCGCCGAATCCCCGCAGGAACGCCCCACCCTGGGCCGGCTGTTCCTGGAGAACCTGTGGGCCGCCAACACGTTCACGGTGACCCTGCTGTCGCTGGTGCTGGCGATGATGGTCGGCGCCGTCCTGATGATCATCTCCGATCCGGACGTGCTGGCCACCTACTCCTACATCACGGCCCGCCCGTCGGACGCGATCAACGCGAGCTGGACGCTGGTCAGCGAGGCGTACGCGAACCTGCTCAAGGGCAGCGTCTTCGACCCGGCCGCCACCACGGTCAACGCGGCGCTGAGCCCGATCTCGGAGACGCTCACCTACACCGCGCCGCTGGTCTTCACCGGCCTGTCGGTGGCGCTGGCCTTCCGGGGCGGCCTGTTCAACATCGGCGCCCAGGGGCAGGCCACCATGGGCGTGATCCTGGCCGCGCTGGCCGGCTTCCTGCTCCCGCTGCCGCCCGGACTGCACCTGCTGGTCGCGGTCCTGGCCGGTGCGGTCGGCGGCGCGATCTGGGGTTTCATCCCCGGCATCCTCAAGGCGCGGACCGGTGCGCACGAGGTGATCAACACGATCATGCTCAACTACATCGCGGTCTACTTCCTGACCTGGCTGATCGTGCAGAACGGCGTGCAGGACCCGAACCGTACCGACGCGATCAGCCGGCCGGTGGACGCCTCCGCCCAACTGCCGCGCCTGTTCGGGGACGGGCTGCGGGCGCACGCCGGGATCGTCCTCGCCGTGCTGGCCACCCTGGCGGTCGCCTGGCTGCTCAACCGCTCCACGCTCGGCTTCGAGCTGCGCGCGGTGGGCGCCAACCCGGACGCCGCCCGCACCGCCGGCATCAGCATCACCCGGACGTACGTGCTGATCATGGTTTTCGCCGGGGCGCTGGCCGGGTTGGGCGGCTCGCAGATGGTGCTGGGCACCACCGCCGCCGCGCTGACCCCGCTGGTGGTCGCGCAGATCGGCTTCGACGGCATCCTGGTCGCCCTGCTCGGCCGGGTGAAACCGTGGGGAGTGGCGCTGGCCGCGCTGCTGTTCGGCGCGTTGCAGGCCGGCGGCAACCGGATGCAGTCGTACTCGGGGATCTCGCTGGAACTGGTCACCGTGCTCCAGGCGTTGATCGTCATCTTCATCGCCGCGCCGGCCCTGGTGAAGGCGATCTTCCAGCTCCGGGCGGCTCGGGCCGCCCGGTTGCAGACGAGCCTCGCGAAGGGCTGGTGAGGCATGTCCACCATGGCAGTCCCCGACGTCGCGGTCGCGCAGGTCGACGAGGGCTTCTGGACCCGTACCCGCAGGGTGGGCCTGGTGCTGCTGGCGCTCGGCCTGCTGGCGACCGTGCTGTTCGGCGCGCTCGCCACCGGTGAGCAGGCCCGCTTCACGCTCAGCGAGGACTCCGCCGGGGCCGCGCTGGAGATCCACGGGACGGTCGGCGCGATCCTGTTCGGACTGATTGCGCTGGCTGCCGGGGCGGCGATGCTGGCCGGCCTGCCGAAACGCTGGTTCGTCCCGGTGCTCGCCGTCGGTCTGGTCGGCTTCGTGCTCTCCTTCCTCTGCTGGCAGGTCTCCGCCGCACCGACCGGGCAGAACTTCATGCCGCTGGTCAACATCGTGCGCGGCACGTTCCTGCTCGCCCTACCGCTGATCTTCGGTGCGCTGGCCGGTGTGCTCTGTGAACGCTCCGGCGTGGTCAACGTGGCCATCGAGGGGCAGTTGCTGATGGGCGCGTTCAGCGGCGCGCTGTTCGGCAGCATCAGCGGCAGCGTCTGGGTGGGTCTGGTCGCCGCCGCGATGGGCGGAGCGTTCATCTCCCTGCTGCTCGCCGTGTTCTGCATCCGCTACCTGGTCGACCAGGTGGTCATGGGCATCGTGCTGAACCTGCTCGCGGTCGGCATCACCGGCTTCCTCTACGAGCGGCTGATGCAGACCGAGGCGGAGCGCTACAACAGCGCTCCCCGGTTCAGCAACTGGGAGATCCCGCTGCTCTCCGACATCCCGGTCCTCGGGCCGGCGCTGTTCCGGGCCAACATCTTCCTCTACCTGGCCCTGCTGCTGGTGCTCGTGATCCACATCGCGCTGTTCCGTACCCGGTGGGGCCTGCGGACCCGCTCGGTCGGCGAGCACCCGACGGCGGCGGACACCCTGGGCGTAAAGGTGTTGCGGGTGCGCTACCGCAACGTGCTGCTGGCCGGAGTGGTCGCCGGCATCGGCGGCGCGTCGTACACGCTGGCGCTCTACTCGTTCACCAAGAACATGATCGGTGGCAAGGGCTTCATCGCCCTGGCCGCGTTGATCTTCGGTCGATGGAGCCCGACGGGAGCGCTGCTCGCCGCGCTCTTCTTCGGCTTCGCCGACCAGTTGGCCACCTACCTGGGCGCGATCAACAGCATCATCCCCGGCCAGTTCCTGGCCATGCTGCCGTACCTGGCGACGATCCTGGCGGTGGCCGGGCTGGTCGGCCGGGTCCGGGCACCCGCCGCCGACGGCAAGCCGTACATCAAGGGCTGATCCAGGGAGCGCAGCATGGAGATCGACTGGGCGCGGTTGCGCGCCGCCGCCACCGAGGTCATGCGGCACGCGTACGTGCCGTACTCGAAGTTCCCGGTGGGCGCGGCGGCACTCGTCGACGACGGCCGGGTCGTGGTCGGCTGCAACGTGGAGAACGCCGCGTACGGCGTGGTGCTCTGCGCCGAGTGCGGCGTGGTCTCCTCGCTGCACGCCACCGGCGGCGGCCGGATCGTCGCGCTGTCCTGTGTCGACGCCACCGGCGAGCCGCTGATGCCGTGCGGGCGCTGCCGGCAACTGCTCTGGGAACAGGGCGGGCCGGACTGCCTGATCGAGGCCAGGGGCGGCCCGCTGCGGATGGCCGAACTGCTGCCGCACGCCTTCGACGTGGCCGACCTCGACGCGGTGACCCGGGAACGGCCGGTGCCGGTGGTCCCCGACCGGCTGGCCGCCTGGCGGGGACGCGGCACCGTCTTCGTGCACCCCGACCTCTCCGCCGGCCAGCAGATCTGGACGGCCTACTGGGAACGGTCGGCCGGCGACGACGCGGGCGCCGAGACCGGGGTGCTGGAGGAGGGGCCGAGCTGGGACGACTCGGCGGAGGCGATCACCTGGGGGTTGGCGCGTACGCCCCGGGTCGTGGTGGTGGACGCGTCGGGCACGATCTTCTGGGCCGGTGAGGGTGAGCCGCCGGCGGAGATTCCGGTTCGCTGGGGTGGTTGAGCTTGGGGCCGGGGGCCGACCGTGCCCGGCTCCGGGCGGTCAGGCTTGATCCCTGCGCCGGGCACGGTCGGCCCCCGGCCCGACGGGCGTACGGCTTGTGCGTGTGCTGCGGGACGACGGGGTGAGTGGGATCGGCGGGGGCGACCGCGGTGTGGGTGCGCGGTGGTGACATGTGGAGGGAGGGGACTCGAAGATGAGTGTGTTTGCTGCGGTTGATGTGATTCGGGTGAAGCGGGACGGGGGAGTGCTCTCCGACGCGCAGATCGACTGGGTGGTGGACGCGTACACCCGGGGGGCGGTGGCCGACGAGCAGATGTCGGCGCTGGCCATGGCGATCCTGCTGAACGGGATGACGGGGCCGGAGATCGCCCGGTGGACGGCGGCGATGATCGCCAGCGGCGAGCGGCTGGACCTGTCGTCGGTGTCCCGGCCGACGGTGGACAAGCACTCGACCGGCGGCGTCGGTGACAAGATCACCCTGCCGCTCACCCCGCTGGTGGCCGCCTGCGGCGCGGCGGTGCCGCAGCTCTCCGGGCGCGGCCTCGGCCACACCGGCGGCACGCTGGACAAGTTGGAGTCGATCCCGGGCTGGCGGGCCGCGCTGAGCAACGACGAGTTCACCGCCCAACTGCGCGATCTCGGGGCGGTGATCTGCGCCGCCGGGTCGGGGCTGGCCCCGGCCGACCGCAAGCTGTACGCGTTGCGCGACGTCACCGGCACGGTCGAGGCGATCCCGCTGATCGCCAGCTCGATCATGAGCAAGAAGATCGCCGAGGGCACCGGCGCGCTGGTTCTCGACGTGAAGGTCGGCTCCGGCGCGTTCATGAAGTCGGTCGACGACGCCCGCGAGCTGGCCCGGACCATGGTGGAGCTGGGCGGCGCGCACGGCGTACGCACGGTCGCCCTGCTCACCGACATGTCGACGCCGCTCGGCCTGGCCATCGGCAACGGGGTCGAGGTCACGGAGTCGGTCGAGGTGCTGGCCGGCGGTGGTCCGCCCGACGTGGTAGAACTGACGCTGGCGCTGGCCCGGGAGATGCTCGATGCCGCCGGGCTGCCCGACGCCGATCCCGCCGCCGCGCTACGCGACGGACGGGCGATGGACGTGTGGCGGTCGATGATCCGCGCGCAGGGCGGTGACCCCGACGCGCCGATGCCCACGGCGGCCGAGGTCGAGGTGGTACGCGCCGAGACGGACGGCTACGTCGCGGCCGTCGACGCGTACGCCATGGGGGTGGCCGCGTGGCGGCTCGGTGCCGGCCGGGCCCGCAAGGAGGACCCGGTCAGCGTGCCCGCCGGTGTGGTGTTGCACAAGCGGCCCGGTGACCCGGTCCGGGCCGGTGACCCCCTCTACGAGCTGCGGTCCGAGAGTACGGAGAGGATTCCGGCGGCGCTGGCGGAAGCGGCCCGGGCGGTGACCCTCGCGGCGAGGGCGCCGGCACCCGTTCCGCTGGTGATCGAACGGGTGGAGTGAGTCCGCCCTGGTCGAGCCCCATGGTGCCGGGCCGGTCCGGCCGCTATCCTCGCAGGCCAGGGGGGACTACTCGGCGCCCGAGACATCATGACCAGACAGGGATGTTGCCGTGATCGTGCCTGCTCCCGACCCCCGCGAGGTGCGTGAAGCGAGCCTGGAGGAGCTGTCCCGGCTGCGACTGCCACTGCCGCCGCCGCAGTTCCCGCTCGTGTGGGAGCCCGGTGACGAGATCGAGTTGCGGCCGACCCCGGAGGTCGAGGCGCGGATCGCCGTGCTGCACCTGATCCAGGCGCGCTGCTTCGGCATGCCGCCGCAGGCGGCGATGAGCTGGTTGCTGGCGTCGCACCTGCTGGAGATGGTCACCCCGCCGGAGTTCCAGTTCGTCACCGGCGCCAAGGGCGACCACCGCTCGTTCGTGCTGCATCACGACGCGCTGTTCGCCCTGACCTGGGTACTCGGCCTGACCAAACAGCTCGACCCCACGCTGCCGGTGGACGAGCGGCTGGTGGCGCGCCTGCCGAACATCGTCGAGGGGGAGACCTTCCGGCGCTGGCAGGCCCGCATCCTGACCGCACCGCAGCATCCGGCCGACGCCGCCGCCCTGCTCGACCTGCACTACTGCCTGGACTGGGCGTACCTGGAGGTGAGCCGGGCCGGGCGGTTGTTGCCGGGGCTGGTGGACGCCAACGCCATCGGCCAGCGTCGCTGGGCCCTGGAGTGGGCGGTGATGCTGCGCGGGCCGTACCACGACGAGCCGCCCGGCTGGGAAGAGGTCGACCTCTCCACCTAGGACCTGGGACGCGGGCGGTACACGCCGAGACGGACCGCGACGGTCGCCCGGACCGGCTCGCCGAGGGCGGTGATCCGGGCGGCCAGCCCGTCCGGGGCGGTGTGCCAGGCGCTCGGACCCATGCCGACGAGCGTGGTCACCTCCGGCCCGGCCAGGCTCAGCTCCTGCCGGTGCTCGGTGTGCGACTCTTCGACGAAGTGCCCGCCGAGGCCGGTGGCGACCCGGTCCGCCTTGGCCGGGTCGACCCGGAGCAGGCCGAGCGTGTCGACCAACTCGGTGAGGTGGTCGACGACCGGCGTCACCACCAGCAGCCGCCCGGTCGGTGCGAGGACCCGGTGGAACTCGGCGCCGTTGCGGGGCGCGAAGACGTTCAGCAGCAGCGCCGTCGAGGCGTCCGCCAGCGGCAGGCGCTGCCAGGTGTCGGCGACCGCCGCGGTGATCCGGGGGTGCGCCCGGGCGGCCCGGCGCAGCGCCGGCTTGGAGACGTCCAGGGCGAGACCGATCGCCGCCGGCACGGCCGCCAGCACCGCCGCGAGGTGCCGGCCGGTGCCCGCGCCCGCATCCACCACCAACGGGTACGCCCCGGCGGCGCCGGTCGGGGAACCTAAGTGCGGGGCGGCGGCCTCCTCGGTGACGCGGGTGCCGGCGTCGGCGAGGGCGGCGGAGATCAGGTCGTAGTGACCGGCGGAGAGGAAGTCCGACCGTGCGGCGACCATCTCCGTGGTGTCCCCGCCGTGCGGGGCACGGCCGGCGAGCAGGTTGACGTAGCCCTGCCGGGCGATGTCGAAGCTGTGCCGGCGCGGGCACCGTAGCGCACCGGCGGCCACCTCGCCCAGTGGCTCTCCACAGACCGGGCAGCGCAGCCGCTCGACGACGCGACGATCCATCACCGCACCAGGTCGCAGGCCAGATCCACGCTCCCGAGCGTACCCAGCGGCCCGCTGCGGACTAGGGTCTGGTCATGGCCGCGAACATCGGGTACGAGGACATCGTCAAGGCGCCGAAGGCGTTGCTGCACGATCACCTGGACGGCGGTCTGCGGCCCGCGACGATCGTCGAGCTGGCCGCCGAGGTCGGTCACGAGCTGCCCACCACCGACCCGGCGGAGCTGGGACGCTGGTTCGTGGCGTCGGCCGACTCGGGTTCGCTGGAGCGCTACCTGGAGACCTTCGCGCACACCGTCGCCGTGATGCAGACCGCACCGGCGCTGCGGCGGGTGGCCCGGGAGTGCGCGCTGGACCTGGCCTCCGACGGGGTGGTCTACGCGGAGGTGCGCTTCGCCCCGGAGCAGCACCTGGAAAGCAACCTGAGCCTGGACGAGGTGGTCGAGGCGGTGCTGGCCGGGTTCGTCGAGGGCAGCGCGCTCGCCGCCGAGGCCGGCACGCCGATCCGGGTCGGCACGCTGCTCACCGCGATGCGGCACGCGGCGCGCTCGCAGGAGATCGCGGAGCTGGCGGTCCGGCATCGCGACCACGGGGTGGTGGGGTTCGACATCGCCGGCGCCGAGGCGGGTTTCCCGCCCACCCGGCACCTGGACGCCTTCGAGTACCTGCAACGGGAGAACTTCCACTTCACGATCCACGCCGGTGAGGCGTTCGGGCTGCCCTCCATCTGGCAGGCGATCCAGTGGTGCGGGGCCGACCGGCTGGGCCACGGCGTACGCATCGTGGACGACATCACCGTCGGGGCTGAGCCGGTGCTCGGCCGGCTGGCCGCGTACGTGCGGGACAAGCGGATCCCGTTGGAGCTCTGCCCGTCGTCCAACGTGCAGACCGGTGCCGCCGCGTCGATCGCCGAGCACCCCATCGGGCTGCTGCGTGACCTGCGGTTCCGGGTCACGGTGAACACCGACAACCGGCTGATGAGCGGCACCTCGGTGTCCCGTGAGATGGCGCTGCTCTGCGAGGCGTTCGACTACGGCTGGCGCGAGGTGCAGTGGTTCACCATCAACGCGATGAAGAGTTCCTTCATCCCGTTCGACGAGCGGCTCCGGATCATCGACGAGGTGATCAAGCCGGCGTACGCCAAGCTGCTGGCCTGAGTGCCCGGCACCGGTTCACCGGGTCGGTGGGTGGCCGGGGCGGTGCAGGCCGGCGACCTGCCGCAGGATCTCCCGGGCGCGGGCGGCCTCCGCGCCGAGCCCGGTCTGGCGGCGCAGCACCGCCGGCTCGGCCCGGAGCAGCGTCACGCCCCGGCGCAGCAGCACGTGGGGGCCCTTGCGCTGCTCGGCGAGGTCGCGAGCAAGCCGACGGAGGAAGGTCGCCCCGCGCGGCCGACGCAACGCGTACGCCCCGGCGAGTAGGCCCCGAACTCGGCATTCTTCGACGATCTCGGCAGCGAAGATCCCTTCGGCCACGAAAAGTGGCGAATCAGCCAGCTCGAATGGCCGAGTGGTCACCCGTCGATCCTCATTGATGGCGTACACGGGGACATCCGCCCGACCGTGTCGCGCCAGTCGGGTTATGACCTCCACGGCCGTTTCGGCGTCCCAGGAAGCGGGTGACTCCCAGTTGATCTGGCCGTCCCGGCGTGGTAGCGATGGGTCATCGCCATTCTTGTAGAAATCGTCCAAACAGAGCACCGGCAGACCGGTTTGTCGTGCTACGTACGACTTTCCGGAGCCGGAGGGGCCGGCGAGGTAGGACGACTCGGTGCGGGGTTCCATTACATTCAGTGACTCCGAACAGACGGACCGCGATCAAATTGCGTCAACATCTCATCACACCTTTGGCTGCGGCCAGCCTGGGCTTTCTCTTTCCGGGGAGGCGTGATGGAATCTCGGATGGTCCGACCCGCCGGGTCGGCTGCTGGGCGTTGTCCTCAGGGCAGCGCGGACGCTGCAATCACGAGGGCGGTGACGTGAGCAAACGACCGAAGACGGCAGGCTCCTTCCTGTCGCGTATGGGTCGACCGGTCGGTCGGCTTCGCGACATGCCGATCTGGTCCAAGCTCGGTCTCATCATGATCGTGCCGACCATCGCCACGGTCGTCGTGGGCACCAGCGGTCTGGTCGACCACCTGGATTCGCTCAGCGACGCCAACCGGGCCGGCGACCTCGCCGAACTCATCGGGCACTCCGGTGAGTTGGTGGACGGTCTGCAGGACGAGCGGACCGCTGCCGTTCTGCTTCTGGGGGTGAATCCGACGCCGGCCGAGCAGGCCGAGTCGGAGGAGAAGAAGAACGCATCTGCGCTCTACGGCGAGGTCTCCGGCCGGGTCGACCGGGCTGCGGTGCCGTACTCGTCGCAGCGGTCCGAGCTGACCGACCTGCCGCCCAGCCTCCAGGAGTTGTTGACGCAGATCGACGAGCGCCTCGGTGACCTGCCGGGCGCGCGGAGCCAGGTGATCAACGGCAGGTTCAAGATCACCGATACGCTCCAGTCCTACGACGAGTTGATCAACCAACTGATCTCCGTGCGGGACTCGGCCAGTCAGCTCGCCGGTGACAACGACCTGAGCGACCAGATGCGAGCCTCCGCCGCCGTGGCGCGGGAGAAGGAGTGGCTCTCCATCCGTCGGGTGGTCGTGCACCGCGCCCTGATCGCGGGCCAGATGACCTCGACCCTGCGGACGGACTACATCGCCAGCGAGACCGGCCAGCAGCAGGCGCAGCAGAGCTTCAACGCGGTCGCCACCGAGGCCGAGGCGGAGTTCCACGCCCAGACCATTGGTGGCGGTGACCGGCGGCAGGCGACGATCTACATCAGTCAGGTCAACGCCGACACCTCCACAGACCTCGCCGGCATCTCCTTCACCCCGCAGGAGTGGGACGCGGCGCTGGTCGCCAACGGCGCACTGATCCGGTCGGTCGAGTCCAAGTTCGACTCGGACGTCTCCACCCAGGCCGCCAACCTCCGCTCGGACGTGCAGCGGCAGGTGTTCCTGGAGACCGGCCTGCTGCTGACCACGCTGTTGTTCGCCATCTTCCTGGCGTTCCTGGTGGCGCGGTCGATGGCCCGCTCGCTGCGGGAACTTCGTCAGGGCGCGCTCTCCATCGCCCAGTACGGACTGCCTCAGGCGGTGGCCCGGCTGCGCGACCCGCAGGTCACCGGCCAGCTCTCGCCGATGCAGTTGGCCAACCAGATCGCCGAGCCACTGCCGGTCCGCAGCAGGGACGAGTTCGGGCAGGTGACCGAGGCGTTCAACGCCGTCCACCTGGAGGCGGTCCGGACCGCCGCCGAACAGGCCGCCCTGCGGGCGTCCGTCGCCACCATGTTCGTCAACCTGGCCCGCCGTTCCCAGATCCTGGTCGACCGGCTGATCGGTCACCTCGACCGGTTGGAGCGCGGCGAGGAGGACCCGGACCGGCTGGCCGAGCTGTTCCAGCTCGACCACCTGGCCACCCGGATGCGCCGCAACGACGAGAACCTCCTGGTCCTCGCCGGTGCCGACTCCACTCGTGTGCAGCGGGAGCCGGCCGCGCTGATCGACGTGCTCCGGGCCGCCCAGTCCGAGGTCGAGCACTACACCCGGATCGAGTTCGGCGTTATCGACCGGGACATCGAGGTCTCCGCGCACGCCGTCAACGACCTGGTCCACCTGGTCGCCGAGCTGTTCGACAACGCCACCGCGTTCTCGCCGCCGGACTCCCAGGTGCTGGTGGAGGCCCGCCGGGTCGGTGACCGCGCCACGCTGTACGTCGAGGACCGGGGCATCGGCATCAGCGCGGAGCAGCTGACCGACCTCAACGAGCGCCTCGCCACGCCGCCCCAGGTGGACGTCGCGGTCTCCCGGATGATGGGCCTGGTCGTGGTCGCCCGGTTGGCGTCCCGGCACGACGTCCGGGTGGAGCTGCGCCCTGGCAACGACCGGGGCACTGTCGCCGACGTCACGCTGCCGCCGAACGTACTCGTGCCGCGTGCGCTGTCCGGCCGTGGGCAGCAGCCCGCCGCGCTGCCTCCCGCCGCCCCGCCGTCCGGCCCGGCTCCCGCGTTCGGCGGTCTGCCTCCGATGGGCAACGGCAACGCCCCGGCCATGCCGGCCGCCCCCGCCCCGCGTTCCGGTGGCTCCGGCAACCAGGTGACCCTGGGCGGTCGGCCCTTCGACCCGGCCAGCCGCAACGGTGCCGGTACGCCGGGCAGCATGGCCGGCGCGGGTAACCTGCCCGCCTGGTCGGACCTGACCGGTGCCAGCGGCGTCCCCGGCGGCAACAACTTCGCGCCGCGCACGTCCAACGAGTCGCCGCACGACCCGCTGCCGCAGCGCCGCCACACCGACGAGCCGACCGGTCCGGGGCACCAGCCGAACATCCCGCGCCAGCTCCCGAGCAGCCCGGAGGCGGCCCCCTACACGCCGCCCGCGGTCTCCGCCCCGCCGGTGCCGCCGGTCTCGTCACCGCCCGTCTCGGGTACGCCGTACTCCGCACCGCCGGTTTCCGGCGCCCCGGTCTCCGGTTCGCCGTTCTCGGGTTCGCCCGGCGGATTGCCGCAGCGGCCCGTCTCGCCCGGCACCGGGTACCAGCAGCCCTCGGCACCGCCGGCCTGGCCGCCGGTGGCCGGGGAGTCCGCTGCCCCGGCAGTGCCCGAGCGGCTGGCCGCCGCGCTGGACATGACCACCGAGCTGCCCCGAGTATCGCGTCAGGCGCCGCAGCAGACGCCGTCCGCCTGGCCTGCCTCGGCACCGCAGCCCCAGCCGACCACGCCCGCGCCGCAGCAGGCCCAGAACCGGCAGCGGTACGCGGACGAGACGATGGAGCTGCCGATCTTCCGGGAGCTGGAATCCGCGTGGTTCCGCACCCGGCGTCCGGGGCCGGAGGAGTCGGCCGGTGCACGCCAGCCCGTAGCGGCCAACGGTGCCACGACCCAGCAGATCACCGCGATCGACACCACGGGTCGGCCCGCACCGCAGACCCCGACCGCGACGACAGGTAACGCACCGATGGCAGACACTCCGACGGCCGCAGGCGCGTCCGGCGGGAACGGCGCGAGCGGTGGGTCCCGTCCCGGCGGCGAGAACAGGCCCTCGTACCGGCCCGCACCGCAGGATAGTGTGTGGCAGACCGCAGCCGACGACGGTTGGCGGGCCGCCAGCGCGGCCAGCCAGGCGCCGGCCGCCGCCGCGACCACCCAGACCGGGCTGCCGAAGCGTACGCCGATGGCCCAGCTCGTGCCGGGTGCGGTGGAGAAGCCGGCGGCTGCGGTGCAGCGACGCAACCCCGAGTCGGTGCGCGGTCTGCTCTCCGCCTACCACCGGGGTGTCCAGCGGGGACGTAACCACCCGTCGGACAGCAACCCGACCGGCCCGGAGGAAACTCTGGGCGGGCAGCAGTCCTCGCAGTCTGGCTCAGGCCCGGTGGCCGGGAGCGGGCAGAAGGAGCAAGAAGGATGACTAGTACGCAGGATCTCGGTTGGCTGCTGGCCAACTTCGCCGATCGGGTACCCGGTGTCGCGCACGCGGTCGCCGTCTCCGCGGACGGCCTGCTCCTGGCGTCGTCACGAGACCTTCCGCGGGACCGGGCAGACCAGCTGGCGGCGATCGCCTCCGGCCTGGTCAGCCTGACCCAGGGCGCCGCCCGGTGTTTCGAGGGAGGGGCCGTGTTGCAGACCGTGGTCGAGATGGACAATGGCTTCCTGTTCCTGATGTCGATCTCCGACGGTTCGTCGTTCGCGGTCCTCGCCGCGCGCGCCAGCGACGTCGGGCAGGTCGGATACGAGATGGCCCTGCTGGTCGACCGAGTGGGTGACGCGCTCACCCCGGTGCCACGTACCGCTGTCGGGATGATGGGCTGATCGTCGCGCCAGCCGGTGGGGCGGGCAGGGCGCGAACACTACATACGAGGAGTAGCACCGGCGCGAGCCGGTGCCGGGTACGAAGGAGGTGAGCGGCGACATGGCCGATCGTGACGAGCCGACCGGTGCTTTGGTCCGTCCATACGCCGTGACCCGCGGTCGTACCCGGCCCCGGCTCGACATCGCCTTGGAGGCGCTCGTCGAGACCACGGTGCGCGGTCGTGCCGTTGCCACTGGCAATGGTGGGCAAGGCCGTGAGCACCAGTACATCGCCGCGCTGTGTGACGGACGCGTGCAGTCGCTCGCCGAGATCGCGGCGCGGATGCAGCTTCCGCTCGGCGTGGCCCGGGTGCTCATCGCCGACATGGCGACGGACGGCCTGGTCGCGGTCCACGAGCCGACCATCCTGGACGACTCGGACGACGCGGTGGGCACTGAATTGCTGGAGAGGGTGCTGAGTGGACTTCGCAGGCTCTGACATGTCGCACCGTCCGCCGACCCCGAGCGGGCGCGTGACGTCGGCGAAGATCGTTATCGCCGGTGGATTCGGCGTCGGCAAGACGACGCTCGTCGGCTCGGTCTCGGAGATCACGCCGCTGACCACCGAGGCCATCATGACGTCCGCCGGTGTCGGCGTCGACGACACCCGGCAGGTGCCGGGTAAGACGACGACCACGGTGGCCATGGACTTCGGTCGTATCTCGATCGATCGTGACCTGATCCTGTACCTGTTCGGTACGCCGGGTCAGACCCGTTTCTGGTTCATGTGGGATGAACTGGTCCGGGGCGCGATCGGCGCGGTCGTGCTCGTCGACACCCGCCGCTTGGCGGACTGCTTCGCGGCGATCGACTTCTTCGAGCACCGGCGGCTGCCGTACCTGGTGGCCATCAACTGCTTCGACGGCATGCAGTACCACGATCCGCAGGACGTCCGGGAGGCGCTCGCGATCTCCAGCGACGTGCCGGTGGTGGCCTGTGACGCCCGGAACCGCGAGTCGACGAAGCACGTGCTGATCTCGCTGGTCGAGTACGTGCTCACGATGCGTCGTACCCGGGCCGTCGCTCCCGCCTGACGATCGGCTGTCGCGCCCGGTGTCGCCTTGGTCGACACCGGGCGCGCAATGCTGTTCGTAGCCCGGCTGGTCGCGGACACGCGTGCCCCGGCGGCACCGCTTCCGGCGAGGTACGGCCACCCCGATGACCGGCATCGCGGTCTCTGTCGGGTACGCAGGGCGCGCATTCTTTCACACCGACCCGGGTGCGGCGGTCTGCCGACCCGGGTCGGGCGTCTGGTCGTTGAGTGTGGCCGCGTGAGCGGGATGCGGCAGGGGTCAGGACCGGTAGCCGGCGGAGCGGTACTCGTACTCCCGGTCGTCGTCGCGCTCACCGGTGTCCCGAGTGAAGTCCCAGCCACCGGCGGACTCCCGGCCCGGTCGGCCACCGACCGCGAAACCGCCGATCTCCTGCCCGCGACGCCAGCCGCGGAAGTAGCCGGTGGTGTTCTCCGCCAGGCTGGCCGCGTCCCGGACGATGCGCAGCGGACGCTCCTCGCGCAGCGGTGAGCCGGGCACGAGGTTGGCCTGGGGCACCCGCTTGGGCAGCCCCGCCCCGGTCTCGGCACCGACGGCCGGCCGGGCGGCCTGTTCGGCGGCCTCCCACCCGGTGTCGGCCAGGCTGGACCACTCCAGGTCGGCGCTCTCGCCGTGCCCGACGAACCAGGCGGACCTGGCCTGGGCGAAGATCAGCAGGTCGCCGTCGCCCTCGTCGGGGACCGGTGGCGGCCGGTGCTCCACCGGCGGTTCCGCCCGGCGCACCTGCGGGGTGAGGTCCAGCCGCTCCACCGGCCGGTCGCCACGTGCCGGGGCACCCCGGTCGACCAGCCGCAGCGGCGGGTTCTCCTGGGCCGGCTCGGCGGAGTTGCGCAGGGCACGGTCGGCCAGCGGCGGCGGCTCGACCAGCCGCAGCACCGGCGGCTCCGGAGGCAGGTCGTCGGCGAGCCACGGCGGGGTCACCCGACGCTCGGCAGCAGGGTCGACGGGCGGCTCCGGAGCCTGGTGTCGGTTCCGGTCGTCGTAGGAGCCGACCACCGGGTTGAGCGGCGAGGTGTCCGCCGGGTTCTCCGGGTTGTTCACCAGCGGCCAGTTGGCCCGCGACCCCGGGGGAGCCGCCGGCTCCGGACCAGGCCGGGGCGTCGGCACCGGAACGCTGAGGTCGGTGGCGCTGAATCCACCGGTCGGCGGTTCGCCGGTGGTCTTCGGGCGGGGCGGGATGATCGTGCGCTGCCGCTCGGCCCGCGCGCTGGCGATCGCCGCGGTGGTGAGCGTCGGCCGGAACGGCTCGCCGGCCTCGGCGGGTGGGACCGTGCCGCGCTGCGAGGGCGCGATGGGGGTGATGCCGGGCGGCGGCGGTGGTGTCGAGATCGGACGGTTGGTGGGGCCGTCGATCCGGGACGGGGCGGGCTCGGTGTGCGTCGGTGGCGCGGAGACGGGCGGGCCCGCCATCGCGGCCGGGGCCATCGGCATGGGCGCGACGGGCGGCGGCGCGACCGGTGCCGGGGCCACGGGAGGCGGGCCGAGCGGACGGGGTGCCGCGGGGCCGTTGCCGGGCTGCGGCTCCGGCCGGCTTCGGCGGCCACCGCCGGCCGGCTCAGGGCCGGTGGGTCGGACCGGGCGGAGACCGGTGGTGGGAGCGGGTGCGACGGCGGTGGGTGCCAGCTCGCCCACGGGCTCGCCGCGCCGAGCAGCGGCCCGGCGGCCGGCGGTCGGCGCGGGGGCCCCGGTGCGGGCGTGCAGGGCACCGACCAGCGCCTCGCAGCCGGCGTCGCAGGCCCGGACCGAGGCGACGGCCTGCCGGATCGTCTCGGCTGCGGCGGAGGTGAGGGCCCGGTTGACCGTGGATCGACGCGGCGTCTCGGAGATCGCGACCCGCAGCGCGGTGACCGCCTCGTCGATCGCCTCCGCGTCGCCCGCGCCTTCCGCCGCGAGCTGGGCGGTGACGGCGTCGGCGGTGACCGCCGCGTCCCGACCGCGAGCCGCGGCGTCGGTCAGCATGCCCGGCTCGGGCAGGGCGTCCAACACCGCCAGCGGGATCGACTCGGCCGGATCCGGATAGGCGCGCAACGCGGCCGGGTAGAGCTCACGCAGCACCTCGCGCAGCGCGCCCGCGGCGGAGTGCCGGCCGGTGGCCAGTGCGGCGTGCGCCGCGAGCACCTGCTTGTAGCCGGCGAGGTCCCGGGGGGCCGGCAACGTCACCGCCGACAGGGCGCCCGCCTGGAGGGCGCGGGCCAGCCCGACGGCGCGTCGTACGGCCGGTGGCGCCTGCATCTCTTCCAGCGAGTCGTCGTCGGCGAACCGTTCGGCGAAATCGTCGACCGAGTCGTCGTCGGCGATCGCCAGCGGACGACCGGCGGCGCTGAGCAGTGAGGTGACGGTGTGGTCGTCGCTGTCGGCGGCTATCGCCGCACCGCTCGGCCCGCCTGAGCGCTCCACCAGCAGCATGACCAGCCGGGCGTAACCCGCCGGGTCGTCGCTCACCTCGCAGACATGCAGCAGACGGCCTGCGTCGTCGACCACAGCGGACGTCAGCGTCGAACCGGCCGAGACCGGTCGGCCGGCCGGATCCGCCGAGGCCAGACCGCAGTACACGCGCACGAGCGCCACGGCGTCGTCCTCCTCCCGGGACACAGGGAATTCTCTGCCAGAGACTGATGCTCCCTGGTGCGCGTCAGTCGCGCCAGTCCACGACCGCAGAGATCTTTCCGACAATGGTTCGCCAACCGAGACTTGCGGTTTGTGCCCCAATTTTCTTCAGCTTACGTCGACCGAAGAATCCGCCGATCCCGCCCTTGGCCGAGGCACGTAGGGCCTCGTCCAGGTCGTCGAGGCTGGAACCGCTGGACAGCATGTCGAGCACGGCGGGCAGGCGCAGCGCGTACGACAGATCGCGAGCGACTTCGCCGGCCTCGATGAGCAGCGTCGGATCCCAGGTGTCGTGCCCGCCCCGGAGGTTCTCCACCACCAGGTCGAGTTCGTACACGTCCTCGTCGAGCGGGGCGATGTCCGCCGGTTCCACCCGTTCGGACAATTCATTCCAGCTGTCCAGCTGAGACAGATCGTTGGGCGCACCGGAACGGACGAAGCTGACCAGGGATTCCGGGGTCTTGAACAGCAGCAGCCGTCCCCGGTGACTCAGGAAGACCGGCACTTCCTCGTCGCCGGCGTCGTCCTCAGCCTTCTCGTCGGCGTCCTCGTCGTCGGTGTCGTCGCCCTTCTTCGAAACGTTCTTGCCCGAGGCGTTCTTGCCCGAGTCCTCGTCCTTGTCCTGCTTTTCGTCCTCGTCGCTCTCGGCGAACTCACGGGCGACGTCCTCGTCGAGGATGACGACGTCCTCGTCGTCCTCCTCGTCGGTCTCGGCGACCTGCCGGCGGGCCAGGAACGGATCGTCGGCGTCCCGTTCCGCCACGTCGGTGGGGGTCAGCTCACGGGCCGGGCGGTAGGCCCGCAGGGTGAAGCCGGTGCCGGCGGGCAGAGCGACCTCGATCGGGTCGATCCGCAGCTCGTCCCAGAGTGCGCGGGACGCCTGGGCCGACGAGGTGTCCGCCTCCTCGGCGTCCGGCGACTCGTCGTCGGCCTCCCGCGTGGCGGGGTCCGTCTCGGCGACGGCCTCCGGCTCGGTGGCGTCCGGCTCGGCGGAGCCGGTGGTGTCATCGAGCTTGGGCTCGTCGGCGTCCGGCCGTTGAGGCGACTGGCGGGCCACGGTGACCTCCGTGTGCGTCGGGCTGCCCACTCACCGGCTCGATGCCGGTGAGTGACTCTGGGCACATACCCTAATGGGCTGCTCTGGGTAATCGGTGCCCGCACCCCGGTGGCGGCGTCGACAGCCTGACGAGTAGCGTTTCTACCTATGAACGCGCAGGCGCTGCACGGACACCTTGATGCCCTGCTGCTCGCCGTGCTGGAGCGGAGCGCCCTGCACGGCTACGCCATTATCGAGGCGTTGCGGGTACGCAGCGACGGGAGCCTCGACCTGCCCACCGGATCGGTCTACCCGGCGCTGCGCCGCCTGGAGCGGGCCGGGCACGTGGCGAGCGCCTGGAGCACCGTCAACGGGCGGGAGCGGCGCACCTACGAGCTGACCGACGCGGGCCGGCGGGCGCTAGCCGACCAGCGGTCGGGGTGGCGGGATTTCAGCGCGACGGTCGGGCGATTCCTCGACCCCGGCAGCACGCCGGCGACCTCCGGCTGAACCGACCCCTGACCCCGACCCCCGAGGCCGGGATCGGGTGAGAACTGCCACCACACGGGTCGGCCCCCGTGGCCGTCGTGCCGGAGTCACCCGTCAGCCAGCCGACGGGTCGCGCGCAGCCAGGTGTGGGCGGCCCGGACCAGCCAGACCTGCGCCGCACCGAGGGCGAGCATTCCGATGATCATCGGGGGCCAGGTGAGGGCTGCCTCCCACATCAGCAGCGACCACGCGAACAGTCCCACCCCGGCCAGCGTGCCCACCGCGGCAGCCCCGGTCAACGCGGTGCCCACCACACGGGCCAGCCGGGTGAGCACCGGGTGCGCCGACCGCGCGGTGGCCGCCACCAGCACCAGCCCCGCCAAGCCGAGCAGGAGCGCGCCCGCCCAGATCCAGTTCACCGACTGTGACAACAGTAGATAGCCGGCGGGCGGTCGCGGGCCGTGCTCGCTCCAGCTCGAACCGCGCCAGGTGAGATCGCCGGCAACCGAGGCGGCACCGGCGAAGGCGACGACCCGCAGCGACAGCCCGCGCAACGCGCCCACCGCCAGCTCCGCCTGGTACGCGGGCGCGAGCTGGTCCGGCGTACCGAAATCGGCGACCGCCTGCCGGCTGGCCTCCCGGCCCGGCAGCCCGCCGTCCCGGTACGCCTCGACGGCGTCCAGCAACCCGTGCCGCGCCTCGGTCAGCAGGTCGGTCCGGAGCCGGCGGGGCCCGTGCAACCGGCCGGCCAGTTGCCGCAGGTGCTCCTCGACCAACACGTCATCCCCGCCCGGCATGGCCCCACCTTGTCACGGCGGGCGGTGTCCCGGCGTCCGAGAAACCCCGGAGGTGGCCCCGGTCAGGGTCGGCCCTGGCCGGAGAGCGCGAGGTAGCCGTGCTCGGCGGCCTGTTGCAGCACCCACTGGTCGCGGTACCAGCCGTCGGCGGCGACCAGGTCCGCGTGCCGGCCCCGCTGGACGACCCGGCCGGCGTCCAACACCACGATCTCGTCGAGCCCGCCGAGGCCGCTGAGCCGGTGGGTGATCAGCAGTACCGAATGTCCGGCGGGGGTGGCGGCGAGGGCCGAGGCGAGCACCTCGTCGGCGGCGACCGGGTCGAGGCCCTCGGTCGGCTCGTCCAGCACCAGCACCCCCGGCGTGGCGAGCAGCGCACGGGCCAGCGCGAGCCGCTGCCGCTGGCCACCGGAGAGTTGGGCGCCCTCCTCGCCGACCACGGTGTCCCAGCCGTCCGGCTGGGACCGTACCCAGTCCACCAGCCCGGCCGCCGTGGTGGCGGCGACCAGCGCCGTCTCGTCGGCGTCGGGGCGGCCCAGGAGCAGGTTGTCCCGGACGGTGGCGTGGAAGACGTACGCCTCGGCGAGCAATCCACCTACGGCCCGGGGCAACTCCTCGGGCGGGTGCCCGGACACGTCCCGGCCGTCCAGCGTGACCCGGCCGGTGTCCGGGCGTACCGCGCCGGTCAGGACGGCGGCCAGGGTGCTCTTGCCCGCGCCGCTGGGGCCGACGACCGCGATCCGGCGGCCGGGCGGCAGGTCGAGGCTGAACCCGTCGAGTGCGGCGGGTGCCCCGGCCCGGTAACGGACGGTCACCTTCTCGAATCGCACCTCGACCGCGCCGGCCGCCGGGCCGGCTCCGCCCGCTACCACACCGGATCCCGCTGCGGCCGGGCGGGCCGCGTCACCCGGTTCGGCGTCGGGACCGGCAGTGGAGATGGGCGTCACGAGTTGGGCGACGCGCGCCAGGCCGGAGCGCAGCCCGGTCCATTGCCGTGCGGCACCGACCAGCGCGAGGGCGATCTCCACCGCGGCGAGGGTGCCGACCGCCAACACGCCGACCAGCACCCCGTCCACGTCGGCCCGGAGCGCGACGACCACCACGGCACCGGTGGTGAGCCCGGCCACCAGCACCCCGAGGGCGTCGACGGCGAAGCCGAGCGCGGCGAGCCGCCGCTCCAGCCGGGCCAGCCGCCGCGCCCGCCGCCCGGCCGTGTCCAACGCCTCGGCGGTGGCACCGAAGGCGGCCAGGTCGGCCGCGCCGTGGGTCAGGTCGACCGCGTCGGCGGCGAGCGCACCGCGCAGCGGCGCCATCTCGGCGCCGGCCCGCCGGGTCAGCGCGGTGGCCAGGGCCGGCAGGCCCACCCCGGCGACCAGCAGGCCGGCGGCGAGGGCCAGCGCGGCCGGCGGCGAGACCAGCGCGGTCAGCCCGACGGCCAGCAGGCCCACCGTCCCGGCCGCCGCGCCCGGCACGAGCACCCGCAGCAGCAGGTCCTGCACGGCCTCCACGTCGGAGACCAGCCGGCTCAACGCGTCCCCGGTACGCGGCGGCGCACCCCGCCGGGCGGCCAGGGTGCCGAAGACCCGGGCTCGGACGTCGGTGACGAGCCGGAGCACCGCGTCGTGCCCGGCGAGCCGTTCGGTGTAGCGCAGCACGCCCCGGCTGACCGCGAGCGCGCGTACGGCGACGATCGCCACGGTCAGCCGGTCCAGTGGCGGTTGGCCGGCGGCGGCCATCAGCAGCCAGGTCGCGGTGGCCATCAGGGCGAGGGCGGCGAACTCGGTGGCCGCCGCGAGCAGTCCCGCGCCGACCAGCCGGCGCAGGTACGGTCGGGCCAGCCGGAGTACGGTCACCTCGGGCGCGCGGCCGAGGCGGCCGGTCGTGGCGGCCCGGGTGGCGCTCATCGGGCCTCACCGGCCGTTTCCGGGGTCAGTTCGGTGACCCGGCCGTCCTCGACCCGCAGGATGCGGTCGGCGTCCTCCAGCAGCGCGGGCCGGTGTGCGACCAGCAGCGCGGTCCGCCCGGCCACCAGCCGGCGGGTGGCCGACAGCACCGTCGCCTCGGCGGCGGCGTCCAGTCGGGCGGTCGGCTCGTCGAGCAGCACCACGGGCGCGTCTCGCAGGAACGCCCGGGCCAACGCCACCCGCTGCCGCTGACCGCTGGACAGGCCGTGCCCGCGCTCGCCGAGCGGGGTGTCCAGCCCGTCGGGCAGTGCGGCGACCACGTCGTCGAGGGCCGCGTCGCGGACCGCTGCGGCCACCGCCTCCGCTGCGGCGTCGGGACTGCCGAGCCGGACGTTGTCGACCAGGGACGCGGCGAACAGGTGGGCCCGCTGCGGCACCCAGGCCACCTGCCGGCGCCAGCCGTCGGCGTCGGCGTCGGCCAGGTCGATCCCGCCGGCGGTGACCCGGCCGGAGGTCGGCGCGACGAAGCCGAGCAGCAGGCCGAGCAGGGTGCTCTTGCCGGCACCGCTCGGGCCGATGATCGCGATTCGTTCGCCGGGCCGGACGGTCAGCGACACGTCCCGCAGCGCGGTGGTGCGCTCGTACGTGACGGTCACCGCCTCGAACCGGATCTCGCCCCGCCCGTCGGGCAGCGCACCGGCGCGGTGCGCCGGCGTCGGCGCGGAGCCGGAGAGGGTGAGCGCCTCGTCCAGCGCGGTCAGCCCCTCCATGCTCGCGTGGAACCGGCTGCCGGCGGCCCGCAGCGGCAGGTACGCCTCCGGGGTGAGCAGCAGCACCAGCAGCGCGGTCTGGAGCACCAGCCCGCCGTCGAGCAGGCGGAGGCCGACCGGCACCGCGACCAGCGCCACCGACAGGGTGGCCACCAGTTCCAGCACCAGGGCGGAGAGGAAGGCGATGCGTAGGGTCTGCATGGTGGCGACCCGGTGACCGTCGGCCATCCGTCGGACCGCGTCGGTCTGCGCCCGGGCCCGACCGAACGCCCGCAGCGTGGGCAGCCCGGCCACCATGTCCAGGAAGTGCCCGCCGAGCCGGGACAGTCGCCGCCACTGCCGCTCGGTGGCGGCCTGGGCCTGCCAGCCGAGCAGCGCCCCGAAGATCGGGATGAGCGGCAGGGTCAACGCGATGATCACCGCCGAACTCCAGTCGGCGAAGAGCACCCGGCCGAGCACCGCCACCGGCACGGTGACGCTCAGCACGAGCTGGGGGAGGTACCCGGTGAAATAGGCGTCGAGCGCGTCCAGCCCACGACCGGCCAGGGTGGCCAACTGCCCGGCCCGCTGGCCGGCGACCCAGCCTGGCCCGTGCCGGGCGACCGCGCCCAGCAGGTCGGCCCGTAGGGCCGCCTTCACCGTGGCCGCCGCCCGCGCCGAGACAGCGCCCTGTGCCCACACCACCAGTGCGCGGGCCGCGACGGCGGCCACCAGACCGGCCAGCGCGACGCGGTCCAGCCGCCCGGTGAACGCGGTTGCCAGCAGCGCCGCCAGGGCGGTGGCCTGCGCCACGACCAGCCCGGCGGCGAGCACACCGAGCAGCGCGAGCAGGGTGAGGTCACGTCGGGCTGCGGGGACCCGGCGTAGTAGTCGCGGGTCGAAGGGGCGTCGGTTCACCAGTACACCGGTGCCCTACCGTCTGTCCGTCCTCGGAAAATCCACCAGCACATCGCCTGAAAGCCTAGTAGGGCCGGAACGAGCGGCAGCGCCAGCCAGCCCAGCAGACGCAGAGTCGGCGCGCTGGCCGCCGCGTCGGCCAGCGTCAGTGACAGTTCCGGCGCCACCGTGGACACCAGCACGTAGGGCCAGAGGGTCGCCCCGACCAGCAGCACAGGTGCCGCCAGCGCGGTGGCGGTCGCGGCGAAGGCCACCCCGGGCCGCCGTCGGCGGAGCGCCGCCCATGCCCCCAGCAGGGCCATCACCAGCACGATCGCCAACAGTACGCCGATCGCGGGGCGCTGCGCGGCGGCGCGTACCCGGTCGGAGAGCAGGCCGACGACGCTGGCCGTGCCGACCGCGCTGATCGCGGCGACCACGAGCCGCCGGGCCAACGGCCGGAGCCGGTCGCCCTCGGCGGCCGGCAGGCGCAGCGTGAGGAAGGTCGCACCATGCGCCGCGACCAGCGCCACCATGGCCAACCCGGTGGCGGCGGCGAACGGGGTGAACAGGTGCGTCACCCCGGCCACGTGCCCGTCGGCATGCAGCGGTACGCCCTGGAGCAGCCCGGCGAGGACCACGCCCCAGCCGAGCGCGGCGAGCAGGCTGCCGACCACGATCACCCGGTCCCAGCCGGCGCGGGTCCACGTGGCCTGCGGGCGGCTGCGCAGTTGCGCCCCGGCGGTCACCAGGATCACGCCGGCCAGCGCGGCGACGACGGCCGGGTAGCTGCCGGCCAGCAGCTCGCCCTCCAGCACCGGGAACGCGCCGAACAGGATGCCGGCGGCGGCCACCAGCCACACCTCGTTGCCGAGGAAGAACAGCCCGACCGCGTTGAGGGCGGCCCGGCGGTGGGCCTGGTCGGTGCCCCGGGCGAGCAGCAGGCCGACGCCGTAGTCGTAGCCACCGAGCACCAGGTAGCCGGTGAAGAAGAGGCCGAGCAGGGCGTACCAGGCGAGTTCCATGACTGCTCCTCAGGCGAAGGCGGGCTCGGGGCGGTTGTCGTCGTCGGCCGAGGGCTGGGCCGGTGCACGGCCGAGGGCGGGGTCGGCGGCGCCCCGGGCGGCGTGCCGGGCCATCAGCACCCAGTTCGTGACGGCGAGGGTGCCGAGCAGCAGGGTGAAGAAGAGCAACGAGGCACCCATCAACCAGGGACTGATCGGTGAGACGGCCGGGTCCACCCGCAGCAGCCCGTACGCGACCCAGGGCTGGCGGCCGACCTCGCGGGAGATCCAGCCGAGTATCAACGCCACGAAGGGCAGCGGCAGCAGGAGCAGGAGCAGCCAGAGCGGGAACCGGAGCCGGATGATCCAGTCCCGCCAGAGCAGGGGCACCAGCAGCCAGAGCAGACCGAGGGCGAAACCGATGAGGATCATGAAGCCGAGGCCGACGTCGGCCAGTACGGGCGGCAGGTAGTCGCCCGGGCCGAAGCGGGCGGTCCACTCGGCGACCAGCGCCTCGGCCTGCGGGGTGTCGCTGCCGAGCTTGGTCGGCTGGACGGCGGAGACCGGCCCGAACTGGGCGAAGCCGAACCCCTGCACGAAGGTGATCGCGACGGCGGCGGTGACCACCCCGATCCGCAGGGAGGTGCGGAACAGAGCGTGGTCGGGGGTGCGCCGGATCAGGTGCCAGGAGCTGACCGCGGCCACCAGAAGGCCGAGGCGTACGCGGTGAGCGCGACGCCGTACAGCAGGGCGAGGTGGACACCCCGACGCAGCCGGTGCCAGCCGAAGATCCACATTCCGAGGAAGGTCGACTCCAGGAAGAAGGCGACCAGGGTCTCGATGGCCAACGGGGCGCCGAAGACGTTGCCGACGTAGCGCGACAGGCCGCTCCAGTTCGGCCCCAACTGGAACTCCATCACGATGCCGGTGGCGATGCCGAGCACGTAGTTGATCACGTAGAGCTGGCCCCAGAACCGGGTCAGTCGCGCGTAGCGCGGGTTGCCGGTGACCAGCCATGCGGTCTGTAGCCCGACGAGCAGCGTGACCAGGCCGAGGGTGACGGCCACGAAGAGGAAGTGGATCGAGGCGGTGGCTGCGAACTGCAGACGGGGGAGGAGCAGGGTGTCCATGGCCGGCTCTCCTGTGGCGGCGGTCGATGCAGATAGGGAGCCTACGCGTAGGAAAGCTACTTATGGGGCCGTGCGAACCTTCAGCCGGCACGATCAGGGTTGGTTCAGGGTGCGGTGATCAGGGCAGCTCAGGGTCAGCTCAGGAACAGTGAGACGGGCAGGGCGGCCACGGTCGTGGCCACGGACAGCGCGGCGGCACCGATCAGCCGGGCCGGGCGCTCCGCAACCAGCAGCCGCTGCACCCGTACGTCCAGGTCCCGGTCGCCGAGCCCGAGAGTTCCGGCCGGCGTGATGCGGTTGCCGGCGGCGGCGAACCGCCGCAGCGCACCGGCCAGCGGGGCCTCCGCATGCAGCTCGCGAGCCTTGTCGTCGGCGCGCATCTCGACCAGCAGCGACACCCGCGCGTGCGCCTCGTGCACCCAGCGCAGCCAGGGCAATGCCTGGCACAACGCGGTGAACGGCAGCAGCACCAGGTCGTGCCGCTCCTCGGCGTGCGCCCGCTCGTGCGTCAGCACCGCCGCCAACTCGGCCCGGTCGAGCAGGCTCAACGTGCCGGCGCTGACCACCACCCGGGGCTTCACCCCCGGCAGGCAGTACGCCGCCGCGCTCGGGTGGTCCAGCACCAGCGCCCCGGGCACCGTGGGGTCCCGCCGGGCCACCAGCGCGAGCAGGTCCCGGTGCCGACGCTGGGCGCGGACCGTGCCGTGGATGCTGCGTACCGTCGTGGTCAACAGCACCGCGCCGATGCCGAGACCGACGCCGACCAGCCCGAGGTGCACCGCGCCGACGCCCACCGGGAGCGTGCTGTGCCGCAGGTCGTTCGCGAGCGCGAGCAGTGCGCTGCCGGTGCCCCGGTCGTACGCGGCCAGCCCGATCGCGATCGGCAGGCCCATCGCGGACAGACCGGCCGCCAGACCGACCGCCTGCCAGCACAGGATCGCGACCCGGGGGGTACGCCAGGTCCAGGTGGAGCGGGCGAGTACCTGCGCGATCAGCCAGCAGGCCAGCATCGCGGCGGCGAAGTGCACGCTCTGCGCCACGTCGTAGACCCTACCGCTCCGCGGTCTCGCCGGCCCGACCTGGCCGGGTCGCCCGGTCCGGCGCGGGCGCCTCGACCTGATCGGTCAACGCCGCGCCGTCACCCGGCCCGTCCGGCGCGTTCGACCCGAGCCCCGCCTCGGCGGTGAGCGCGGCCCGCAGGACGTCCGCCTCGGTACCCGTCACCGACCGGGCGAACCGGACCAGCGCCGCGTCGCGGCTGCCACCCAGGTCCAGGGCATCGAGCATGATCTGGGCGATGTACGCCTCGCGGCTGGCCGCAGCCCGGTAGCGCCAGGCCCGCCCCTCCCGCTCGCGCTGCACCATGCCCTTGCCGGCGAGCCGGTCCAGCACCGTCATCACCGTCGTGTAGGCCAACTCGCGCCCGGCCAGCGCGTCGGCGACCTCGCGCACCGTCACCCCGCCGGACGTGGCGGGAACGGTGTCCCACAGCACGTCCATCACCGCACGCTCAAGATCCCCCAGCCGAGTCACCCGTAAATCCTACCCCCCGTAGTAGACCCCCCGCCCCCGCACCACCCCCCGGAAACCCCACAGCGAGGAGGATTCAAGCCCCCTTCGGATGCCACACAGTCTTCGTCTCCAGCAACGCCGTCATCCGCCCGAGCCCCGGATCCGCCGACCAGTCGTGATCCGCCGGCACCGGTCGGAGCACCCGCTTGAGGTTCTCCGCGGCTTTGATCTCCAGGTCGACCGCCAGGTCGGGGTCAATGACCCCGGTCAGGTCGATCGCGTTGACGTCCATGTGCGCGGCCAGCGTGGGCACGGTCTCCGGCAGCCGGCCGGTGAGGATGTTGACGACGCCGCCGGGCAGGTCGGAGGTGGCGAGTACCTCGGCGAGGGTGACGGCGGCCAGCGGTGCCGCCGGGGAGGCGGCCACCACCACGGTGTTACCGGTGACGATCGCCGGGGCGATCACGCTGACCAGGCCCAGCAGCGCCGGCGCTTCGGGAGCCACCACCGCCACCACACCCGTCGGCTCGGGTGCGGAGAGGTTGAAGTAGGGCCCGGCGACCGGGTTCGCGCCGCCGTACACCTGTGGCAGCTTGTCGGACCAGCCCGCGTACCAGACCCAGCGGTCGGTGGCGGCGTCGACCTCGTCGGCGGGTACGCCGAGACCGATGAACTGGTCGCGGCGGCCCTCCAGCATCTCGGCGACGCGGTAGAGGATCTGACCCCGGTTGTACGCGGTCGCCCCGGCCCAGCCCTTGACGGCGGCGCGGGCGGCGACCACGGCGTCCCGGGCGTCCTTGCGGGAGGCCAGCGACACGTTGGAGTCCTGCACGAGATACGACCGTCCCGACTCGCTACGCGGGAACTTCCCGCCGATGAAGAGCTTGTACGTCTTGCGTACCGCGACCCGCTCAGACATTGAGGTACGCCTCCAGCCCGTGCCGGCCGCCCTCGCGGCCGTAGCCCGACTCCTTGTAGCCGCCGAACGGCGAGGTCGGGTCGAACCTGTTGAACGTGTTGGCCCAGACGACTCCGGCGCGCAGCCGGTCGGCCATCCACAGGATGCGGGAACCCTTGTCGGTCCAGATTCCGGCGCTGAGCCCGTACGGCGTGTTGTTGGCCTTCTCCACGGCCTCGGCCGGGGTGCGGAAGGTCAGCACGGACAGCACCGGGCCGAAGATCTCCTCGCGGGCGATCCGGTGTGCCTGGGTGACGCCGGTGAAGATGGTCGGCGTGAACCAGAAGCCACGGTCCGGGAGTTCGCACGGCGGCGACCAGCGCTGCGCGCCCTCGGCGGCGCCGGCCTCGGTCAGCTCGTGGATGCGGGCGAGCTGGGCGGCGGAGTTGATGGCGCCGATGTCGGTGTTCTTGTCCAGCGGGTCGCCGACGCGCAGCAGTGCCATCCGGCGCTTGAGCGATTCCAGCACCTGCTCGGCGACGGACTCCTGGACCAGCAGCCGGGAACCGGCGCAGCAGACGTGCCCCTGGTTGAAGAAGATGCCGTTGACGATGCCCTCGACCGCCTGGTCGACGGGGGCGTCGTCGAAGACGATGTTGGCGGCCTTGCCGCCGAGTTCCAGGGTGAGCTTCTTGCGGCTGCCGGCGACGGCGCGGGCGATGGCCCGGCCGACGTCGGTGGAGCCGGTGAACGCGACCTTGTCGACGCCGGCGTGTTCGACCAGGGCCCGACCCGTCTCACCGGCACCGGTGACGATGTTGACCACGCCCGCCGGCAGGTCGGCCTGCTGGCAGATCTCGGCGAACAGCAGTGCGGTCAGCGGGGTGGTCTCGGCGGGCTTGAGGACCACCGTGTTGCCGGCGGCGAGGGCCGGGGCGATCTTCCAGGCCAGCATCAGCAGCGGGAAGTTCCACGGGATGACCTGCGCGGCAACGCCGAGAGGCTGCGGGTTCGCGCCGAACCCGGCGTGCTCCAGCTTGTCGGCCCAGCCGGCGTAGTAGAAGAAGTGTGCGGCGACCAGCGGCAGGTCGACGTCGCGCGACTCCTTGATCGGCTTGCCGTTGTCCAGCGACTCCAGTACGGCCAGCTCACGCGAGCGTTCCTGGATGATGCGGGCGATCCGGAACAGGTACTTGGCCCGGTCCCGGCCGGGCATCGGACCCCAGACCTTTTCGGACGCCTTCCGGGCGGCGCGGACCGCACGGTCCACGTCCTGGCTGCCGCCGTCGGCGATCTCGGCGAGCACCTCCTCCGAGGAGGGGCTGATCGACTTGAAGCTGCCGCCGTCGGCCGGGTCGACGAAGGCGCCGTCGATGAACAGCCCGTACGAGCCCTTGATGTCCACCACCGAGCGCGACTCGGGGGCGGGTGCGTATTCGAACATCGCGTTCAGTCCAGGGTGAAGTAGTCGGGGCCGGCGTAGACACCGGTCGTCAGCTTGGTGCGCTGCATGAGCAGGTCGTTGAGGAGGCTGGACGCGCCGAAGCGGAACCAGTCCGGGCCCAGCCAGTCCGGCCCGACGGTCTCGTTGACCATGACCAGGTACTTGACGGCGTCCTTGGTGGTCTTGATGCCGCCGGCCGGCTTCACGCCGACCTGTCGGCCGGTGGCGGCGCGGAAGTCGCGGACCGCCTCCAGCATGACCAGCGTCACCGGCAGGGTGGCCGCGACCGGGACCTTGCCGGTGGAGGTCTTGATGAAGTCGCCGCCGGCCAGCATCGCCAGCCAGGAGGCACGGCGTACGTTGTCGTAGGTGGCCAGCTCGCCGGTCTCCAGGATCACCTTGAGGTGGGCGTCCCCGCAAGCTTCCTTGGTCGCTACGATTTCGTCGTACACCTCGGCGTAGCGACCGGCCAGGAACGCGCCCCGGTTGATCACCATGTCGATCTCGTCGGCACCGGCCTCGACGGCGGCCCGGGTGTCGGCGAGCTTGATCTCCAGTGGCGCCTGACCGGACGGGAACGCGGTCGCCACGCTGGCCAGGTGCACGCCGGATCCGCGCAGCACCTCGGCCACGTACGGAACCATCGCGGGGTAGACGCAGACCGCGCCGACGTGCGGGCAGGACGGGTCCGCCGGGTCGGGGCGCAGCGCCTTGGCGGCGAGCGCGCGTACCTTGCCGGGGGTGTCCGCGCCTTCCAGCGTGGTGAGATCGACCATTCGGATCGCGAGGTCGATCGCCTGCGCCTTGGCGGTGGTCTTGATGGAGCGGGTGCCGAGTTGGGCTGCCCGCTGCTCCGCGCCGACCTGGTCCACGCCTGGTAGGCCGTGCAGGAAGGTCCGCAGAGCGGTCTCGGATCGTCCCAGCTCGGAGAGGTCCGACCGGGCCGACGTCGTCGTTGCCGTCATGCGCCGAAGTCTACGCAGCCTGTCGTGCGTGATTCTGATCATGGCAGCGGGTGGAGCGTCCCGGGTGAGCGATGTCCCTGCTCGGGGCCGGGGTCCGTGCGTCGGGGTCCGGGGCGGGTAGGTTGAGCGATCGTGGACGTACTCGTCATTGACCATCCGCTCGCCCAGTCCCGGCTGACCGCCATGCGGGACGAACGGACCGACTCCGCCTCGTTCCGGGCGGCGCTGCACGAACTCACCACCATGCTGGTGTACGAGGCCGCGCGCTCCTTCCCGATCGAGCGGTACCCGGTGCGGACCCCGGTGACCGGCACCGAGGGCACGCGGCTGGCCAACCCGCCGCTGCTGGTGCCGGTGCTGCGGGCCGGGCTCGGCATGGCCGACGCCGCGCTGGGACTGCTGCCGGAGTCGTCGATGGGCTTCGTCGGGCTGGCCCGCGACGAGGAGACCTTCGAGCCGCGCGCCTACATGGAGTCGCTGCCCCGCGACCTGAGCGGCCTGCCGGTGCTGGTCCTGGACCCGATGCTGGCCACCGGCGGCTCGTTGGAGCACTGCTGCCGGCTGCTGGCCGAGCGCGGCTGCACCGACATCACGGTGCTCTGCGTACTCGCCGCACCGGCCGGCATCGCCCGGCTGGAGCGGTCCGGCCTGCCGCTGCGTCTGGTCACCGCGTCGATCGACGAGGGCCTCAACGACAGCATGTTCATCGTGCCGGGTCTCGGCGACGCCGGGGACCGCCAGTTCGGCGGCATGCCCCGGTTCTGATCCGTCCGTCGTCGTCCCACGCTCGTCGTGGCGGGTTTGTCCTGCGGGCGCTGGCGTCGAGCGGCTACCGTCTCGGGCCATGACTGGTGTTCCACTCGCCGAGGAACTGCTCCTGCTCGCGCACGACGACGAGTCCGGCAAGGCGACCATGCCCCGGATCAGCCTCGACCTGGGCATGGCCGCCGCAGTGTTGATCGAGCTGGCCCTGGCGGGCCGGATCGCGTACGCCGAGGGTGCCCTGACGGTGGTCGACGCGACACCGACGGGCGAGCCGGTCACCGACGACATCCTGGCCCGGATCGCGGCGGACACGCCGCACAGCCCGTCCTCCTGGGTGCAGCGGCTCCGGCACGGCCTGCGCGACAAGGTCCTCGGTGACCTGTGCGCGCACGGGGTGGTCCGGGACGTCGACGAGACGGAGCTGGGCTTCATCCACGTGCACCGCTATCCGGTGCTGGACCCCTCGGTGGAGGCGGAGACCCGCCAACGGCTCGTCGCCGCGCTCACCGGCGACGCTCCCGACGAGCGGACCGCCGCCCTGGCGACACTGGTCGCCGTGCTCCGGATGGAATCGGCGCTGGGAGTGACCGGCGAGGCTGCCACCGAGGCCCGCCGCCGGTTGGAGGCGATCGCCAGCGGTGCGGGCTTCTCCGGTGAGGTGAGCCTGGAAAGCTCCGTGGTCCGCCCCTCGGTCGGCCTGGTGGTCGCCGCCCTCGGCCGCGCCGTCCAGGCCGCCCTCGGCCCCCGCCGCTGACCTGCCCGTCCCCGCCCTCCCTGGCTCCCGTCCTCCCCTGCCCGCCGCCCTCGCCCCGCTCCGCCGTTGTCCTGCGCGTCGGTCATGGAGTTGTGGTCGCTGTTTCGTGTTGATGCGTCCACATTTGCGACCGCCACAACTCCATGTTCGGCGCCGGGCGGCCCGGTGCCCGGCGCGGGTCCCGGGGGTGGGCGGGGGTGTGAGGGGTGAGGGTCAGTGGGGCAGGCGGGTGGTGCGGACGGCGGTGACGAAGGCGGACCAGGCGGTGGGCGTCACGGTGAGGGCCGGGCCGGTCGGGTCCTTGCTGTCGCGGATGCCGACGACGCCGGGCAGGTTGTCGGCGACCTCGACGCAGTCGCCGCCGTTGGTGCCGCTGCGGGTGCTGGTGCGCCACTGTGCGCCGGTCAGGTCACTCGCTCGGTGTTCGTGCTCGGATGTTAGGAGGGGACCCCTGCTATGCACGAGGCGTTTATAAGGTGCCCTTCCTTACATCCCTAAAGCCCGAGCAACCTCCAGCCGCAACTCTCCGACGGCACCCTCCGCGCGGGTCCGGGCCGCCGCGACGTCACCGTCGGCGACCTGTTCCACCACCTCCAGGTACGCCTTGAGCTTCGGCTCGGTGCCGGAGGGGCGGATCACGACCCGGGCCGCCCCGGTACGCAGGATCACCACGTCCGCCTCGGGAAGCAGGTCCTGTGCCTCGGTGACCGGCGCACCGAGCAGCGTGATCGGGGTGGCCGCCCGGATCCGGGCCATCGCGTCGGCGATCAGCCGCAGGTCGTCGACGCGTACCGAGAGCTGATCGGTGTGGTGGACGCCGAACTCGGTGGCCAGTTCGTCCAGCCGGTCGGTGAGCGTACGGCCCTGGGCCCTGAGGTCGGCGGCCAACTCGGCCACGGTCAGCGCGGCGGTGATGCCGTCCTTGTCGCGTACGTGGTCGGGGGCGACGCAGTAGCCGAGCGCCTCCTCGTAGCCGAACACCAGCGGCGCGGAGCCGTCCCCGGCCCGCACGATCCACTTGAACCCGGTCAGCGTCTCGCCGTAGGGCAGGTTCCGGGCGGCGCACATCGCCCGCAGCAGCGACGACGAGACGATGGTGGTGGCATACAGGCCGGTCACGCCACGCCGCATCAGGTGGTCGGCGAGCAGCACCCCCACCTCGTCCCCCCGCAGCATCCGCCAGCCCGAACCGCCCGCACAACGGACCGCTACGGCGCAGCGGTCGGCGTCGGGGTCGTTGGCGATGGCGAGGTCCGCGCCGGTGGTGTCGGCGAGCGCGACCAGCAGGTCCATCGCGCCCGGCTCCTCCGGGTTGGGGAAGCTCACCGTCGGGAATTCGGCGTCCGGTTCGGCCTGCTCCGGCACCACGCCGGGGGTCGGGAAACCGGCGGAGGCGAAGGCGGCGGTGAGGACCGTCGCGCCGACGCCGTGCAGCGGGGTGTACGCCACCGTCAGGTCCCGGGGGCCGCCGGGCGGCGCCACCTGCACCGCCCGCGCCACGTACGCGGCCACCAGGTCGTCACCGAGCACCTGGCCGGCGGGACCGAGGGGCACCCGGGTCAGAAGGCCGACCGCCCGGATGGCGGCCTCGATGCCGGTGTCGGCCGGCGGCACGATCTGCGCCCCGGCGCCGGAGTCGCCGCCCAGTTCGGCACCGAGATAGACCTTGTAGCCGTTGTCCTGTGGCGGGTTGTGGCTCGCCGTGACCATCACCCCGGCGACCGCGCCCAGTCGCCGTACCGCGTAGGCGAGCACGGGGGTGGGCAGCGGGCGGGGGAGCAGCAGGGCCGGACGTCCCGCCCCGGTGGCCACCCGGGCGGTCTGCTCGGCGAACGCCCGGGAGCCGCGCCGGGCGTCGTACCCGATCACCAGCGGGCCGGTGCCGCCCTCGGCGGCGAGCCAGGCGACCAGCCCGGCGGCGGCCTGGGTGACCACGGCGAGGTTCATGCCGTTGGGGCCGGCGCGCAGCGGGCCGCGCAGCCCGGCGGTGCCGAAGGTCAGCGGCCCGGCGAAGCGGTCGGCCAGCTCGGCGGCGCTGTCCGGCAGTCGGTCGAGCACCGCCCGCAGTTCCGCCTGGTCGGCCGGGTCGGGGTCGTCGGCGAGCCAGCGCTGAGCCTGCTCGCGGATGGTGTCGATGTCAGTGGTCTCCGCCGCCATTGCCTCTTGATAGCACGGCGGCGGACCACCGCGTACGTCTGCTCGCTCTCAGCCGGCGGAGGTGAGCTGGAACGACTTGACCATCTCGTCGTAGATCGGCTTGCTCTCGTCGAACCGCGCGTCGCTGACGGTCAGGTAGAAGGAGTAGATCCGGCCCTCGTGGGCCACCCCGTGCCAGACGCCGTGCCGCCTGGCCTCGCCGTCGCCGCAGGTGTACTCGAACTCGGCCGACACCTTGCCGGCCAGTTCCTTGTCCGCCATCGAGATCTGGGTGTACGGCTTGGCGCAGGAGTTCGACCGGGTCTTGAGGTTGTTCTCCGCGCTCTGCGCCCAGCGGGTCGAGCTGCCGGCCCACCGCTCGTTGAGGATGCGGACCCGACGACCGCTGTCGTCCGGGTCGGTGTAGTCGATGTAGACGGCTCCGGCGGGAGCGGTCCGCTTCCAGCCCTTCGGCACCAGCATCTGCACGCCGCGCGCCGAGTGCTCCTGCATCTCGACCAGGTCCCCCTCGTCCGAGGAGTTGCCTGGCGCGGCGACCGGGTCGGTGACGGGCGGGTCGCCGCCGCCGGAGAGCGCCACCGCGCCGATCAGCAGGACCAGCACCAGGCCGCCGGCCGCCGCGAGCTGGACCTTGCGGGGCCAGCCCTTCACGGTCTCGACCGCGCGGGCGCCCGCGACCTTGGCCTTGTCGAGCGGGCTGCCGCCACCATCGGCGGGCGATGGTGGCGGTGCGCCGTACGGCTGGCGGGGCGCGGCGGGCCAACGGCCGCCGTAGTCGCCGCCGAGCTGCTGGGTGGCCTCCGGCCGGGCACCGAACCCGTACGCCCCGGCGCCGATGTGCTGCGTCGCGTCCGCGCCGATGTGCTGCGTCGCGTCCGCGCCGATGTGCTGCGTCGCGTCCGCGCCGATGTGCTGGGTGGCGTCGGCTCCGATCCGCTGGGTGGCGTCCGCGCCGCCGATGCGCTGGGTGGCGTCCGCGCCGCCGATGCGCTGGGTGGCCTCGGCCCCGCCGCCGTAGGTGCGACCGGCGGACGAGGCGGCGTTCTGCTGGCCCGGGCGGGCCAGCGCGTCGGCGCTGGTGTCCTCCATCGCGTCGGCGCTGGCGGTGGCGGCCTTGCCGGGGCGCTCGCCCCGGCGCAGCGCGGCCAGTCGGTCGGTCAGCGACTCACCGGGGGCGAGCATCGCCCGGCCGCCGATCTCACTGGCGGACGTGGACTTCTTCGCCGGGGCGGCCGGCGCGGTGATCGGTGCGGGCTGCTGCGGCACCGGCACCACGGAGTACGGGTCGGTCATCGAGTTGACCGCGGCGGCGGTGCTGCTCAGTGGCCCGGCGAGCAGTTCGCGCAGCATGGCGCGGGCGGTGTGCACGTCGAGCCGGCGGGCCGGGTCCTTCTCCAGCAGGCCCATCAGCACCCGGGTCAGCGGGCCGCTGCGCTGCGGCGGGGCCGGTGGGTCCTCGACCACCGCGTGCATGGTCTCGATGGGGTCGCCCCGGTCGAAGGGCGGCCGGCCCTCCACGGCGGTGTAGAGCGTCACACCGAGGGAGAACAGGTCGCTGGGCGGGCCGAACTCCTGCCCCATGGCCCGCTCGGGCGAGATGAAGTGCGGCGAGCCCAACACCATCCCCGGCGTGGTGAGCTGCACGTCGGTGGGCATCCGGGCGACACCGAAGTCGGTCAGCACGCAGCGCCCGTCGGAGCAGATCAGCACGTTGGCCGGCTTGACGTCGCGGTGCAGCACCCCGATGGCGTGGGCCACCTCCAGCGCGCCGAGCAGCGCGATGCCGATCTTGGCGACCACCCGCTGGGCGATCGGCCCGTCCTCGATCACCATGTCGGCGAGGCTGCGGGCGTCCAGCAGCTCCATCACGATCCACGGGCGCCCGGCCTCGGTGACCACGTCGTACACCTGGACCACCGCCGGGTGGGCGATGGCGGCTGCCGCGCGGGCCTCGCGCAGTGTGCGTTCGTACATCGCGTCGCGGTCGCTGGGTGCCAGGCCGGGCGGCAGGACGACCTCCTTGACCGCCACGTCGCGCCGCAGAAGTGTGTCTGTGGCCCGCCAGACCGTGCCCATGCCACCGTTGCCCACCGTCGAGCGCAACGAGTACCGGTCACCGATGACGGTGCCGGGTGTCGCGCGGCCGTTGGTGGGGGTGCTGACTGGTCCGCCGCTCCACGTCGGGATCTGAGTCACAGAAAAGCCACCGGGGGAAGTCGAGGGGGCTGGGACACAACCTCCCTATCTTGCTGGTTCAGACGCCCGATGCGAAACCCGGCGCGGCGGACGTTTACCGTGCGGAACGGTACGTGTGCGAGCCCTCACTTCCGGTGGCGTGGCCGGACGGGGTCGGGTTTGCGCTATCCCTCACCCTGTGACCAGCCCATTCGTCCTACCATCCGGTATGAGCGAACGGCGGCGGTCAAGCGAGTCCGGCTACCCGATCGAGGGCGTCTACACCGCGGCGCACCTGCCGGGTGAGCTGGACTCCCGGCTGGGCGCTCCGGGCGAGTATCCGTACACCCGTGGGGTCTATCCCACCATGTACACCTCCCGCCCGTGGACCATGCGCCAGTACGCCGGCTTCGGCACCGCCACCGAGTCCAACGCGCGGTACCACCAGTTGTTGCGCGCCGGCACGATGGGTCTCTCCGTCGCCTTCGACCTGCCCACCCAGATGGGCTACGACTCCGACGACCCGATCGCGCACGGCGAGGTCGGCAAGGTCGGGGTGGCCATCGACACACATGGCCGAGGCGTGGACGACTTCGCGCCCCGGCTGTCGTTCTTCTTCGTCGCCCGCACCACGCTGCTGGAGGAGGTCGCGAAGTTCCGCGCGGCCCGGCGGATCTGGGCCCGCCTGATGCGCGACGAGTTCGGGGCGAAGAACCCGAAGTCGATGATGCTGCGCTTCCACACCCAGACGGCGGGCGTGCAGCTGACCGCCCAGCAGCCCGAGGTCAACCTGGTCCGGGTCGCCGTGCAGGGACTGGGCGCGGTGCTCGGCGGCACCCAGTCGCTGCACACCAACAGCTTCGACGAGGCGATCGCGCTGCCCACCGAGAAGGCGGCCCGGCTGGCGCTGCGTACCCAGCAGGTGCTCGCGTACGAGACGGACCTGACCGCCACGGTGGACCCGTTCGCCGGCTCGTACGTGGTGGAGGCGATGACCGCCGAGATCGAGGCGGCGGCGGACGCGCTGATGGGCCGGGTCTTCGAGTACGGGTCGTCGGTGGACGCCATCGAGGCGGGCTTCCAGAAGCGCGAGATCGAGCAGTCCGCGTACCAGATCGCGCGGGAGATCGACTCGGGCGAGCGGGTGGTGGTCGGGCTCAACCGGTTCACCATCGACGCCGAGGAGCCGTACGAGCCGCTGCGGGTCGACCCGGCGATCGAGGCGGCGCAGGGCGAGCGGCTGGCCAAGTTGCGTGCCGGGCGGGACGACGCGGTCGTTCAGCGGGCCCTGGCCGAGCTGCGGGAGGCCGCCTCGGGCACCAGCAACGTGCTGTACCCGATGAAGGCCGCCCTGCGCGAGCGGGCCACCGTCGGCGAGGTGTGCGGCGCGCTGCGCGAGGTGTGGGGCGTGTACCGCCCGACCGACCGGTTCTGAGCCGTTCGCCACTCTCACGGTCGCTGTGCGTGTCGAGGCGGCCGTCCCCGGGTACTCCGCCCGAATGATCTCGCTGACGCACACCGTGTGCGGTCGGGGGCCGTCCGGACGTGTGAACGTCCACCGGTGCCGATCGCTGTGGGTGGTCGGGTAATTGTCGTACCGTCAGTTCATTGCACCGACTAATGCGACAATTCGGAACGACGGGCGACGAGTTTCGAGGAGATTCTCGGCCCGCGATCCCGATTACGCGTTGTAGGAGGTGGGGGGGGCGGATGACGGTGTATGAACGCGATCTACCTGCTGTCCCGCCCGTCTACGGGCATCCCAAGCAGGGCATATGTGACGCTGCGCGGTCCGATCATCACCGGAACGAGGTTGCGCAGAGTTACCGTCGGGGGTCTACGCTGTCTGCTGTCCCCGATGATCCATCCATTTCTAGTGATCGAGAATTCGACGTGACAAGTGCGTTGACCATGCCGGCCGGCGAGCAATTGGCGGCGTCCTGGCCCGAGGCGCCACCGGCCGGTGGCCAGCCCCTGCCGTCCGAGCTGGATCACCTGCTCGCCCTCCGGGTACCGGGCCTGATCGCCACGCGCCGTCACATTCACGCGCATCCGGAGCTGTCCGGTCAGGAGTTCGACACCGCCGCCCTGATCGCCCGGGAACTCACCCTGGCCGGGCTCAGTCCCCGGATGCTGCCCAAGGGCAACGGGGTCATCTGCGACGTCAACGGCCGCCCGGACGGACCGGTGATCGCGCTGCGCGCCGACATCGACGCGCTGCCGCTGACCGACGTCAAGGACGTGCCGTACCGCTCCACCGTGGACGGGGTCTGCCACGCCTGCGGCCACGACGTACACACCACGATCCTGCTCGGTGTCGGCATGCTGCTCGCCCAGCTCGCCGACCTGGGCAAGCTGCCGGGCCGGGTCCGGTTGATCTTCCAGCCGGCCGAGGAGATCCTGCCATGCGGGTCGCTCGAAGTGATCGAGGCCGGCGGCCTGGACGACGTGGTGCAGATCTTCGCGCTGCACTGCGACCCGAACCAGCCGGTCGGCAAGGTCGGCCTGCGGGTCGGCCCGATCACCGCTGCCGCCGACAACGTCACGGTCCGGCTGACCGGACCGGGCGGGCACACCGCCCGCCCGCACCTGACCGTCGACATGGTGGACGCGCTCGGCCGGCTGATCACCGAGGTGCCCGCGCTGATCAGTCGCCGGGTGCCGGCCAACAGCGGGCTGCTGCTGGTCTTCGGGCACGCCTCCGCCGGCACCCGCTACAACGTCATCCCCTCCGAGGCGTCCGCCTCCGGCACGCTGCGGGTGATGGACCGAGTTGCCTGGGAAGAGGCTCCGAAGATCGTCTCCCAGGTGGTCCGGGACGTGATCGCCCCGACTGGGGCCACGGTCGACCTGGAGTACCTGCGTGGACGCCCGCCGGTCTGCAACGACGCGGCGGCCATCAAGGTGCTGACCTCGGCCACCGTCTCCGCGCTCGGCCCGGAGGGCGTCGCCGAGACCCCGCAGAGCATGGGCGGCGAGGACTTCTCCTGGTACCTGGAGTACGTCCCCGGCGCGCTGGCCAGGCTCGGGGTCGGCCGCTCCGGGCCGAACGTGGACCTGCACCGGGCGTCGTTCGACGTGGACGAACGGTCCATCCCGGCGGGCGTACGACTCATGGTGCAGACCGCGCTCCAGGCACTGGCGGCGACTCGCTGACCTTGGACGACGTCAGGTCCGCCCCGGGCGGTGGCGGCGTGCCGACGGGCGCGACCAGCGCCGGCTCGGGGCGGACCCGGCGGCGTCGGCGGCGACTGAGCCACCACAGCGCGCCCAGCGGTACGCCGAGAACCAACAGCCAGGGCAACACCGCACCGAGCACGGTGAGCAGGACCGTCATCGAGGCGAGGAAGACCGTCCAGCCGCCGCTCAGCCCGGCCAGGAAGCCGATCTCCCGCTCCTCGTCGGCGGTGCTGACGTCCGGCCCCACCAGCGTCACGGTGATCGTGGAGAGCGCGGTCAGGTCGGCCAACCGCCGCTTCTTCGCCTCCAGCGAGGCGAGGTCGGCCTCCCGGCGGGCCAACTCGTTCTCCAAGCTGATCAGGTCGCTGATCGAGTCGGCCCGGTCGAGCAGCCGACGGGCGCTCTCCACCCGGGCCCGCTGGGTGATGATCCGCGCGTCGAGGTCGACAGTCTCCTCGGTGACGTCCTCGGTGTCGATCTGCCGGCGTTCCTGGCGACCGAGACCCGCCAGCTCCTCGACCACCGGATAGAACCGGTCCGCCGGTACCCGTAGCGTCAGTTCCGCGACTGCGTCCGCGTCGGAGCTGCGGCGCTGGTCGCCGCCGACGAAGCCACCAGCGCGGGTGGCCGCGCCGGTCGCCGCCCGCGCTGCGGCCTCCACGTCGTCGACCTGTACCCGGATGGACCCGGTGTAGACGATGGACCGCTGGTCAACCCGGGTGTCCGCCGCCGGACCGGCGCCGCCCCGCTCGGCCGCCGGACCGGCGCCGCCCCGCTCGGCCGCCGGACCGGCGCCGTCCACCGCCTGCGGCACGTCGCCCCGGCCTGCCTCGGAGATCGCCGCGCGGTCGCCGCCACTGTCGCCGCTGCCGCAGCCGGTCACCATCAGCAGCACGACCAGCGCAGCCATTCCCGTCGCCCCGTGACGGCGGGCTCTTGTCGGAATCATCCCGTTCCCTTCTTCTCCACTGAGCGGGTGATAGCTCGGACGTCGAGCGCCGCCTCCCGGGTTCCGGCAGACTGCGCTCAGTACGTCACGATTCGGTATGGGAGGCATCACGATGCGGATCACCAAGTACGCCCACTCGTGCCTGCGGGTAGAGCACGACGGGGGAGTGCTGGTCGTCGATCCGGGAGGATTCAGCGAGGCCGCCGTGGCCCTGGACGGGGCCGACGCGGTCCTGATCACCCACGAGCACCACGACCACGTGGACACCGAGGCGATCAACCGGCAGCTGGCCCGAGGGCCGTTCACGATCCACGGACCGGCCTCGGTGGCCGGACCGCTCGGCGACGCGGCCGAGGCGCTGCGCCCGGTCGCCCCCGGTGACTCGTTCACCGCCGCCGGTGTCCCGGTACGCGCCTACGGCGGCCGGCACGCGGTGATCCACCCCGACATCCCGCTCGTCGACAACCTCGGGTACCTGCTCGACGACGTGGTCTACCACCCCGGAGACGCGCTGTTCGTGCCGGACGACATCCAGGTCGACACCCTCTTCGCCCCGATACACGCGCCCTGGTCGAAGTTCTCCGAGGTGGTCGACTTCATCCGGGCGGTGTCCCCGCGCCGGGTCTTCGCGCTACACGACGCCCTGCTCAACAACCATGGCCTCGCGGTGCTCGACCGGCAGTACACCGCCCTGTCCGGCAGCGAGTACCGACGGCTGGAGCCGGGCGGCCGGATCGACGGCTGAGTCGATGCCCGATCCGCCGTCCGACCCGGTGGCGCAGCTCTACCGCACGCCACCGGACCGGTTCGTTGCCGCCCGGGACGCCGCGGTGGCGCAGGCCCGGCGCGCCGGGGACGTGCGGGAAGCCAAGGAGATCGCCCGCCTGCGCCGCCCCACGGTGGCGGCCTGGCTGGTCAACCTGCTCGCCATCGAGCGTCCCGAGCTGGTGGGCGAGCTGGCGCAGTTGGCCGACGCGCTGCGGAACGCCCAGCGCGAGCTGCGCGGCCCGCGCCTGCGGGAGCTGTCCGCGCAGCGGCGGTCCGTGGTCGCCGCCCTGGTCGCCGAGGCACGCCGGCTCGCCGCCGACGTGCCGGGGGCCCCGTCGGCCGGGAAGCTGCCGTTGGCCGAGGTCGAGGCGACCCTGAACGCGGCCCTCGCCGACCCCGACGTGGCCGAGCAGGTGCGGTCCGGTCGGCTGCTGCGCCCGGCCCACTACGCCGGGTTCGGCGAGGTGCCCCGGCCACAGTTGCGGCTGGTCACCGGCGGGGAGGAGCCGCCCGCACCGGCGACACCGACGCGCCGGGCGGACCGCAGCACGCTCCGCGCCGACCAGGCCCGACGTGCCGCCCGTGCCGAGCTGGCCGGCCGCCGCAAGGCGCTGGAGAAGGAGCTGGCCCGGACGCGTACCGACCAGGAACGGGCCGAGACGGACCTCGACGCCGCGCAGACCGCCGAGCGTGACGGGACAGCCGCCCTGGACACGGTCGAGACGGAACTGGCCGAACTGGAACGCCGTCGGGCCGTCGCCGAGCAGGAACTGAGCCGGTCCCGGCTGGCCCGCCGGGCGGCCGAACGCGCTGCCGCCGCCGCCCGGCGGCGTACCGGTGAGGTGGAGGCCGCGATGGAGGCGCTGACCGCCGAGGAGGGGGATGCCGACCGGGGCGGCGGCGCGGCAGACTGATCCGTCATGGACGGACCTTCGGTCGGATCCTTCGTGGACGGACCCTCGGACGCATCCGCTCCGGGCGGGACGGCATGACCCCGGAACAGGTGGCGGCGGCGAGCAAGCCAGCGGTGCTCGCGCTCGGCGAGGCGTACGGCAGGTGCCCCACCACCCTGCGTCGGGCCCGGCTGCTCGGCATCTCCGGCTGGGCCTTCTACGTCACCGGTCGGGCCGGGGCGCTGGGTGACGTACGGGCCGAGACGGTCGCCGCCGCGCTCGGGTTCATCGCCCCCGACGCCGTCGCCGACGGCTGGGACGGCGCCTCCCGGACCGTACGCCCCTCCGAGGTGGCCGCCGCCAGCCTGGCCGAGTGCTGCCGCTGGGGCGAGGACCGGCTGGCCGCTCTGCCCCGCGTCGACCGGCTCGCCACGCTGGTGGAACGCGCCGTCGCGGCGGCCGACGCCAGCGCCATGCCGCTCTTCGCCGCCTGGCGGGCCGTGCCGTCCGAGCCGGGGAGCCCGGGTGCCCGGGCCGCCGCCGGGCTGCGCCTGCTCCGCGAGCACTTCACCGGCGCGCACCTGGTGGCCGTACGCGCCTGCGGGATGACGCCGCTGGAGGCGGTGCTGGCCGGGCCGGAGGGCGAGAGCGGGGCGATGGCCTGCGGATGGCCGCCGCCGTACCCGCCGGTCGGGCCGCTGGTGCGCCGCCGGCTCTGGGCCGAGGCGGTGACCGACCGGCTGGTCGCGCCCGCCTTCGCCGCTCTCGGCCCGGCCGACGGCGCCGAACTGGTCGAGCTGTTGGCCGAGGCGCGGGCACACACGCAGGGCTGACGGGACGTTCCGGGCTGTGACCGGCGTCCGGCTCGGCGGGGGTGCCGGGCGGGGGTGCCGGGCGGGGGTGCCGGGCGGGGGTGCCGGGCGGGGTGATGCCGGCCGGTAGCAGACTGGGGGTGTGGGAGACGCGCTAGGCCGACGCCGTGCCGGTGGGGCGGGACCGCAGCTCGATGACGTAGTCGTCCGGCGCGCCCGCCTTCTCGGCGGCGTTCGCGATCTCCGAGACGTACCACGAGGTGGGCAGGCCGCCCTCGTAGCCGTCGAAGACGTAGACCCAGGCCGTCACGTCGCCGTCCAGGGTCGAGATCCGGACGGTCAGCTTCCGGTACGTGCCGGAGGTGACGCCCTCGATCTCGTCGAGCTGGGCCGCGTCGTACGGATGGATGTCGTAGAGCGCCACGAAGACCCGGTCGCCGGGCGATTCGACCACGGTGCTGACGGCACCTTCCCAACCGATGACGTCCTCACCGGCGAAGGTCAGCCGCCAGCCCTCCAGCCAGCCGCTGCCCACCATCGGGGAATGCGGGCAGTAGGCACGCATTCGGGCAGGGTCCAGGTTCGAGCCGTAGGCGGCGTAAAGACGCACGGCGATGACGATAGCCCGACGGGCGCGTGGGGGAGAATACGGCGGTGCGTGTCGGACGCGTCGGGGAGAAGAAAGTCACTGTGAGCATGGACGAAGGGCGGTCGTGGTGAGCCAGATCGTGATCATCGGCGGGGGGCCGGCCGGTTACGAGGCCGCGCTGGTCGCCGCTCAACTGGACGCCGACGTCACCGTGGTGGAGGCCGACGGCGCGGGCGGGGCGTGCGTGCTTTCCGACTGCGTACCGTCGAAGACGTTCATCGCCAGCTCCGAGGTGGTGACCGGGTACCGCGACACCGAGGTGTTCGGGGTGCACTCCGACGGCCTGGAGGCGGTCACCGTCGACGCCCAGGCGGTCCACGAGCGGGTCAAGCGGCTCGCCCTGGCGCAGTCCTCCGACATCCAAGCCAAGCTGCTCAAGGCCGGGGTCACCTTCGTCTCCGGGCAGGCCCGGCTGGGTGAGGACACCCTGGGCCACACCCACCGGGTGATCGTCACGCCGGACGGCGGCGAGGCGCCGTACTCGATCAGTGCCTCGACGGTGCTGGTCGCCACCGGCGCCACCCCGCGCCAACTGCCCACCGCCGTGCCCGACGGCGAACGCATCCTCACCTGGCGGCAGGTGTACGACCTGCCCGAGCTGCCCGAACACCTGATCGTGGTCGGCTCCGGCGTGACCGGCGCCGAGTTCGCCAGCGCCTACCTGGCGATGGGCGTCGAGGTGACCCTGGTCTCCAGCCGGGACCGGGTGATGCCGCACGAGGACGCCGACGCCGCGCAGGCGATCGAGCGGGTCTTCCGCGCCCGGGGCATGAGCATCCTGAACAACTCCCGCGCCGAGGGGGTCCGCCGTACCGCCGACGGCGTCGAGGTCGCCCTCTCCGACGGCCGCAAGGTGTACGGCTCACACGCGCTGATCGCGGTCGGTTCGATCCCCAATACCGAGGAGCTGTGCCTGGCCGAGTACGGCGTGGCGCTGGCCCGGGGCGGGTACGTGACGGTGGACCGGGTCTCCCGCACCAACGTTCCCGGCATCTACGCGGCCGGCGACTGCACCGGCGTCCTGCCGCTGGCCAGCGTCGCCGCGATGCAGGGCCGGATCGCCATGTGGCACGCGCTCGGTGAGGCGGTCCGGCCGCTGCGGCTGCGTACCGTATCGGCGAACGTGTTCACCGACCCCGAGTTGGCCACCGTGGGTGTGTCGCAGGACGAGATGGACGCCGGCAAGGTGCCGGCCCGGCAGGTGATGCTGCCGCTGGCCGGTAACGCCCGGGCGAAGATGGACGAGGTTGCCGACGGGTTCGTCAAGCTGTTCTGCCGTCCGGCCAGCGGCCAGGTGATCGGTGGCGTGGTGGTGGCGCCGAAGGCCAGCGAGCTGATCCTGCCGATCACCATGGCGGTGGAGAACAACCTCACCGTCAACGAGTTGGCCCAGACCATCACGATCTACCCCAGCCTCTCCGGCTCGATAACCGAAGCCGCCCGCCAACTGATGCTCCACGAACTGGAGTAACCCCCACCCCCTCACCCCGCGCCCGATGTGTCCCCCGTCCTCACCCACCCCGCCTGCTGAGCCCCCGTCGATCATGGAGTTGTGGCTGCCGAGTGCCAGTGGGCGAGTTGACCGGAACATACCGAGAGTGACGGAGTGTCCGACATCACCCCGTCGGTCGGCGGCCGTGATGACCAGCCACACGTGTCCCGGGACGGGGTCAACGGCAAGCTTCGGTGCCACTATCAGGGACATCGGGCAGAGTCGTCGCCGATCGACGGTCGCGGGATCGGGCTCGGGACGCGTACCGTTGTCGGCGCGCGGCCCGGCGTGGCGTCGGGGCCCCCGCTCCTGACGCCCGGGCCGCCGCCGGGCCGCTGGCAGGTCCCGTGCCAGCGGCCCGGCCACCTCCCGGCCCGGTCGTCGCGGTGACGCGGAGTGACGTGCGGCGGGTCAGGCGCCGACGATTTCGCGGAGCGCCTTCACGTGGTCGGCGTACGCGCTCGCGCCCTCGGGGGTGAGGGAGAGCCACAGCCTGCTGTGCGCGTCCCGTGTGGCGCGGTCCTGCCGGACGTAGCCGGCGTCCACGAGCTGCGTCAGGTGCTTGCTGAGGGCGGATTTGGAGAGCCCGAGATGATCCTGCAGGCGCTGGAACTCCACCCGGTGGGCGGCGCTGAGCATGGCGCAGATTCGCAACCGGTGCGGTGCGTGGATCTTCTCGTTGAACAACGGGGTCTCAGGCATCGCCGAATTCCCGCCGGTACGCCCGGCCGGTGCGTAGCACGATGTCGGCGGACACGGCGGCGCCGATGACCCAGATCCAGCGGGCGTCGGTGAGTGCCGACAGCGCCCAGGTCAGGGCGAAGCAACCGAGGACGGCGGCCAGGAACGGGGCGATGTCGCCCGCCTTGACCGCCGCCCAGGAGACCCCGTCCTGGCTCAGCCAGTACCGGCAGCCGAGCATGATGGCCGCGATGTTCACGGCGAGGCTCGCCTTGCCCACGTGGGCAGAGGGCAGGAGATGCACCAGGTGCAGGGCGGCCATGGCTGCCGACATCGCGACGAAGAACCATCGCGGGATCGGGGGGTAGCGGACCGCGTTCTCGTCGTCGGTGAGCTGTCGAAGCGTCTCCCGGGCCTGATCAGGGGTGGGTCTTGTTTCCATAAGGGAAACTGTAGGGCCGAGTTTCCATATCGGCAACTCGTCGGGTGGCTCCGATCGTGGTCCGTCGCCGCCCGCCGCCACCGTTGATGACGGGGTGTAGACCCGGCGGCGTGACCGGTCATGGTCCGACGGCGACCGCGATGGCGGCGGCGAGGAAGGCGACCTGGAGCGCGGTACGGACGTTGAGCGGGGTGACCGGGCGCCCGCCCAGGGTGAGTTTCCGGCGCGCGGCCGAGACGTTCGCCGGGAACATCGCCAGCATCAGTACGGCCAGTCCGGCGGCGGCCCAGCGGGCGGTGGCCGGCGCCAGCAGGCCAACCGCGCCCGCGAGTTCCAGCACGCCGGTCACCGTGACCAGCAGGTCCGGTCGGGGCAGTCGGGGCGGGACCATCTCGATCAGGTCGCGTCGCCGGCCGGTGAAGTGTGCGATCCCGGTCAGCACGAACATCACGGCCAGCCCGACCCGCAGGGCCGGCTGCCAGCCGTCGAGCACGGAAACCCCGACCAGGCCGGCCAGTCGGGCGAGCGCGGTGCCCGCCACCAGGGCGATCAGCGGAGTCATCGGTACCTCCTCGAAGACCAATCTTGTCGCCGACAAGATTGGCTCGTGATGGCCTATCTTGTCAATGGCAAGATAGGATCGGGTGATGACCGGCACCCGCGGCTACCACCACGGCGACCTGCCTCGCGCCCTGCTCGCCGCAGCGGAGGCGGCGATCAGGGAGTCGGGCCCGGCGGCGCTGAGCCTGCGGGACCTGGCCCGACGCGCCGGCGTCTCGCACGCCGCCCCGGCCCACCACTTCGGCGACCGGGCCGGCCTCTTCACCGCGCTCGCGGTGCAGGGCTTCGACCTGCTCGCCGAGGCGCTGGAATCGGCGGGCGGCGAACTGCTGGACCTCGGCGTGGCGTACGTCGACTTCGCCGTGCGGCACCGCGCCCACTTCGAGGTGATGTTCCACCCCGATCTCTACCGATCCGATGCCGCCGAGGTCCGGGCCGCCCGGGACCGTGCCGGTGCCGCCCTGCATGCCGGGGTGACGGCACTGACTGCCGCTGCGGCGGACGCTGGCGACGGGCGGGGCGACGTGCACGGGCCGCTTGGTGACGCCCTGGCCGCATGGTCGATCGTGCATGGCTTCGCCACGCTCTGGCTGGCCGACGCGCTACCACCCGGTGTGGGTGACGACCCGCGAGAGGTTGCCCGGACGGTGATCGGGCGCCTCTTCGCCCCGGCGGCGGATCCCGGCTGACCGAACGCCGGCCGTCACCAGCTCGTCGACAGCGGCATCCCCTCGGTGTAGCCGGCGGTGCTCTGCACCCCGACCAGCACCCGCTCGTGGAACTCGTCCAGGTTCCGCGCCCCGGCGTAGGTGAAGGCGCTGCGCACCCCCGAGATGATCTCGTCGATCAGGTCCTCCACCCCCGGCCGGGTCGGGTCCAGATACATCCGGGCCGACGAGATGCCCTCCTCGAAGATGGCCTTCCGGGCCCGGTCGTAGGGGCTGTCCTCGCCGGTGCGGGCGCTGACCGCGCGAGCCGAGGCCATCCCGAAACTCTCCTTGTACCGCCGGCCGTCCTCGTCGGTGTAGAGATCACCGGGCGACTCGTAGGTGCCGGCGAACCAGGAGCCGATCATCACGTTCGCCGCACCGGCGGCCAGCGCCAACGCCACGTCGCGCGGGTGCCGCACCCCACCGTCGGCCCAGACGTGCCGACCCAGCTCGCGGGCCGCCGCAGCACAGTCCAGCACCGCCGAGAACTGCGGCCGGCCCACCCCGGTCATCATCCGGGTGGTGCACATCGCGCCGGGTCCGACGCCGACCTTGATGATGTCCGCGCCGGCCGCGACCAGGTCGCGTACGCCGTCGGCGGTGACCACGTTGCCGGCCGCCACCGGCACGCCCGGGTCGAGACCCCGGACGGTCCGCAACGCGCTGATCATCCGTTCCTGGTGGCCGTGCGCGGTGTCCACGACCAGGGTGTCCACCCCGGCCTCCAGCAGCGCCGACGCCTTGCCCGCCACGTCGCCGTTGATGCCCACCGCCGCCGCGATGCGCAGCCGGCCCTGGGCGTCCACCGCAGGCCGGTAGAGCGTCGCCCGCAACGCGCCCGGCCGGGTGAGCACCCCGACCAGCCGTCCCTCGCCGTCCACCACCGGGGCCAGCCGCCGCCGCGCCCCGCTGAGCCGGTCGAAGCCGGTACGCGGATCCGCGTCCACCGGTACGGTGTGCAGGTCGGCCGACATGACGTCACGCAGTTGGGCGAACCGGTCCACGCCGACCGTGTCCGCCTCGGTCACCACCCCGATCGGGCGACTGTTCTCGTCGACCACGATCACCGCACCGTACGCCCGCTTCGGCAACAGGTGGATCGCGTCGCCGACGGTGTCGGTCGGACCGAGCGCGATGGCCGTGTCGTGCACCAGGTGCCGCTCCTTGATCCAGGCGACGACCTCGGCCACCACCTCGATCGGGATGTCCTGGGGGATCACCACGATGCCGCCACGCCGGGCCACCGTCTCGGCCATCCGCCGGCCGGCGACCGCCGTCATGTTCGCCACCACCAGCGGGATCGTGGTACCCGTACCGTCGCCGGTGGCCAGGTCGACGTCCAGCCGCGAGCCCACCTCCGACCGGGCCGGGGCCATGAAGACGTCGTTGTAGGTCAGGTCGTACGCCGGAATCGCGCCATCGAGGAACCGCACCCGGCCATCATTCCCTCAGCCCAGCAGCAGCGCGACCGCTACCACCACCATCACCAGCGCGATCACGCCGTCGAGGACCTGCCAGACCCGGGCCCGGGCGAGCATCGGCGCGAGCCGGTACGCCCCCGCGCCGAGCGCGCTGAACCAGACGACGCTGGCCACCGCCGCGCCGAGACCGAACAGCCAGCGGTGCGGCTGCTGCTGCGCGATGCCACCGAGCAGCAGCACGGTGTCCAGGTAGACGTGCGGGTTGAGGTAAGTGAAGGCGAGGCAGGCCAGCAGCGTCGCACCGAGCCGGGCCGGTGGCCGCTGGGCGGGAGTGAGCGCGCTCGGACGCCACGCGCGGCGGGCGGCCAGGGCCGCGTACCCGAGCAGGAAGGCCGCCCCGCCCCAGCGGATCGCGGTGAGCAGGTCGGGTCGGGCCGCGACCATCGACCCGACCCCGGCGATGCCGACACCGATCAGCAGGGCGTCGGAGATCGCGCAGGTCAGCACGACCGGCACCACGTGTTCCCGGCGCAGGCCCTGGCGGAGTACGAAGGCGTTCTGCGCGCCGATGGCGACGATGAGGGCGATGGACAGCGAGAAGCCGGCGACGACAGAGGTGAGCACGGTGCCGACGGTAGGAGTGCGGGGGCGGATCAGTCCAGCTAAAGATTCTTCATCTGGTTAAGCTCAGCTTCATGAGCGGTCTGGACTCCACCCAGCTCCGTACGCTCGCCGCGGTGGTCGCCGAGGGCAGCTTCGAGGCGGCGGCGCGGCTGCTGCACGTCACCCCCTCGGCGGTCAGCCAGCGTATCAAGGCACTGGAGGAGACCGTCGGGCAGGTGCTCGTCCGGCGGCACCGCCCCTGCGACGCCACCGAGGCCGGGCGACCGCTGCTGCGCCTGGCCGGGCAGCTCGCCCTGCTCGAACGCGAGGCGCTGACTGACGCCCGAGGATCGCTCGGCGGCGACCGGGCCCGTACCCGGGTCGCCATCGTGGTCAACGCCGACTCGCTCGCCACCTGGTTCCCCGCCGCCCTGGCCCGGCTGCCCGACCAGCCGGAACTCTCCTTCGACATCCGGCAGGACGACCAGGACCACACCGCCGTCCTGCTCCGCGACGGGGCGGTGACCGCTGCGGTGACCGCCCAACGCGAGGCGGTCCAGGGCTGCCGGGTACGCCGTCTCGGCGCGATGCGCTACCGGGCGCTGGCCGCGCCGTCGCTGGCGCGACGGTGGTTCGCCGACGGCCTCACCCGGGCCACGGCCGCCGCCGCACCGGCGGTGGTCTTCGACCGCAAGGATCGGATCCAACACCGCTTCCTGCGTACGGTGACCGGGCACGCGCTCGACCCACCGGTGCACTACGTGCCGTCGGTCCCGGCGTTCAACGAGTCGATCCGACTCGGCCTGGGCTGGGGACTGGTGGCGGAGCAGATCGCCGACGCGGACGTGGCCGCCGGTCGGTGTGTCGACATCGCCCCCGGCCGGGTGCTGGACACCCCGCTCTACTGGCAGCACTGGCGACTCGACTCACCGGTGCTGACCGCGCTGACCGCCGCCGTCTGCGCCGTAGCCGCCGAGTCCCTGCACTGACCGCGGATGTAAGGAAGGGACCCTTTCTATACACCAGGCGTTAGTAGGGGACCCTTCCTTACACATCAAACGCCTCAGGCGATGGTGCAGATGGCGGCGCCGGCGGTGATCACCGCGCCGACCTCGGCGGCGAGGCCGCTGACCGTGCCCGCCTTGTGGGCGTGCAACGGCTGCTCCATCTTCATCGCCTCGAGCACCACGACCAGGTCGCCCTCGGCCACGGTGTCCCCGTCGGCGACCGCGATCTTGACGATCGTGCCCTGCATCGGCGAGGTGAGCGCGTCACCGCCCGCCGCCGCACCGGCCGTGGCACCACCGCCCCGACGGGTGGGCTTCTTCGCGGCCGGTGCGGCGCTCGCTGTACCCGCACCGAGCCCGGCGGGGAGGCGCACCTCCAGCCGCTTGCCGCCCACCTCGACCACGATCGTCTCGCGCTCGGCCGGAGCGGCCGGGCCGTCGGCCACTGCGGTGAACGGCGGGACGGTGTTGTCGAACTCGGTCTCTATCCAGCGGGTGTGCACCGCGGACGGCTCGGCGGTGAATGCCGGGTCGCGGACCACCAGGCGATGGAACGGCAGCGCGGTGGCCATCCCCTCGATCACTATCTCGTCCAGGGCGCGCCGGGCCCGCTCCAACGCCTCGATGCGGGTCTCCCCGGTGATGATGACCTTGGCGAGCAGGCTGTCGAAATTGCCGCCGATCACGTCGCCGGCCGAGATACCGGTGTCCACCCGTACGCCGGGACCGGTCGGCAGGCGCAGGGCGGTCACCGTGCCGGGAGCGGGCAGGAAGCCCCGGCCCGGGTCCTCGCCGTTGATCCGGAACTCGATGGAGTGCCCGCGCGGCGTCGGGTCCTCGGTGAGCCGCAGCTTCTCGCCGTCGGCGATGCGGAACTGCTCGCGTACCAGGTCGATGCCGGCGGTCTCCTCGGTCACCGGGTGCTCCACCTGGAGCCGGGTGTTGACCTCCAGGAAGGAGATGGTGCCGTCGTTGCCGACCAGGTACTCCACCGTGCCCGCGCCGTGGTAACCGGCCTCCCGGCAGATCGCCTTCGCGCTCTCGTGGATCTGCGTCCGCTGCTCGGCGCTGAGGAACGGCGCCGGTGCCTCCTCGACCAGCTTCTGGTGCCGGCGCTGCAACGAGCAGTCCCGGGTGCCGGCGACGATCACGTTGCCGTGCTGGTCGGCCAAAACCTGCGCCTCGACGTGGCGCGGCTGGTCGAGGTACCGCTCGACGAAGCACTCGCCCCGGCCGAAGGCGGCGACCGCCTCGCGGGTGGCCGACTCGAACAGGTGCGGGATCTCCTCCATGGTGCGGGCCACCTTCAGGCCGCGCCCGCCGCCGCCGAAGGCAGCCTTGATCGCCACCGGCAGTCCGTGGTCGACGGCGAAGGCCATCACCTCGTCCGGGCTGCCCACCGGGTCGGGGGTGCCGGGCACCAGGGGAGCGCCGGCCCGCTGGGCGATGTGCCGGGCGGTGATTTTGTCACCGAGGTCGCGGATCGCCTGCGGGGTGGGCCCGATCCAGGTCAGGCGTGCGTCGATGACCGCCTGGGCGAAGTCGGCGTTCTCGGAGAGGAAGCCGTACCCGGGGTGCACCGCGTCGACACCGACACGGGCAGCGACGTCGATAAGTTTGTCGATACGGAGGTAGGTATTCGCAGCGGTGTCGCCGTCCAGGGCGTACGCTTCGTCGGCGAGCATGGCGTGCAGGGCATCCCGGTCCGAGTCCGCGTACACCGCGACACTGCCCAGGCCGGCGTCCTGGCAGGCGCGGATGACCCGGACGGCGATCTCGCCCCGGTTGGCGATGAGTACCTTGCGCACCTTGGGCTCCTCCTGGCGGGTTACTGACCGGGAGTTTATAGCTCACCGTGGTGCCCCGAACGATCGCTCAGTGTGGGATGACGCACTGTCTGGCCAGGTCGTGGGCGGCGTGGTGTCGTACCCATGTGGTGGAGTGCCGTGACGATGGTGGCCGGAGTGCGGCCATGAGCGGGGAGCGGAAATGATCGAGACCAGAGGGCTGCGGAAGTCGTTCCGCAGCCGGGCCGGTCGGGAGACGAAGACCGTCGAGGCGGTACGCGGCGTCGACCTGGACGTCCCGGCCGGTGAGATATTCGGGTTCCTGGGCCCGAACGGCGCCGGCAAGACCACCACGTTGCGGATGCTGGCGACACTGATCGAGCCGGACGGCGGCCAGGCCACCATCGCCGGTGCCGATCTGCTCAAGAACCCGGGCGAGGTGCGCCGACGGATCGGCTACGTCGCCCAGGGCGGCAGCACCTGGGACGAGTCGACCGCCCGCGAGGAGCTGGTGCTCCAGGCCCGGATGTACGGCATCGGCAAGGCCGAGGCCCAGCGTCGGGCGGTACGCGCGCTGGAGGCGTTCCAGCTCACCGAGTTCGCCGACCGCAAGTGCAAGACCTACTCCGGTGGGCAGCGGCGGCGGGTCGAGATCGCGCTCGGCATCATCCACGAGCCGAAGATCGTCTTCCTGGACGAGCCCACCACCGGCCTCGACCCGCAGAGCCGGGCACACATGTGGGACGAGATCCGGCGACTGCGGACCGACGGGATGACCGTCTTCATCACCACCCACTACCTCGACGAAGCCGACGCGCTCTGCGACCGCATCGCGATCATGGACCACGGCGAGGTGGTCGTCGAGGGCACGCCGACCGACCTCAAGCGGGAGATCTCCGGTGACGTGGTGCTGGTCGGCCTCGACATCGTGGCCACCGGCGAGGCGGAGAAGCTGCTCGACGGCGAGGAGTACGTGAACCGGCTGGAGAGCCTGGAGGAGGGGGGCCTGCGCCTGTTCGTCGACGACGGCGCGACGGCCATGCCGCAGATCCTGCGCCGTGTCGACAGCGCCGGTCTCGACCTCAAGTCGATCGAGCTGCACCGTCCGAGCCTCGACGACGTCTTCCTCACGAAGACCGGCCGCTCGCTGCGCGAGTCCTGACCCGACCAGGAGATAGTCCCATGAAACTCGCCCGCGACACCTGGCTGATCTTCCAGCGGCAGTTCCATCTGCTGCTGCGCAACCCCGTGTGGGTCTTCGTCGGCGTCTTCCAGCCGGTGATGTATCTGCTCCTGTTCGCCCCGCTGCTCAAGCCTGCGCTGAACGCGCCGACCCAGGCCGAGGCGTACAAGATCTTCGTGCCCGGCCTGCTGGTGCTGCTGGCCATCTTCGGCGGCCTGTTCCAGGGCTTCGGCCTGATCGCGGAGCTGCGCGCCGGCGTGATCGAGCGTTCCCGGGTCACCCCGGTCAGCCGGCTCGCCCTGCTGCTCGGCCGCTCGCTGCGCGACGTGGTGTCCCTGATGGTGCAGGCGGTCATCATCACCCTCCTGGCGCTCCTGTTCGACCTGCGGGTCTTCATCGGCGACCTGCTGCTGGCGTACCTCATGCTCGCCCTGATCGCGCTGATGACCTCGGCGGTCAGCTACGGCGTCGCGCTCAAGGTGAAGAGCGAGGACGCCCTGGCTCCGCTGATGAACACGGTCGCCCAGCCGGTGCTGCTGCTCTCCGGCATCCTGCTCCCGCTCGCCTTCGCCCCCGGCTGGTTGCAGGGCGTCGCCAAGTGGAATCCGTTCTCCTGGGCGGTGGACGGCACCCGCGCGCTGTTCAACGGCGACATCGGCAACGACCGGGTCTGGCAGGGGCTGACCATCATCGCGATCCTCGCCACCGCCGGGGTCTATTGGGCGGCCCGCCAGTTCGCCCGCAGCGTCCGGTGACGGAGTCGGTGAAAGGAAGGGCACCTTATTAACGCCTGCGGTAGAGCAGGGGCCCCGTGTTAACGGCCCGCAGGTAGGCCCTGTCGACGCCCGTCGACCGTCGGGCACCGGCACCGGTCTGAGCCCCTGGCAACAGGGGGACGACCGGTGCCGATGAGGCGGTCAGTGCACCCGGGCGAGAGTCAGGCCGTCTGCGATCGGCAACATCACCGCGTCCACCCGCACGTCGGCGAGGACGTATTCGTTGAACGCGGCGATCGCCCGGTCGGCCTCGCTCTCCGGTGCCACCACCCGCCCGTGCCGCAGCACGTTGTCGACGGCGATCACGCCACCCGGCCGCATCCGGGGCACCAACTCGTTCCAGTACAGCGGATAGCTGGTCTTGTCGGCGTCGATGAAGGCGAAGTCCAGGTGCCGCTCGTGCGGCAGCTCGCGCAGCGTCTCCCCGGCCGGGCCGATGCGCAGCTCGATCCGGTCGTCGACACCGGCTCGCGCCCAGTACCGGCGCGCGATGCCGGTGTACTCCTCGGAGATGTCGAAGCAGGTCAGCCGCCCGCCGTCGGCGAGGCCCCGGGCGATCGCCAGCGAGGATAGCCCGGTGAACGTGCCCACCTCCACCGCGTTGCGTACGCCGAGCAGCCGGGTCAGGAACGTCAGGAAGGCGGCCTGCTCCGGCGCCACCTGCATGGAAGCGTGCTCCGGCAGGACGGCGAGCGTCTCCTCGGCCAGGTCGCGGACGATCTCGTCCGGCGGCGAGCCGTGCGCCACGAGGTACGCGTGCAGCTCATCGGTGAGCGGAATCGACTTGAGCGTCATGCCCGGACGCTAGCCGAGCGGCTCGACAATCTGATTGCCGGGCGCGACTTTTGTCCACAGATCGGTGATCCGCAGGTCCAGTTCGGCGAGCAGTCGCCGCAGCAACGGCATGGACAACCCGACCACGGTGCCCGGATCGCCCTCGATCCGCTCCACGAACGCCCCGCCCAACCCGTCGATCGTGAACGCGCCGGCCACCGCGAGCGGCTCACCGGTGGCCACGTAGGTGGCGATCTCCTGGTTACTGATATTGGCGAAGTGCACCACCGTGGAGGCCACCGCCTCGGCCCGACGTCCGCCCACGATGTCGATCAGACAGTGGCCGCTGTGCAGCACACCGCTGCGCCCCCGCATCCGCTCCCAGCGCCGGGTGGCATCGGCCGCGTCATCGGGCTTGCCGAAAGTCTCGCCATCGAAGGCGAGCACCGAATCGCAGCCCAGCACCAGCGTCCGCTGGTCGTCGCCGGGCTGCAACCGGGTCAGCACGGCCTGCGCCTTGAGTCGGGCCAACTCCAGGCAGAGATCCTCCGCCCGATCGGTCACCACCTGACTCTCGTCGACGCCACTGACCAGCACGTCCGGCTCTATGCCGGCGGCCTGGAGAGTCTTACGGCGGGCAGGGCTCGCCGAGGCGAGCACGAGGCGGAGCGGAAGCACATCAGGCACGCGGACGACGGTACCGGCTGACAGGCGACTGATCTTCTGCCACGCCGCTCTCTCTGCCGACCAGCCCCGGGGGCGGCCTGGCCCGGCGCTACCGTGTCTAACGGCAGCAACCGGGTCGACCGCCCCGGGGCTGGGTGCCGAAAGGTCAGGTCCCGGTCGCCCACCCAGAACCTGGCCCTGGGATCATGTGGGGATCGCTCGAAGCTGTGGCAGCGTGGCGACTGCGAGTGGCCAGCTCGTGTTCTTGGCGGCCTCTGCCTCGATCCAGGCCCGGTCGAGCGGCTCCGAGATGAGCCAGCCGGCGCCCTCAAATGGAGCGTTCAGCCATGCCTCGTAATTCTTCACCTGGTCACCGTTGTAGGCGGTGCACTCGTACCTATTGCGAGGCGGCATTCAAAGGTTGGGTACCGCTAACAGCCGACCGAGAATCGGCATCGCGCGGAACGCCTCGGCGCGCGTGGCGTTGATCCGACGTAACTGGATAGGTGTCGTTGATCTTTCAGAGGTGTTTGGCCGGGGTGGGTCGTTGACCGTTCGTGCCCGCCGATCCTTCGCAGCCGTCGTATGAGCAGCTGCTTGCGCTGAACGCGGACCTGTTCGCCCGGTTGGATCAGGCGCTCGGGCGGATCGCGGAGCTGGAGGCTGACCTCAGTACGGCGAAGTGCCGGATCGCTGATCTGGAAGCCCAGCTGAAGCAGTCGTCGAAGAACTCCTCGAAACCGCCGTCGACGGACGGGCTGGCCAAGCCGGCACCCAAATCTTTGCGCGGTAGGTCCGGGCGGGGGCCGGGGCGCCCGGCCGGGCAGCCCGGCGCCACTCTGGAGCAGGTCGCCGACCCCGACGTCATCGTGCGGCACACCCCCGAGGTGTGCGCGGGCTGCGACAACGATCTGGCCGGCGCGGCCGAAGTGTCCGTGACCCGGCGGCAGGTGTTCGACATTCCGGAACCGACGGTCGTGGTGACCGAGCATCAGATCGTCACCCTCGCCTGCCCGTGTGGACATCGCACCACCGGCATCGGGCCCGCCGAGGCCACCGCGCCTGCCGTGTACGGGCCGCGGATCGCCGCGATCGGGGTCTACCTGTTGCACGGGCAGTTCCTGTCGATCGGCCGTACCGCCGACGCGCTGCGGGACCTGTTCGGCCTGCCGGTCGCGGCGGCCACGGTCACCGCCTGGGTCAAACGCACCGCCCTCGGCATCATCGAGCAGGTGCTGCCGGTGATCCGCGACCGGATCCGGCAGGCGCCGGTCGTGCACTTCGACGAGACCGGGATGCGCGTCGAAGGCCGTCTGGCCTGGCTGCACTCCGCGTCCACCGGCACCGACGTGCTCCTCACGGCGCACCGCAGACGCGGCGCCGCCGCCATTGACGACGCCGGTGTCCTGCCCGGCTTCACCGGTGTCGCCGTGCACGACGCGTGGGCGCCATACGACACCTACACCAGCGCCAACCACGCCCTGTGCAACGCCCACGTGCTGCGTGAACTGGTCTACGTCACCGACACCGCCACCGGCCCCACCGCCGACCTCGCCACCCAAGCCATCAACGCGCTGCGCCGGCTCAACCGCCTGGCCGACGACGCCCACACCGGGCAGGACACAGCGAACCCGGACGCCCTACGCGAGCAGCAGTACCTGCTGCGCTCCGCCGTCGTGCTCGGCGCGCAGGCCACCGCCGGCCGCGACGGCAAACTCCAGCGCAAACACCACGCCCTGTTCGTCCGGCTCCGCGACCGCCGCGACGACTACCTACGATTCGTCACCGACCCGGCCGTCCCCTTCGACAACAACGCCGCCGAACAGACCATCCGTATGCCGAAACTACGGATCAAGGTCTCCGGAAGCATGCGCACCATGACCGGCGCCGAACACTTCGCCGCCATCCGCAGCTACACCGCCACCGCCATCCGCCAAGGCAACAACATGCTCGACGCCCTGATCCAAGCCGTCACCGGAAACCCCTGGATCCCCGCCACCACCTGAGCAAATCGGCGTACACGCATACCCGATGTTCCAGCACCTATCCAGTTACGATCCGACGGCCATGCAGAGTCCCGAGCGCCTCCGCCATCGGCCCGAAATGGTTGAGAATGGGTTGCGATGCGTGTGCTCGGAGAGCATCAAGCTTGGTGGACCAGTGGATGCTGACGTCAATGATGGTTGGCAGGTCTAGCGGACGCCCGTGCTGGTCCAGGCTGTTGTAGCCGTCGCCGTGGTAGGCCCGTGTCGGAATCCCGGTGCTGATGACGACGTCGGGTAATGAGCCATTCCGCGTAACGGGCTGTGACGTTGCGTAGTGCCCGCTTTCAGGTGGTCCGGGCGTGTTCGGTGTGGAGGATCAGACCCCTTGAGGTGAGTCGGGGGTCGGTTGTCCACTCTGGTCGATTGGCTGACATGATCATGGGGTGTCGTCCGTCCCGCAGGTCCCGCTCTTGTACGAGGATCTGGTCGCGATGCTGGTTGAGCTGCGGGAACGGGTTGATCGGTTGGAAGCCGAGAACGCTGAACTGAAACGCCGGTTGGGGATGAACTCCTCGAGCTCGTCGAGGCCTCCCTCGTTGGACGGTCCGGGCCGTCCGGCCCGGCAGCCGGGTAAAGGCAGTGGGCGGCGGCGGGGCAAGCAGCCGGGAGCGCCGGGATGGACCCTCGAACTGGTCGCGGATCCGGATGAGGTCATCGAGCACCGGCCACAGCGGTGTGGCCATCCGGGTTGTGGGGCTCCGCTGGGTGATGGGCGTGAGTACGGGCGGCAGCGCCGGCAGGTGATCGAGCTGCCCGAGCGGCGGTCGGTGGTCGTTGAGCACCAACTGGTCGCGGTTGAGTGCGGCGGGTGCGGGCAGGTCAGCGAGCCGGTGGCGCCCGGCGGGGTGTCCGGGCGGGTGCAGTACGGCGCCGTGCTCGAACAACTCTTCACCACCGGACCATGGCTACCCGAACCGGCAATATCAAGCTGAATACGTACCTATCCAGTTACCTCCGCAGTTCGTTCAGCGACTAATGCGAGGCGGCGGGTCATCAGACCGTCTGCGGTGCCGGACGATCAGCGCCCAACAGCCGCCAGCCGCCAGCAAAACGGCGAGAGTAGCCATCCCGCGGACCGTCGCGGTGTCGTTCTCGTCGGCTTCCGGCCCCTCAGCCTCCGTCGTGCGCTGACCAGTCCCGGTCTGCGGCGTCGACTCGAAACCCCTGGGCGGTACGTCTGCCGTCAGCGCCGCCACCAGATCGATCACGCCGTAGCCGTACTGGTCGTCCCGCCCGGGAGGCCCCTTGTCAATCGCGGTCGCCGTCAACCGATGCGCCACCTCGTCCGCCGGCAGATACGGATACTTGGCCCGAACCAAAGCCGCCGCCCCAGCCACAATGGCGGTAGCTCCGGAGGTGCCCGTTCCTACCCGGTATCCGCCGTCAAAGTTGGTGCTGAAAATTTCGACTGCCGGTGCAACGACGTCGATTTCGCGTCCAGACACTGAAACCTCAGATCGCACGCCTCTTTGGTCGACTCCGCCTACGGCGACTACGTCTGGATAGGCTGCAGGGAAGCCCACAGCCTGGTCGTCTGGCGCATTGCCTGCGGCCGCCACTATTACAACGTCTGCTTGCTTCGCCGACTGAATTGCCTCCTGAAGGCCAACATCCGGGCCGCCGGTGGAAGAGATGCTTATGACATCGGCGCCGTTGCTGACTGCATAGTCGATCGCGCGAGCCAGATCGCGAGCCGTGCCCTCTTGCCCAGCTGACTTGAAGCGGACCGGAAGGATCTCGGCATCGGGCGCAATTCCGAGTGTGCCTCGATTCGAGGACTGGCCATGTGATGCGATTAAGCCTGCCATTGCCGTTCCGTGGCCATCCGCATCCTGCCAACCGTTCCTGGTGCTATCCGCGAGAAGGTCTACGCCGGGCAGCAGGTTCCTGCGGAGATCTAGGTGAGGTGCAACGCCAGTATCCAGTATGGCAACTACAATCCCTTTTCCTCGGCTGGTCGCATGCGCTTCGCTGACGACAAGGTAGTCAAGGTGGCGCTGCAGCTTTCGGATCTGACCGGCGTCTGGCTCCGGAGGGCGAACCAGCATGTGGCTAGGTGCTGGTGTAGAGGTCGTGGCAAGTAGCAGCGCCGCCAACATGGCCCGGCTGCATAAGCTCACCGATTCAGGCCAATGGCTGGTCCGGGATCGATAGGTCCGTCGTCATCTGGCGGCCTTACAACAGGGCTAACACCCTGGTCAATTTCCCAGGGGTGTTCTGGGTCCCAGCGGCGTGGCTGCTTTGGCTCGGAGTCGGGCTGGCCCGAGCGTTCAGGCGACCCGTGAGATCCGCGCGCAATCGAGACCCCCGAGTGTGGAGAGCCGCCAAATGGTGGGAATGCGTGACCGGTGCCTAGCCCCCTGCCGCTACCGGGGCGAGAGCCCGCTCCGCCGGTGGGTGCCGTGCCGGCTGCGCCACCCCCAATCACGCCGCCAATTGGATTCACTGTGCGCGGTTGACCGGTTCCTGCTGCGGTCTGACCGATGCCAGATAATGGAGGTCCACCAATTATTCCACCGGGCGGCATCAGGCGTGGTGTCGAGCTTGGTCTGCCTGCTTCCGGTTGTTTTGCTTGGCCAGGTTGTATGTGCCTTTGCTCCGAGGCGAGGTGGCGTGTGACGAAGGACGCTGAGGGCATCGACTGAACGTTTATGCCAGGGGCGGCTGCTGGCGTTGTGGACGGTGGCATTGGGTTTGCCGGAGTGGGGGCCGGGTTGGCGTTGCCTAGCACCGGACCCAGGTTAATGCCTGTGGGGGTCACCGCCGACTGCGAGAGCCGGGCTTGCCGGATGGTGCCCGGTGTATTTGATAGGCGTGCTGGCACAGGGACGATGGGCGGAATTACAGGTAAGGGGGTGCCATCGCCTACTTGGACCTCAGAAGTTGTCTGGTCCCTCGCTGGCTGCCTACGAATTGCTGGCGGAGGTTGGCGGAGGGTTACTTGGGCCTGTTGGAGGTCGCTGCTCAGGCCGTACATGATGCCGCGTGCCTTGACGTTCAACTGTTCCAGGTCGGCGTCGGTCACCGGCGGTTGGCTGGTGCGGCTGCCGGCGACGGCTTTGGGGTCGGCGGCTGTCTGTTCCCATCCGCGCTTCCGTTGGAGCTTGTCCGCGTACTCGTCGTGGATTTTCTTGAGTTCGGTGCGGGTGCTGGTGAGGGCCTGGGTGGCGGCGGCGAGTGCGCTCTGGTTGGCGCTGGCGGCGTCGTGGGTGCGTTGCACCTGCGCGATCAGGTCGTCCAACTCGGCGAGGTAGGCGCGGGCGGCCTCGTTGGTCTCGGGTGGCCATGCCGGGGCGAGGCGCTGGCGGTACGTCCGGAGGCGGTGGAGGTGCTGGTCGGCCAACTCGGAGATCTTGCGCCAGCCGGCGACGTGCCGCCAGTGGTTGTCGGGGTCATGGTCCTGTAGGCACGCCCACATGTCGGCCACGTTCATCAGGTACCAGTCGGTGAGGCCGCCGCTGCGGCCGACTCCGGGGTCTCTCACGGGAGCGTCACCGGCCCGTCGTTGTCGGGGCCGGTCGGATTGGTGAGCGACGGCGAGGGTGTGGGCTGGGCGGGTACGTCTCCCGGTCGCCCGAGCGCGTGCTGGACGTCGGCGACGCGGGCTGCGGAGAACGCGTCGGTGTCGGCGTACCGGTCGGCCACCTGTCTGGCGGCGTGCGCCAGGTGGCCGGTGGTGTGGCCGTGGCCCCAGACGGCGTTCGTGGTGGCCTGTTGGGTCTCCCAGTGTGCCTGCATGAACTGCACCAACTCGATGAAGGCGTCCGCCGGGTTGGGCACCTTCGCCAGCATGTCGTCCGCGATGCGTGGCAGGTGTGGCGCATAGTTGCCGTCCACCTCGGCGCGGAGCATGTCGGCGAATTCCCGCATCTGGCGGATGTCCGCCTCGACGCCGCGGTGGCCGCGTGACCAGGACGCCTGTCGATCATCCTCAGGGATCATCGACCCTCCAAACTGTAACGGCCCGGTTCCCCTCTGTGAGGCTAATCCTTGAGCGCCTCCCCGGCAGCCCCGGTCGCCGTCCGTAGCCGTGCCGGTCCGCGCCGGGCCGCGTCAGCGGGGCAGACCGGAGGCGCGCCAGGCGCCGCTGCCCGGCAAGAGTGCGGCACCCACGGGTCGGCCGCTGCGGGCCCAGGCCGAGACCGGGGCGGTGGCGGGCGCGGGTGCCGGGCGGGAGCGTACGACGATCGCGCCCACCAGCGCGGCCAGGTCCTCGGCGGTCGGCACGCCGCGGACGACCCGGAACAGCGGCTCCTCGACAGACATGGGCCCAGCGTACGCGCTGTGAGCTCGACCTCCGTCATACGGTGGCGTGCCGACGGTGTGAGCGTCAGGGCTGCCGGGTACCGTCTCAGCGATGTCTGACGCTTCCCCCCAACTCGTCGCCGACCGGTACCGGCTCATCTCGCCGCTCGGTCAGGGCGGCATGGGTCGGGTATGGAAGGCGCGCGACGAGGTGCTGCACCGCGACGTCGCCATCAAGGAGTTGGTCCCGCCACCGGGCCTGACCACCGACGAGCGCCGTGAGATGCGCGAACGCTCGCTGCGGGAGGCGCGCGCCATCGCCCGCCTCAACAACATCAACGTGGTACGCATCTTCGACGTGCTCCGCACCGACGGTGACCCGTGGATCGTGATGGAGTACGTGGCGTCACGCTCGTTGCAGGACACCCTCGCCGAGGACGGTCCGGTGCCGGCGGCCCAGGCGGTGCAGATCGGGCTGGGCGTGCTCAACGCCCTGAAGGCGGCGCACAAGGCCGGCATCATGCACCGCGACGTCAAGCCCGGCAACGTGCTGCTCGGCACTGACGGTCGGGTGGTGCTGACCGACTTCGGCCTGGCCACGATCCCCGGCGACCCCAACGTCACGCGCACCGGCATGGTGCTCGGCTCTCCGGCGTACATCGCGCCCGAGCGCGCCCGGGACGGCACCGCCGGCCCGGAGGCGGACCTGTGGTCGCTGGGTGCCACGCTCTACGCCGCCGTGGAGGGCAAGTCGCCGTTCGCGCGACCGTCGGCGATCAGCACGCTGGCCGCGCTCGCCACCGAACCGGTGCCGCCGGCCCGTAACGCCGGGCCGCTCAAGCAGGTGCTGGCCGGGCTGCTGCGCAAGAACCCCGAGGAGCGGATCACCGCCGAGTCTGCCGAGCGGATGCTGCGGCGGGCCAGTGGTCGGCGGAGTCGGGGCATCTCGCTGCTCGACGGCGTACGCCGGCCAGGGCCGAACGGGCCGCGTGAGCCCCGTCAGCCGCTGGTGCCCGCGCCCCGCCCGTCGGGAGAGCAGCCCACCCCGCCGGTCGCCCCGCCCGTGCCCCGTACGCCACCGGCCGTCGGGCCACTCGCGGCGGGTGCCGCAGCGGCCGGTGCGGCCAGCTCCGGTCCCTCAGGCTCCGGTCCGGATCCGGCGACCGGGAAGCCGCCGGTCTCCGACGCCGCGCCGACGGCGAAGGTCGCGGCGCCCACGGGCGCGGACGCCGATCCGACCACGAAGGTGGACGCTGGTCCGGACGCGGACCCGACGACGAAGGTGGACGCGGCGTCGACCGCTGCCGGGGCCGCCGGTGCGGAGTCGGCGTCGAGCACGGATGCGGCGTCGTCCGTGTCGGACACCGGCCCGGCTGCCGGGTCCGACGCGTCCGCCACGGACACCGCGACGAGCCGCGACGACGACTCGGCCGACCAGGCCGATGAGGGCACCACCACGGCCGGTACGCCGACGACCCCGGACGGGTCCGACGCGACCGTTTTGTCCGCCACCACCAGCGGGTCAGCCACTGCCTCGGCCGACGACACCAAGGTCGACGGTCCCGCTGTGGAGGCGACCGCCAAGGCCGACGCCAGTGCGGGCGGCACGCCTGACCGGTCCGACTCGGGCGAGCCGACCCGGCGGGTCGACCCACCGGCTCCCGCGAAGGACGCCACCCGGGTCGCGCCCGCTTCGACCTCGCTGATGCCGTCGGCACCGGTGAGCCCGGCGGCACCGGCTCGCGGTTCGGTCTTCAAGACCGGCCAACTGCGATCCGAGCGCACTCGTCGTGCCGTGCTGGTCGGCGCGCTGGTCGCCCTGCTGCTCGTCGGCTTGGTGGTGGCGGTCCCGCTGCTCACCAGCGGTGACGGCGAGGACGGGAGCACCCCGCAGGACACGGCCGGGACGTCCGAGTCGTCCGCGCCGCCGACCTCCGCGCCGGCCGTGCCACCACCGACCTCCGCCGCACCGCCCAGCGCCTCCCCGTCGCCCACCCCGTCCGAGAGCGCGGCGGGCAGCCTGCCCGAGGGCTGGACGATGCGGAACGACCCGGTGGGCTTCAAGGTCGCGGTGCCGGACGGCTGGCGGCGTAGCGCGGGTGGCACCTGGGTCAAGTACCGCGATCCGGACGGTGTCAGCGAGCTGACGATCGACCGCACCGACCGGCCGCAGCGGGATGCGGCTGCCGCCTGGCGGGCCATCGAACCGGGCCGGAAGAACGTCCGTGGCGTGCAGGGATACCGGCGGATTGACATCTCCACCATCGACTGCAAGTGGCGGACCTGCGCCGACTGGGACTGGTACCAGACCCGCAACGGGGTTGAGCTGCGGGTGCGCAACCGAGGCTTCGTCACCGCCAGCAACCGGGGCTTCGCCCTGCGCTGGGAGGTGCCGAACAGCGAGTGGAACGCGCAGTTGCCGAACTTCGAGACGCTGTTCCGGGAGTTCGTGCCGGACCGCGAGGACTGAGCGAGGCATGACCTTCCGTCGCTCGGGGTACCTGATCTCGAAGGATGGAAGGGCGGCCCGAGATGGGTCACCGACCAAGGGATGCCCGACCCCGACTGGCACTGTGGACGATCGCGATGGTGGGTGTCGACGTACCCGTGACACTCGCCGCGCGGCCGCGGGCCTGAACCGGCGGTAGTCGCGCTACGGCGGCGGGCCGACGTCCCGATCAACTCGGTGGACGTCGACCCGCCGTCGTGACGTGTCTCAGGCGGTGTTGTTGGCCAGGGCGATCGGCCGGCTACGGTTACCGTTCCAGTGGTTGCGGTCGGCCGCGCCGCTGATGCCGGCGACGCTGCCCGAGTCGGTGTACTGCCAGAAGCTCCAGAACGGGGCGCCGGCCGGCAGCGCCCCGACCGAGGAGGACCAGCGGGCCGCCCAGAGTGGGTGGTTGTTCCACGGGCCGGTCCAACTGCCGGTGCACTGGTTCCAGAAGCTGGTGGTGGTGTAGATGACCGCGTAGCGGCCGGTACGCGAGCGGTAGGTGTTCAGGAAGTCCTGCACCCAGTTGCGCATCGCGGTGGTACTCAGGCCGTAGCAGTAGCCGCCGCTGTACGGGTTCGCCTCCAGGTCCAGCGCCGCCGGGAGGGTACGGCTGTCGGCCGACCACGCGCCGTCGATAGACAATCATCTTTGGAGGTGAATGCCCGCCAAAGCAAGAGAGGCTAAGGAAACTTTCTATGCGGGACGGGTCAACGCAGGGTGGCCGGGTCGACCTGCCAGCGGAAGGGCTCGGTGAGAGTGAGCGTCTCGCCAGCCTTGGCCACCCGGTCCTCGACGTAGTGGTCGCCGTCGAGCCGGTGCAACCGTAGCGAATGCGTCTCGCCGTCCTGCTCGACCAGCAGGTACCAGGGGATCCGGGCGATCGCGTAGAGCTGCATCTTGAGCACCCGGTCCGCAGCGGCGTTACCGGGTGAGACGATCTCGCACACAAGCGTCACCTCCCCCGCTTCGATCACCGTGCCCTCGTCGTCGGTGTCCGCCACGACGACGTCAGGGATCGCGATCCGGTCCGGTCCGAGACGAAGGTTGACCGCCTCGAAGACCGTCGGGCCCGTCGGCTCGACCGCCGCGTCGATGCTGTTCGCCAACCGGCGCGACACCAGTTGGTGTCGCTTGCTCGGGGCAGGGCTCACGATCAGGCTCCCGTCGAGCAGCTCGATCCGGTCGTGGGTGTCGCCCATGGCGAAGTAGTCGGCCTCCGTCCAGAGGCCGACATGGGGTTCCAGGGGAGCCGCGCTCACCGCCGTTCACCTCCGATCACCACCCGGTCAGTCTCACACGATACGGGCGGGTGTCCCGGCACCGACGCCGAAGCAGACGGCCCGCCCTGGGGCCGACCCGGCCTGCGGGCGTAGGCTGCCGCCCCATGGTGTCGATCGAGGGCATGACCGCGTTCTGGGACCGTCTGCTCGGCGCACAGCCCGACCCGCCTCCGCTGCTGGTGCTGCTGACCGGCCTGGTCGCGCTGGTGGTGGTCAGCACCCGGTTGCCCTGGCGGATCGCCCGCAACGCGATCACGATCGCGCACGAGGGCGGTCACGCGCTGGCCGCCGTGCTCACCGGACGCAGGCTGCACGGCATCCGGTTGCACTCGGACACGTCGGGCCTGACGCTGACGGCCGGGCGTCCCACCGGACCGGGCATGGTGCTCACCCTGCTCGCCGGTTACCTGGCCCCGCCGCTGGTCGGCCTGGGCGGGGCGTGGCTGCTCGCTGGGAACCGGATCACGCTGCTGCTCTGGCTCGCGGTGGTCCTGCTGCTGGCGATGCTGATCATGATCCGCAACGTGTACGGGGCGCTCACCCTTGTGGTCACCGGTGGCGCGGTGCTCGCGATCTCCTGGTACGCCAGCCCGCAGGTGCAGGCCGCCTTCGCCTGGACCGGCGTGTGGTTCCTGCTGCTCGGCGGCGTACGCCCGGTGGTGGAGTTGCAGCGGCTGCGGACCCGGCGCGGGATGCCGGCCTCCGACGCCGACCAGTTGGCGGGCATCACGCCGCTGCCGCCGTTCTTCTGGGTGCTCCTCTTCGGCATCGTCAACGTCGTCGTGCTGCTGGTGGGCGGCCGGATGCTGGCCGGCCCGCTGCTGACCGACGCCGGCATCGTCCCCTGGTGAGCGCCGCGGATGTTAGGAAGGGTCCCCTGCTATACACCAGGCGATAGCAGGGGACCCTTCCTTTCATCTCACCCCTACAGCGGGATGTTGCCGTGCTTCTTGGGCGGGAGCGTCTCGCGCTTGGTGCGCAGGACCCGCAGGGCGCGGACGATCTGGGTCCGCGTCTCGTGCGGCGGGATCACCGCGTCCATGTACCCTCGCTCGGCGGCGACGTACGGGTTGGCCAGGGTGTCCTCGTACTCGGCGATCTTCTCGGCGCGGACCGCGGCCGGGTCCTCGGCGGCGGCCAGCTCCTGCCGGTAGAGGATGTTCACCGCACCCTGGGCGCCCATCACCGCGATCTGCGCGGTCGGCCACGCGAAGTTGAGGTCCGCCCCCAGGTGCTTGGAACCCATCACGTCGTACGCCCCGCCGTACGCCTTGCGGATGATCACGGTGACCTTCGGCACGGTGGCCTCGGCGTACGCGTAGATGAGCTTCGCGCCCCGGCGGATGATGCCGTCCCACTCCTGACCGGTGCCGGGCAGGAACCCGGGTACGTCCACGAAGGTCAGCACCGGGATGTTGAAGGCGTCGCAGGTACGCACGAACCGGGCCGCCTTCTCGCTGGCCGCGATGTCCAGCGTGCCGGCGAAGTGCATCGGCTGGTTGGCGACCACGCCCACCGGACGGCCCTCGACCCGGCCGAAGCCGACCACCATGTTCTGCGCGTAGAGCGGCTGGACCTCCAGGAACTCACCGTCGTCGAGGACGTGTTCGAGCACCCGGCGCATGTCGTACGGCTGGTTGGCCGAGTCCGGGATGAGCGTGTCGAGTTCCCGGTCCGCGTCGGTGACGGACAGCTCCGCCGGGGCGTCGAAGACCGGCGGCTCGTCCAGGTTGTTGGCGGGCAGGTGGGACAGCAACGCCTTGACGTAGTCGACCGCGTCGGACTCGTCGGAGGCGAGGTAGTGCGCGTTGCCGCTGCGGGTGTTGTGGGTGCGGGCCCCGCCGAGGTCCTCCATGCCCACGTCCTCACCGGTGACCGTCTTGATCACGTCCGGACCGGTGATGAACATGTGCGAGGTCTGGTCGACCATCACGGTGAAGTCGGTGACCGCCGGGGAGTAGACCGCCCCACCGGCGCACGGGCCCATGATGAGCGAGATCTGCGGGATCACGCCGCTGGCCCGTACGTTGCGGAAGAAGATCTCGCCGTAGAGGCCGAGCGACACCACACCCTCCTGGATGCGGGCGCCACCGGAGTCGTTGATGCCGACGACCGGGCAACCGATCTTCATGGCCAGGTCCATCACCTTGACGATCTTCTGCCCGAAGACCTCGCCGAGGGAGCCGCCGAAGACCGTGAAGTCCTGGGCGAAGACACAGATCTGCCGGCCGTCGACGGTGCCGTAACCGGTGATCACGCCGTCGCCGTACGGGCGGGAGCGGTCCAGGCCGAAGTGGGTGGACCGGTGCCGGGCGAACTCGTCCAGCTCGACGAAGGAGCCCTCGTCGAGCAGCATCTCGATCCGCTCCCGGGCGGTCTTCTTGCCCCGGGCGTGCTGCTTTTCGACCGCGCGGGCCGACCCGGCGTGTACCGCCTCGTCGACCCGTCGCTCCAGGTCCGCCAGCTTGCCCGCGGTGCTGTGGATGTTGGTCCCGGTCTCGGTAGTCACCCTGGGAATATAACGATGGTTCAGGTCACCGCCGCTGTGCAGTTCGCCTCACCGGTGGCCCGTAGGCTGGCCCGATGCCGGATTCGCCGTACACCGACCTCGATCGTCCGCCGCTGTCGGCGGCCCGGCTGCGCCGGGCGTTGGTGACGCCGTACGGCCCGTGGGCGCGTCTGGACCTCCGTGCCGAGACCGGTTCCACGAACGCCGACGTCGCCGAGGCCGCCCGGACGGGGGAGCCGGAGGGTCTCGTCGTGGTCGCCGAGCAGCAGAGCGCCGGGCGGGGGCGGCGCGGGCGGGCCTGGCAGTCACCGCCGCGCGCCGGCATCGCGACCAGCGTGCTGCTGCGGCCCGGCCGGGCCGTGCCGGACCGCGCCTGGTCTCCGGCGCCACCGTCCGGGTACGGCTGGCTGCCGCTGCTGGCCGGTGTCGCGCTGGTCGAGGCGGTGACCCGGCTGGCGGAGCTGGACGCCACGCTCAAGTGGCCGAACGACCTGCTGATCGGGGACGCCAAGTGCGCCGGGATCCTCGCCGAGGCGGCGCCCGGACCCGGTCCGGACGATCCGCCCGCGATCGTGCTCGGTGTCGGGCTGAACGTCACGCTGCGCGCTGACGAGCTGCCGGAGCATCCGACCGGCCTGCCGGCCACCTCGCTGCAACTGGCCGGCGCGGCGGCCACCGACCGGGATCCGCTGCTGCGGGCCCTGCTCCGGGCGATCGCCGACTGGTACGCCCGCTGGCGTGCCGCCGGTGGGGACGCGGCCGCCTGTGGTCTGCGGGACGCGTACCTGGCGGTGTGCGGCACCGTGGGCCGCGAGGTGCGGGCCTTCCTGCCCGACGGCACGGAGCTCACCGGCATCGCCACCGGGGTGGACCTCGACGGTCGGCTTCTGGTCACCACCGCCGCCGGGGAACGGCCCCTGGCCGCCGCCGACCTCCTCCACCTGCGCTGATTCCGCGCCGGCACGGACCGGGGCGACGCACGCCGTCGGGGTCGGCCGCGTGGCGGATGTGAGGGGGTGGCGCCGGGGGGTTACGGTCTGCGCGTCCGTTCCTGCGAGGAGGTTTCCGTGGCGTTCCCCGAGGACGTGCTCACCGAAGACGAGCACGTCGTGCTGCACCTGCATCCGCACTGGAAGACGATGGTCCGTCCGGTGGTGGTGCTGGTGCTCGCCATCGCCGCGGTGGCGGCCGGTGTGCTGTTCCTGCCTACCGGTGGGGGCGGCTCGATCACGCTCGCCGTGATCGGTGGCCTGGCGCTGCTGGCCGTGCTGGTGCTGGCGGTCTGGCCGTGGATCGGTTGGCGCACCACGCACTACCTGTTCACCAACGAGCGGGTGGTGCTCCAGCACGGCGTCTTCTCCCGTGAGCGGCGGGACATCCCGCTCAGCCGGGTCAACGACCACTCGATGAACCAGCAGTTCGTCGGGCGGCTGCTCGGCTACGGCACGCTCACCATCGAGTCGGCCGGTGAACGCGGACAGTCCGTGCTTCCCGACGTGCCGAAGGTGGACCGGGTGCAGACGAAGCTCTACGAACTCGTCGAGGCGTTCCACGACAAGCACTCGCTCGGCGACGGCGAACTGCGCGAGATCCTCGCCGAGCGGGACAACAAGAGCGGCGGCCTCTGAGCTGCCCCAGGCGGTCCGTGACCGGACGGCATGAAGAACGCCCGTCGGCGAGTGCCGGCGGGCGTTCTCGTCGTCCGGTCAGCGGCGCCGGAACCGGCGTGGCGCGGGAGCAGGCTGGAGCTGGGCCAACTCGTCCTCCAGTTCCCTGTCCAGCGCCGCGAGCTCGGCCTCGCTGGTCATCGGCGTCGGCCGGGACTGCACCGCCAGGGGAGGAACGGGTGGCGGCGCGGCCGGTGGTTCCTCCTCCTCCAACTCCGTCATGGCCTCGGCGAGCTCGGCCACCGGGTCCATCTCGGCCATCGTGTCCCACTCGTCGCGTGGCAACCCGGCCAGGGTCTGCGTGGGCTCGACCGCCGGTGCGGGCTGGAAGACGAAGGTGCGGTACGACCAGAAGCGGAACAGGGTCGCCAGCACCACACCGACGGTCTTGGCGACGTTCAGGGCGAGCAGGCCGGTGACGCCCAGCCCGTACTTGGCGGCGGCCAGCACACCCAGCTCGATCAGCAGGCCCACGCCGTTGAAGAGGAAGAACAGGGCGTACTCGCGCTGCATGGCCGATTTTGGACGATCACGGTACGTCCAGTGTCGATTCATCAGGTAAGACGTGATCGTGGCCACCACGGTGGCCACGACGGTCGCCTTCAACTGTCCATCGACGAATACGGTGAGTGCGAGCGCGTTGAACACGGCGTAGTTGATGACCGTGTTGACGCCGCCGACCAGGCCGAACTTGAGCGCCTCGTGGATGAACTTCTGCCAGCGCTCAGGCAGCAGACGGACGAGAGGCATGGGCAACACCTTAGGGCAGTAGGCTGGGTGCGGCTGGCACTGACGGGACCAGCTGACTGTGACGGACCGGTGGGCGGCAGGTCACGCGTCCCGGTCCGGGTTCGCTTCCGCACCGATCGGGGTTCCCGCTTCGACGAAGACGAACCGTCGGTACGACCAGAAACGGAACAGCGTCCCGAGCCCGGTGCCGACGACGAAGCTGGCGATGTTGTCGGCCAGTCGAGTCTGGAAGATCTCCGGCCAGATGCTGCCCAGGCCGTATCGGCTGATGGCCAGGCATGCCACCGCGATGCCCAGGCCCACCGCGTTGAAGAAGAAGAACAGCGCGTACTCGCGGGCCGGGTTGGAGCGTTTGCGGTGCCGCCAGGTCCAGAACCGGTTGCCGAGGAAGGCGAAGGTAGCCGCGATGACCGTGGCGATGGTCTTGGCGGTGACCTGCTCGACGCTCTGCGGGCCGATCAGGTAGTTGAACAGGGCGAAGTCGATGACGAAGGCGATGCCGCCCACGGTCGCGAACTTGCTCAACTCCCGCACGAGGTGACCGAAACGGTCAACCAGGGAGTGGACCAGACCCGTACGGGTCTGCGGGGAGCCGGGCTCCCCGGTCATTGTGGCGGCCACCGTGCGAGCGTACCGGTTGCCGGGGTGGCGATCGGGTAGCGATGGCCACCGGGGCCCACCGAGGCGGTGGCGCAGACAGGCGCGAACGGAGCGTAACCGGACGGCTGCGACCCGGTGTTGTTTTTCTCTTCCGCTCATGAGGTCGAAAAGTGACCTGTGACTCTTCGGCGCTGGGTCGTTGACCTGAGGTCCGCCGCAGGATTTGCGTGAAACTGCGCGTGAAAGCGGGTAAAGGCTCGTGATGCCGCAGCGTGGCCGCACCTTGTGCAGTTCTTCACAACCAGTCCCACTGACTGGGGCTGAACATCGGTTTACGCTGAGCCCAATCCCATGTTTCCACGAAGGCGACGCAACGCGGCGCCGAGACTCGTGCACTCCATAGACCGGTCAGCGTCGACCACCAAGGAGATGTGTCATGGTTGCTCCGGCCACCGTCAGGGGAATCGATCAGGCCCCGACGTCCCACCCCAAACTCCTCGCCTGGGTCCGTGAGGTCGCTGAACTGACCACCCCTGAGCAGGTCGTCTGGGTGGACGGCTCCGATCAGGAATGGCGTCGCCTCACCGACGAGCTCGTCGATGCCGGCACGCTCATCCGGTTGAACCCCGAGAAGAAGCCCAACTCGTTCTACGCCCGTACGGACCCGACGGATGTCGCGCGGGTCGAGGAACGCACCTTCATCTGCTCGGCGGACGAAGCGGATGCCGGGCCCACCAACAACTGGATGGCCCCCGCTGAGATGAAGCGGACCATGATCCAGCTGTACCGCGGTTCGATGCGTGGGCGGACGATGTACGTCATCCCATTCGTCATGGGCCCGGTCGAGGCCGAGAAGCCCATGTTCGGCGTCGAGATCACCGACAGCCCGTACGTGGTCGCGTCCATGCGGATCATGACCCGGATGGGCGCCAAGATCCTGGAGGCGATGGGCGACGACGCGGACTTCGTCCACGCGCTGCACTCGATCGGCGCTCCGCTCGCCCCGGGCCAGCAGGACGTCGCCTGGCCGTGCAACGAGACCAAGTACATCTCGCACTTCCCGGAGAGCCGGGAGATCTGGTCGTACGGCTCCGGCTACGGCGGCAACTCACTGCTCGGCAAGAAGTGCTACTCGCTGCGGATCGCCAGCGTGATGGGGCGCGACGAGGGCTGGCTCGCCGAGCACATGCTGATCCTCAAGATCACCTCGCCGGAGGGTCGGGTCTACCACATCGCCGGCGCGTTCCCGTCGGCCTGCGGCAAGACCAACCTGGCCATGCTGGAGCCGACCATCCCGGGCTGGAAGGTCGAGACGATCGGCGACGACATCGCCTGGATGCGCTTCGGCCCGGACGGCCGGCTCTACGCGGTCAACCCGGAGTACGGGCTGTTCGGCGTGGCGCCCGGCACCGACTGGAAGACCAACGCCAACGCGATGCGGACGCTGGAGCAGGGCAACTCGGTCTTCACCAACGTGGCCCTGACCGACGACGGCGACGTCTGGTGGGAGGGCCTGGGCCAGCCGCCGGCGCACCTGATCGACTGGAAGGGCAACGACTGGACGCCGGAGAGCGAGAACCTCTCCTCGCACGCGAACAGCCGGTTCTGCACCCCGATCACCCAGTGCCCGATCCTCGCCGACGACTACTTCGACCCGAACGGCGTCCCGATCGACGCGATCCTGTTCGGCGGTCGGCGTCGGGACACCGTCCCGCTGGTGACCGAGGCACGCGACTGGGTGCACGGCGTCTACATGGGCGCCACGCTCTCCTCGGAGACCACCGCCGCCGCCTCCGGCGCGGTCGGCGTGGTGCGGCGTGACCCGATGGCGATGCTGCCGTTCATCGGCTACCACGCCGGCGACTACTTCCGGCACTGGATCGAGATGGGCAAGGGCGCCGACGGCGACGAGTCGAAGCTGCCCCGTGTCTACTACGTCAACTGGTTCCGCAAGGACCCGGAGGGCAACTTCCTCTGGCCCGGCTTCGGCGAGAACTCGCGCGTACTCAAGTGGGTCATCGAGCGGATCGAGGGTCGGGCCGACGCCGTCGAGACCCCGATCGGCATGGTCCCGGCACCGGACGCGCTCGACGTCGACGGCCTGGACATGACGCCGGAGGACGTGCGGATCGCGTTGAAGGTGGACCCGGCGGAGTGGCGTGACGAACTGCCGATGGTCACCGAGTGGTTCGAGAAGTTCGGCGACAAGCTGCCCGGCGTCCTGTGGGCCGAGTTGGACGCCCTGCGCGCCCGACTCGACGCGGAGCAGCCGCAGCGCGGGGTGTGATCGACGCCGGATCCGGGCATCATCGGATCCCATGAGGACGGCCGCCGAGACCGAGATCCGGCGGCCGTCCGCCGTCCGGGCGCTGACCGCACTGCTCGCCGTGACCGCCGCGGCCACCGTCGTGGTCGAGGTGCTCAACTGGTGGTACGCGCCGGAGCAGGGCTTCGGCCTGGCGGTGCGTACCGGTTGGGCGATGCTGCGTGCCTTCGGCTTCCTGCTGCTGATCGGCCACGTACGCCGGGGCCGTACGGTGGCCCGCCCGCTCGGCCTGATCCTGGCGATCACCACTGTCTTCGCGGTGGGCCGGTTGGTCGTGCCCCGGCAGGGCGTGCCACCCCTGCCCGGCCTGCTGGGCTTCGCCCTGCTCACCGCGCTCTGCGCGACCGTGGTCTGGCTGCTGTACCGGTCCCCGGCGATCGCCGGCCACCTGGTGCGGCACCGTTCCCGGCTGGTGATCGACCGGTCCGGTATCTCCTGGCGGGAGGCGCCGCCGCGCCGGCCGGAGGCGAACGCATGGCTGCTGACCAGCCGGGTCGCCGCGTTCACCTACAGCCCGCTGATGCTGGTGCCCGCCCTGGTCGCCACCGCCGGCATCCTCGACGGCCGGTTGCTCGCCGTGCCTGCGGTGTTGCTCTGGCTGGGTGCCGGCATCGCGACCAGCTACCTGGTGCTGTTCTGCACCGCCTTCCTGCTGCGGGGCAAACGCTGGGCGGGCACCCTGCTCATCGTGGTCACCGTCGCCGTACTCGCCGTCGACCTGCCCCTGTGCTGGTGGCTGCTCGGCGTCGACGGCCTGGTCCGGGACGGCACACCACTGGTCGCCGCCGCCGTCCTCGCCGTCTACGGCGTACGCCGGGCCGCCCGGGTCCCCGCCCCGGCACCCCCGACCTGATGCCCGTTCGCCGCGTGTCGGCCACCGGCACCCGGATCCGGGAGAGGGCTCGCTACCCTGCAAGGTGATGACTCTGCGGAAAATTCTCTACTCCGTCTACGAGCGGCGGCTCACCGCCAAGCTCGCGGACTGTCCCGTGCCCCGGCACGTGGGTGTGATGTGCGACGGCAACCGCAGGTGGGCCCGGGAGATGGGGTTGGTCGACCCGAACGACGGGCACCGGAAGGGCGCGGAGCGCATTAAGGAACTGCTGCGCTGGTGCGACGCCGCCGGTGTCGGGCACGTGACGCTCTGGCTGCTCTCCACCGACAACCTCTCTCGACCGGCGGAGCAGCTCGACCCGTTGCTCCAGATCATCGAGGACCTGACCACCGAACTGGCCGAGCAGGGCAACCCGTGGCGGCTACGGATGGTCGGCGCGCTGGACGTGCTGCCCGCGCAACACGCCGCCGCGCTCAAGGCCGCCGAGGAGCGGACCCGGGAGCGCAGCGGCGGTGCCCAGGTCAACATCGCGGTCGGGTACGGCGGCCGGCGGGAGATCACCGACGCGGTGCGCTCGCTGCTGCTGGAGCACGCGGCGAACGGCGGCACGCTGGAGGACCTGGCCGGCTCGTTGGACGTCGACGACATCTCCGAGCATCTCTACACCCGAGGGCTGCCGGACCCGGATCTGATCATCCGGACCAGCGGCGAGCAGCGCATGTCGGGCTTCATGCTCTGGCAGTCGGCGCACTCGGAGTTCTACTTCTGCGAACTCAACTGGCCGGACTTCCGTCGCGTCGACTTCCTCCGCGCCCTGCGCTCGTACGCCACCCGGCAGCGGCGGTACGGCGTCTGACCGCCGTACCGCCTCAGGCCCTACGTGAGGTGGTGGGTGGCCTGGGTGAGGAAGTCGCCCAACGCGGCGGGGGAGTCGATGGTGAGGTCGGCGGCCTCGGCGACCTCGGCACCGGTCTCCGGGTTGGCCACCGCGACGCAGACGCCCAGGAAGTCGGGGTCGTCGGCGGTGCGGGCCCGCAGCGCGGCGAAGGCCTTGATGTCGGAGACGTCGTCGCCGAAGTACCAGGCGCCGCCGGCGCCCTGCACCAGCTCGCCGATCACCATGCCCTTGTCCCGGTCGACCGGCGGTTTGATCTCCAGCACCATCCGTCCCACCTGCAACCGCAGGCCGAGGCGCTCGGCCTGGGCGCGACCCCACTCCTCGACGGTGGCGGCCAACTGCGGGGCGGTACGCCAGTGCAGCGCCACGGACAGCCGCTTGTACTCGACGAGGGCACCCGACGGCAGCTCGGCGCGGGCCAGGTCGGCGAGTTCGGCCATGGTCGGCACCCAGGGCAGGGCGGCCGGCTCGGTGACGGTCTCGCCGCCCGAGTGGCTGTGCTCCAGGCCGTACAGCCCGTAGAGGTCGACGCCGGTGAGCCCGCCGAAGTGCTCGCGCAGGAACTCCACCGGTCGCGCGGAGACGATCGCGATCCGTTGGACGACCGGGGCGAGCGTCTCGATCGCGGCCAGCACCTTCGGCGCGGCTTGTACCTGCGTGGGATCGTCGGCCACTGGCGCGAGTGTGCCGTCGAAGTCGAAGAAGAGGATGGTCTCGGCTGCCCGGTCGGCGGTCGTCTGCCAGGCCTGGTCGGCGTTCAACGGGGTCTTCGGCGGCTGGTTGCCCAGATTCAACGGTGGCACGCGCGTCAGCGTACCCCGCGTTCGGCCGGTCAATCCTGGCGTGGATCCGGCGCGGTCGCCGGTCGGGGTCAGCGTTCGGCGGCTCCCCGTCCCCGGCGTACGAAGGGCACCACGGCGGCTTCCTGGCCGTGGCTGAGCAGGTAGCCCTCCACGAAACCGGTGTTCCGGTCGCCGGTGTGCGCCTCGATCTCCCGGAGCCGCTCCACCAGGAACTCGGTGAGCGCGGTGAGCCGGTCGTCGAGCCGGTCGTGCAGTTCGGCGAGGACGGCCAGGACGATCGCGGTGGCCGCAGTGGCGAGTGCGAAGAGGTTCACGAGCAGGGGAAGCTGCCCGCCGTTCAGAGCCAGGGTGACCGCGTTCCCGGTGACGCACAGCGTCAACGAGACCGTCGCGACCACGACCGCCATCCATTTCAGGGTCATGACAGACCCCCTTCTGTCCCGCAGGGCTGGGTTCGGCCTTGTCCCGTCCCCCCGCCGACGACGAGCCCAAGCAGTACGAATACGGACGCTAGCGCGCCCGTTCCGGCCCCGTAGCGAAACGAATGAGGCTGACCTGGCGTTCTTTCGCCATCTGAGGAACTAGCTGGCGGCGTCGCCTCGTTTTCGGTCACCGGCCGGCAGGGTCGGGCGATATGCGAGATAACGAATGGTTTCTCTAATGTGGAACTTCTCCGCGTCGGAGACCTCCGGGTCGACCAGGCGACGCAGGAGCGCCTCGACGTCGGGGTCCATCGGCGGCGGAGCCGGGGCAGCCCGACGCGACGCCGTACGGTCCCAGCCGAGCGCCGCGAAGGCCGCGGCCGGGTCGAGCCCGAGACCTTCGCAGAACGCCACCACGCGTTCCGCCTCCGGGTCGCTGGCCCAGTCACCGCGGACCCAGCGGTTGATGGTCTGGCGCGAGACGCCGGTGCGCCGGGAGACCTCAGTGCCGCTCCACGCCCGGGTGGCCCGGGCCTCATCGAGGGCTCGTCGGACGAAGGTGGCGAAGGCGATCTTCCGCGCGTTGGCCGTCTCGGTCACCTCGTGACCGTACGGCGAATGTGTCCTGAGGGGAGTCCCGGGCGCGCTCCTGTCACGCTTGCGTGACGCTGATGTCGACCGGGCGATACGGGATGAAGCGCCGCTCCTGAGGGGTGTCACCTGCGCAGGATAGATGTCCGTGGGAGCGGAGGCAAACGAACGAAAAGCTGATACTGTCACGCCCATGGGACAACCTACGGTGTGTCACGTGAATGAGACGATTGGTGCTCAGCTGCGTCACGCGCTCGGTGCGAGGGAGGAGTGGTGACCGAACTCGCGACCCGTGCCCAGGCGTTCGGTCTGATCGCGGAGGGGGTCGCCGCCGGACTGATCGCGCCGTGGCGGCTCTATCTCGCCCGGGGCTGTCGCTACCTGTCGCTGTCCGTCGGCGACCGGGCCGAGTGGAACGCCTGGCGGACCCACCTCGGCTGCCCGGAACTCAGTGTCCGGGTCTACGACGCCGGTGGGGAGATCCGCCGGTCCTCGGTGGCCGAGGTGGTCATGGACGGCTGCCGGATCAGTGTCGAGCTGGTCGAGGAGATCGGCACCGACGATCTCGACCGGTTGCTGGTCGCCGATCCCACCACTGTCGAACCGGAGGAGAAATGACGCGCGGGCGAGGGACCGGAGCCGCCGGATGAGCCCGTCCCTCGCGATCTTCCTCGTCCTGGCGCTGGCCGCGACCAGCTACGCCGCCGGCCGGCTGCACGGGCAGCTCAGCTACCGGATCGGCTACCGCTTCGGCTACCGGCAGGGGTACTTCGACGGTGACCGGGGAGCCTGGAACCGGCGCCGCCGGGACGCGCAGGCGGCGATCGCCTCCGCCCTCGCGGTCACCGCACCCGCCAAGCGGGTCTCCGCCACGGTGGTCCGCTCTGGCACCACGTACACCGGATCGTCGTTCACGGAGCCGGCCGCCTCGGTCGTCGGGCGGCACCCGACCGGCGCCCTGGTCCGGCGAACCGGCTGAGACCGGTCGCGGTGGCCCACCGGCCGGGATGCGCGCAGGGGGCATGCATCCCGGCCGGTCCGCCGATACCGGCCCGCCGACCGTGCTCACGGCACCAGCAGTCAACGAAAGGCCACTAGCCGGGACGGGTGCGGGCGGCTAGCGTCTAGGCATGGCGCGGGATTGTCCCGGGCCAGCCGGCCCGCCCGGCCTGCGACCTCGCACACGGGGCCCGCATCCGACCCCGTGTCAGTCGGGCACCGGAGGAGGCGGACCGCGGGTGGCCGGGTGCCCATCCGCCGGAGCAGGCCTGTGACGACTCGCCGTACGACCGCCGGTGCTGACCAGACCCCGGCCTCGACTGCCACGACTCGCCGCACCACCCGCAGCCGCCGTACCGTCGCGGCCGGGTCGGCGGACACCAGGGAGCCCCGACCAGCGGGCCAATCCTTCGTCCTGGACACCTCAGTCCTGCTCAGCGACCCTGCGGCGTTCCACCGCTTCGCCGAGCACGAGGTGGTGCTGCCGCTGGTGGTGATCTCCGAGCTCGAGGGCAAACGACACCACCCCGAGTTGGGCTGGTTCGCCCGACAGTCGCTGCGCACGCTGGACGAGTTGCGGGTGCGCCACGGCCGGTTGGACCGGCCGGTGCCCGCCAACGACGTCGGCGGCACGCTGCGGGTGGAGCTGAACCACACCGACGACGGGGTGCTGCCGCCCGGCTTCCGCAACGAGTCCAATGACGCCCGGATCCTCTCCGTCGCGTTGAATCTCGCCGCCGAGGGGCGGGAGGTGACGCTGGTCAGCAAGGACATGCCGTTGCGGGTCAAGGCCGCCTCGGTCGGGCTGCGGGCCGACGAGTACCGGCACGGCCAGGCGAGCGACCCGACCTGGACCGGGATGGCGGAGCTGGAGTTGGGCGAGGACGACATCGCCCGGCTCTACGGCGGCGAGACCATCGACGTGGACGACGCCGCCGGCCTGCCCTGTCACACCGGTCTGGTGCTGCACTCCGCCCGGGGTTCGGCGCTTGCCCGCGTGCTACCCGACAAGACCGTACGGCTGGTGCGTGGCGACCGTGAGGCGTTCGGGGTGCACGGGCGCTCGGCGGAGCAGCGGATCGCCCTCGACCTGTTGCTCGACGAGTCGATCGGCATCGTCTCGCTCGGTGGTCGGGCCGGCACCGGCAAGTCCGCTCTCGCGCTCTGCGCCGGGCTGGAGGCGGTGATGGAGCGCCGCCGGCACAAGAAGGTGGTCGTCTTCCGCCCGCTGTACGCCGTCGGCGGCCAGGAGCTGGGCTACCTGCCGGGTTCGGAGTCGGAGAAGATGTCGCCCTGGGCGCAGGCGGTCTTCGACACGCTCGGTGCCGTGGTGCACGAGAACGTGCTGGAGGAGGTCACCTCCCGGGGGTTGCTCGAGGTGCTGCCGCTGACCCACATCCGGGGCCGGAGCCTGCACGACGCGTTCGTCATCGTGGACGAGGCGCAGTCGCTGGAGCGCGGCGTCCTGTTGACCGTGCTGTCCCGGATCGGCCAGGGCTCCCGCGTGGTGCTGACCCACGACGTCGCGCAGCGGGACAACCTCCGCGTCGGCCGGCACGACGGTGTCACCGCCGTGATCGAGGCGCTCAAGGATCATCACCTGTTCGCGCACGTCACGCTCAGCCGTTCGGAGCGATCTCCGATCGCCGCGATGGTGACCGACCTGCTGGAGGATGTCCCCCAATGACACCCGTTTAGGGAGTTTTAAGGCTGTTATTTACCGTGACCCATGTCACAATTGAGGCTGGCGGTTTCCCATCAGCCACACCGTGCGCGATGGTGTCCAGCGGGCGCTCACCGGCGGCGGGCGCTCGCGGCGCGCCTCGGCCCGGTACGGCTGTAGGTCACGCCACGTCCCTGACCCCGACGAAGGGATCACCACGTGAGTCGGCCATGGAGCCGGTTCACCGCCCGCGCCACAGCCGTCGCGCTGTTGAGCATGGGCGTGGCCGGCGGTTTCTACCTCAGCGAGGACCGCCAGTCTCAGCGCCAGGGCCCAGGCGCGCAGGTGGCCGGAAGTGTCACCGAGATCGACGTCGAGTACCGGCAGGAGCCGCAGCAGGTCTCCCGTCAGGTGCGCGCCGCTCGGGAACAGGCCACCGAGACCAGGAAGCGGGCCCGTGCCGCCGCCGAGAAGGCCCGCAAGGCCGAAGAGGCGGCGCGCAAGAAGGCCGAGGAGGAGCGGAAGGCCCGGGAGGAGGCTGCGGCGGCTCGTGCCGCACGGCCCTACGACGGCCCCATCCCCGCCTCGTGCGCGGAGTACAGCGGCAACCGCAAGGTCGGTTGCGCGATGATGATCGACGCAGGCTTCAAGATCGACCAGTTCCCCTGCCTCGACAAGCTGTGGAACAAGGAGAGCGGCTGGAACCACAAGGCCCGCAACCCCTCCTCCGGCGCGTACGGCATCCCGCAGGCGTACCCGGGCAACAAGATGGCCTCGGTCGGCTCCGACTGGCAGACCAACCCGGTCACCCAGATCACCTGGGGGCTCGGCTACATCAAGGGCCGGTACAGCAACCCCTGCGGCGCCTGGGCGAAGTCGCAGAGTTCGGGCTACTACTGAATCCCACCTGAGCACCTCGACGGCGGCGGTACACGGCACTCGCGTACCGCCGCCGTCGTCTCGGTGGTGGGCGAAAAGTGGCGGCTGCCCGCGATAGCTGATAGCTGTTGACAGGTGACCCTGCAGCCCGGAAGCGGCGACCCTCACCGGTTCGGCACCGATGCCTTCTACGCCTCCATCGGCCGAGCCTTCGTCGCCATGTGCGCGGTGGTGCCGGTCCTCTTCCTGATCGAGGGCCTCGACCAGTGGCTCGGCGCCGGCTTCGACGCCGCCGCCGGCATCATCCCGCAGCGCATCGACGGGCTGGACGGCGTCTTCTTCTCACCGTTCCTGCACCACGGCTTCGACCACCTGTACAGCAACAGCATCCCGCTGATCCTGCTCGGCACCTTCGTGCTGGCCGCGGGCGCCCGGCGGTTCCTCTGGTCGACCCTGGTGATCGTGCTGGTCAGCGGGTTGGGAGTGTGGTTCACCGGCTCGCCCAACACGATCGTGGTGGGCGCCAGCGGCGTCATCTTCGGCTATCTCGGCATCCTGCTGACCCGGGGCATCTTCGAGCGGAGTTGGTGGAACTTCGCCGTCTTCCTGCTGGTCGGTCTGCTCTACGGCGGCCAGTTGGTCGGCGTCCTGCCCACCGACGAGCGGATCTCCTGGCAGGGGCACCTGTTCGGGCTGCTCGGCGGCATCGTGGCCGCGATCATCTTCCGTCGCCGCCGGTCCGACCTCGACGGGCCGTACCGCTCCGAGTCGCCGATGACGATGCCCTGACCTCGGCTTCGCCGCGCCGCCGCCGGACCCGTGCGGTCGCGCCGACCCGCCCACCGAGCGCGGCGATCACCACCGCGACGAGGGTGAGGGCCGCGCCGAGCACCGTGCTCGCGGCCGGGCGGGTGTCCACCGAGGGGAGCAGCACGTCCAGCATGACCGCGCCGACGACCTGGCCGGCGACGGTGGCCAGGCCGAGCAGCAGTACGCCGGTGAGGCGGACCACCGCCGCGGCCACCGCGATGAAGGCCACCCCGATCGGTCCACCGAGATAGAGCCACGGCTCGGCGGGCAGGTCACCGGAGGGCACGCCGCGCACGGCGAGGCTGACCGTGAAGACGGCCAGCAGAGCCGCCGTGCCGACGGCGAAGTTGACCAGCGTGGCGGTCAGCGTGCTCCGGGTGGCCTCGCGGACCCGCCCGTTCACCGCCTGCTGCCAGGCCACCCCGACCCCGGCCAGCAGCGGCAACAGGGCCAGGCCGATGGTGGCCGGCTCGGCCAGCCGGTCCCCGACGGCCAGCAGCACCGCCGCCACGGTGAGCACCGCACCGGCGAGCCGGGCGGGAGTCACCGGCTGCCGCCCGCTCGGGCCGACCCCGGCCCGGTCGACGGCCAGGCTGCTGCCGGACTGACCGGCGACGACCGCCACGGTGAACACGGCGACGCCGAGCGCACCGACCGTGGCGCTCTGGGTGAAGACGAGGAACGCCCCGCAGACCCCGCCGAGGCACTGCCAGAGCCGCAGCCTGCCCGAGCCGAGCGCGGCGCGCAGCGCGGCCAGGCCCCGGCGCCCGGTCGCGGTGGCGACCCCCAGGACCACCAGCACCAGCAGCCCCAGGCCGAACGAGACCAGCGCGGCGGCGACCCCGTCGTCGAGTCGTACGCCCAGCTCGCCGTTGATCCGGGACTGGACGGCGACGGCGACCCCGGCGACGGCACCCAGCGCCACCGCGCCGGCCCGCCGACCGGCCGACACCGTCGGCCCGGTCGCCGTCGCCCCCTGACTCAATCCTGCTCGTCCAGCGGCCGACCGTCGAAGTCCACCGCCGAGTAGAGCGCCAGCTTCTCCAACCGGTGGTACGAGTCGATCACCCGGATGGTGCCGCTCTTGGACCGCATCACGATCGACTGCGTGTACGCCCCACCCGAGCGGTAGCGCACGCCGCGCAGCAGGTCACCGGAGGTGACACCGGTCGCCACGAAAAAGCAGTTGTCCCCGGTGACCAGGTCGTCGGTGGTGAGGACCCGGTCCAGGTCGTGCCCGGCGGCGAGCGCCTTCTCCCGCTCGGCGTCGTCCCGCGGCCAGAGCTTGGCCTGCATCATCCCGCCCATGCACTTGAGCGCGCAGGCGGCGGTGATCCCCTCCGGGGTGCCGCCGATGCCCATCAGCACGTCGACGTCGGACTCGCCCCGGGCGGCGGCGATGGCACCGGCGATGTCGCCGTCGGAGATGAACCGGATGCCCGCCCCGGTACGCCGGATCTCCTCCACCAGACTGTCGTGCCGGGACCGGTCGAGGACGCAGACCGTCACCTCGTCGAGGCCGGTGCCCTTGACCTTGGCGATGCGGCGCAGGTTGTCGGCCACCCCGGCGTTGATGTCGATCACGTCCGCGTACGCGGGGCCGACCGCCAGCTTTTCCATGTAGAACACGGCGCTCGGGTCGAACATCGCACCCCGTTCGGCGACCGCCAGCACCGCGAGCGCGTTCGGCATGCCCTTGCTCATCAGCGTGGTGCCGTCGATCGGGTCGACCGCGACGTCCACCTCCGGACCGGTGCCGTCACCGACCTCCTCACCGTTGAAGAGCATCGGGGCGTTGTCCTTCTCGCCCTCGCCGATCACCACGACACCCTTCATCGGGATCGAGTTGATCAGCTTGCGCATGGCGTCGACGGCGGCGCCGTCACCGCCCTCCTTGTCGCCCCGGCCGACCCAGCGACCGGCGGCCATGGCCGCAGCCTCGGTCACCCGGACCAGGTCGAGGGCGATGTTGCGGTCGAGGTTCTGTGGGGTACGCGTCCTGGTGGTCGTCATGAACGGCTCCTCCTCGCGGCGGTGCGGGGTTGACCGGGCCGGCGCTACCGGCTTCGTTCCTGATCCTCACACGATGGCGGACGCGTGACCGGGGCGGGGCGGTGATGGGCCGGATACCGCCGGTCGGGCGGCTGCGAGAATGGCCGGGTGGAACCCGCACAGCCTGCCGACCGCGTACCCGCAGACCAGCCGTCGACGGCCGAGGCCGCGCCCGGCCGGTCCGAGCGCCGACCTCGGGACATGGCCGTCTCGCTGCTGGTGCTGCTGGTCCCGATCGCCCTGCTGATCGCCTTCTCCCGGGGCTTCCTCGGCGGGGACGAGCCGAGCACGGTCGACCCGACGCCCACCTTCGAGCAGGCGCGCTCGGCCGCCGCCTTCCCGGTGACCGAACCGGCCGGGCTGCCCGACGGCTGGAAGACTGTACGCGCGACGTACCGGACCACCGAGGACGGCGCGACCCTGCGGGTGGGCTATCTCACTCCCGAGGGCCGGGGTCTGCAACTCGTGCAGAGCAACGTGCCGCCGGAGCGGCTGCTGCCCACCGAGTTGACCGGGGAGGGACGGCCGCAGGGGCAGGCCGACCTCGGTTCCGGCGCCTGGCAGCGGTACACCGGGCGGGGCAACGAGCAGGCGTTGGTGCTGCTCGAACCGGAGCGGACCGTGATCGTGGTCGGCGACGCCCGGGACAACGAGCTGCGCGAGATGGCCAGCGCCGTCGACTGATGATTGCGAGTGGCGTCGGCAGGGAACAGGAGAGGGGAGCCACCGGCGCGGAAAGCGTCGGGTGACCCTGCTGGGAGACACCGATGACCATCCGAAGACTGAGCGCCGGTCTCATGGCCGCCGCCTTGCTCACGCCTGGAGTCGCCGCCTGCACAACTTCCGGTGACGCCGGACCCACCACCACCGCCACACCGTCCGCCACCGGCTCCGGCGCACCCGCCGCCGACTCCGAGGCCAAGCAGGCGCTGCTGGACTCGACCAAGGAGATCAGCAACGGCAACTTCCGGTTCACCATGTCCGGCGTCGGCTCGACCGCCGAGGGACAGGTGCACCAACCGAGCCAGAGCGCCGAGATCCGGGTACGCCTCGGCGAGCCGACCGACGATTTGGCGATCAGCCTCGACCTGATCCACGCCAAGCCGGACAGCTGGGTCAAGGTGGACCTGAAGGGAAGCGCGGCGACCAGCGTGCCCGGACTCGACCGGCTGAACCTCGGCAAGTTCCAGCACCTCGACCAGAACCGGATCCAGGGCGACCGTACCCTCGGCTTCGACTTCGACCAGGTCGACCCGGCCGGGAGCGCCGTGCTCACCCAGGCCGTCACCGAGGTGCAGCGCACCGGCGACGGCAACTTCGCCGGCACCATCGACGCCTCCAAGGCCGCCGAGGCCGGCTCGCTGGACCAGGGCGTGATCACCGCGCTCGGCCCCGAGGCCAACGCGGTGCCCTTCACCGCCACCACCGACGAGCAGGGCCGACTCACCGAACTGGTGCTGCGGATGCCGCCGACCGGGCAGGCCGCCGGCCAGGAGATCAAGATGACGTACAGCGACTACGGCAGCGCGACCGCCGCGCAGAAGCCGCCGGCCGACCAGGTCGTCGAGGCGCCGCCGGAGTTGTACAACCTGTTCAGGTAAGCGGTCTCCGCAGGGACGACGAGACGCGGCGGGAGCCTGGAGGCTCCCGCCGCGCCGTGTCCGGGCACGTACGACGTCAGTTCGTCGACTCCTGGCGGGTGGCGTCGATCCGGGCGCGGGCGCCGTCGAGCCGACGCTGGCAGATCACGGCCAACGCCTCGCCGCGCTCCCACAGGGCCAGCGACTCCTCCAGCGACGTGCCACCGGCCTCCAGCCGCTCCACCACCGACGCCAGCTCGGCGCGGGCCTGCTCGTAGCTGAGCCGCTCGTCCGACCCGTCGGTCTTCTCGTCAGTCATCGCTTCCCTCTCCACAGGGCCGGCACGGTCAGGGGTTCACGGTGGCCGACAGCTCACCGTCGGCGACGCGTACCCGCAGCGGGTCACCGGGCGCGACGTCGGTGGCGGCGCGGACCACGTGACCGTCGGCGCGCTGCACGATCGCGTACCCGCGGTCCAGGGTGGCGGCCGGCGAGAGCGCGCGCAGCCGGGCCAGGGTGTGCCGCAGGTCGTCGTCGGCGGCGGCGATGCGGTGGTCCAGGCAGCGCGCGGCCCGCTGGCGCAGGGCGGCCAGGTCGACGGCCCGCTGCTCCACCATCGCCTGCGGGCGGGCCAGCGCCGGTCGGGAGCGCAGGGCCTCGATCCGGTGCGACTCGCGGTCGACCAGGTTGTGCACCGCGCGCCGCAGCCGGTGCTGGGCCTGGCCGATCAGGCGTACCTCGTCGGCCAGGTCGGGCACCACCCGCTTGGCGGCGTCGGTGGGAGTCGACGCGCGGACGTCGGCCACGTAGTCGACCAACGGCGCGTCCGTCTCGTGGCCGATCGCGCTGACCACGGGCGTACGGCAGGCGAACACCGCCCGGCACAGGGCCTCGTCGGAGAAGGGCAGCAGGTCCTCGATGCCGCCGCCGCCCCGGGCCAGGATGATCACGTCGATGCTCGGGTCGCCGTCCAGCACCTTGAGCGCGTCGACGATCTGCGGCACGGCACCGGAACCCTGCACGGCCACGTTCACCGTCCGGAACTCCACCGCCGGCCAGCGGCGACGGGCATTGGTCAGCACGTCCCGCTCGGCGGCGCTGGCCCGGCCGGTGATCAGCCCGATCCGCTGCGGCAGGAACGGCGGTCGGCGCTTGCGGGACCGGTCGAACAGCCCCTCGGCGGCGAGCAGCTTCTTGAGCTTCTCCAGCCGGGCCAGCAACTCGCCGAGACCGACCTGGCGGATCTCGTCGGCGCGCAGGCTGAGCGTGCCCCGGGCGGCGTAGAACTCCGGCTTGGCGTGCAGCACCACGCGGGCACCCTCGCGCAACTCCGGTGCGCCGGTGTCGAGCACGTCCCGATTGGTGGTGACGGTCAGGCTCAGGTCGGCCGACGGGTCACGCAGCGTGAGGAACACGGTGCTGGCGCCCGGCCGCCGGCTGATCTGCGCCACCTGCCCGTCGACCCAGACCCAGCCCAGACGCGCCACCCAGGCGCCGATCTTCTGGCTGACCACCCGCACCGGCCACGGCTCCTCCGCCGTGCTGGCCGCTGTGCCGGCAGCCGTTCCGCTCCCCGTCGCCGTCCCCCCACCCGTACTCACCCGCCCACCCTAAGCCCATCCACCCACCGCTTCGCTGATCATGACCCGGGCGGCGGCGTCTGTCTCCACGACACGCGGCGGCCGCATGATCGACGGGCCCGGCGCAGGGGCGCGGTCGCTGCCGGGTGCGCGGGCGGCACGTACGATGGGGGGCGTGACTGAGAGCGAGAGGACTTCCGGGACCGGTAAGCGCGTGCTGTTGGCGAAGCCCCGTGGCTACTGCGCGGGCGTCGACCGGGCGGTGCAGACCGTCGAGGAGGCGCTCAAGCTCTACGGTGCCCCGATCTACGTCCGCAAGGAGATCGTGCACAACAAGCACGTGGTGCGGACGCTGGAGGGGCAGGGCGCGATCTTCGTCGAGGAGAACGAGGAGGTTCCGGAGGGAGCCACCGTCATCTTCTCGGCGCACGGCGTGGCGCCCGAGGTCCACGAGCAGGCGAAGGAGCGGTCGCTCAAGGCGATCGACGCGACCTGCCCGCTGGTGACCAAGGTGCACCAGGAGGCCAAGCGGTTCGCCGCCGAGGACTACGACATCCTGCTCATCGGCCATGAGGGCCACGAGGAGGTCATCGGCACCTCCGGCGAGGCCCCCGACCACATCCAGCTTGTGGACGGCCCCGAGGACGCCGACGGCGTCACGGTGCGCGACCCGAGCAAGGTCGTCTGGCTGTCGCAGACCACGCTCTCGGTCGACGAGACCCTGGAGACCGTGGCCCGGCTCAAGAAGCGGCTGCCGCTGCTCCAGTCGCCGCCCAGCGACGACATCTGCTACGCCACCAGCAACCGGCAGCACGTGGTCAAGGAGATCGCGGCCGAGTGCGACGTGGTGATCGTGGTCGGGTCGCGCAACTCATCCAACTCGGTACGGCTGGTCGAGGTGGCCCTGGACGCCGGCGCCCGCGCCGGACACCTGGTCGACTTCGCCCACGAGATCGACGACGCCTGGCTGGCCGACGCCCGCACGGTGGGCCTCACCTCCGGCGCGAGCGTGCCGGATGAGCTGGTCCAGGAGGTGCTGGCGTACCTCGCCGAGCGCGGTTTCGGCGACGTCGAGGAGGTGGTGACCGCCAACGAGCGGCTCACCTTCTCGCTGCCGCAGGAACTCAAGCGCGACATGAAGGCCGCCGCGGCGGCCCGGAGCTGATCCGTCGGCCCGCGCCGATGGAACGGTTGACCTTCCGGACACGTCAGAGCTGGCATGAGGACCATTCGGATCGTCGCCACCGCGCTGATCGTCTGCACGGCGCTCGTCGCCTGCGGCGGTCAGGACGCCGGCAACGGCCCCGCCGCACCCACCCCGACGGGAGCGTCACCCGTGACCGAGCTGCCGACCCCGGATCCGACCGGCCCCGTGCCCCCGCCCTCCGACCCGGTGGACCCGACGGCTCCGGCCAGCCCGCCGCCGCCCGGCAAGACCCGGGGCGTACCGACCTCGCCTCCGACCACGACGGGGGAGATGACGCTCACCGGCCGGATCGAGGCCGGCGTGGAGGCCGGCTGCCTGCTGCTCGACGGCTACCTGCTGGTGGGCGGCGCACGTGACGTGCTCAGCGCCGGTGCCTCGGTCATCGTGACCGGCC